>CAZQEN010000006.1:0-48312 GCA_964591605.1 uncultured Planctomycetales bacterium
CACAAGGACATCGAGGCGATGGCCGACGAGTCCCAGGAAAAGCCGCTGGATGTGCGGGCCAAGAAGGCCAACCTCAACTACATCGCCCTCGACGGCAACATCGGGTGCCTGGTCAACGGCGCCGGCCTGGCCATGTCAACCATGGACATCATCAAGCTCCACGGCGGCGAGCCCGCCAACTTCCTCGACGTCGGCGGCAGCGTCACCAAAGACGGGGCCATCGAAGCCTTCCGCATCATCCTGAGCGATGAGAAGGTCAAGGGTGTGCTGGTCAACATCTTCGGCGGCATCGCCAAGTGCGACCTCATCGCCGAGGCCCTCATCGCCGCCGCAAAGGAAGTCGGCTTCAACGTCCCCGTCGTCGTCCGCCTCGAGGGCACCAACGTCGACCGCGCCCGCGAACTCCTCAAGGAGGCCAGCGTCCCCGGCCTCGTCGGCGCCACCGACCTCACCGATGCCGCCAAAAAGGTCTGCGCGGCGGTGTGAGGATGCTGGTTGGGAAGCAACCGGTGATGGCTATAATGGTATGCGGTTCAAATGGATCGACTGGAACCGTGAGCACATTGCCCGGCACGGCGTCAAAGAGTCGGAGGCCGCGCAAGTGGTGTTGTCGCCTCGTTCGGTCCATCAGGCACACCGGGATGGAACCGTTGTTACCCGCGGGCGGACCGCCGCGGGGCGAAGGCTGCATGTCGTGTGGCGCGAGGAAGATGCGACCGATATCCTGGCGGACCTTGAATCGTGGGTGTTCATCATCACCGCTTACGAGGCGTGACCACCATGGCACAAAACGGCAAACACTCGACGCAGTCTCCTGAGGATCTGAATGAGTTGGAGCGCATCGCCCGCACCGCTCCGAAGGCATGGCGGACGCAGAAGGCATTGCGCAAGGCTGGATTCCGGAAGGTCCCCGGCGGACTCCCGGAGGCTCTGGCGCTGTCGCGTTTCGCGCGCCTGAGTCGGCAGATGAGGCAGCTTCGGCGGCGCTCTGGTCTCAGTCGAGCGGAGCTGGCGCGGCGGATGGGAATCACGGTGAAACAACTCGCACAACTCGAGCGGGAGAACCTTGAACAGGCAACCCTGTCCACTCTGCAGTCGTTTGCGCGGGCTGTGGGGGCGGACCTGCGACTATCGCTGCAACCGACCTCGTGAGCCGTGCTGTAGAATGGTTTGATTTCCCCCCCGCCCGACGAAGCAATCGCGCCATGACCCAACACGCACAAAAGAGCGGCGGCCGGGGTGCAACGATCTTCATCCTGCTCTTCGGCCTGCCCTTCCTGGGCTTCGGCCTTTTTGCCTGCGGGATGGTGTTCAGCCTGCTGACCGAGGCACACGCGGCCCGTCACTGGGTCGAAACGCCGGCCGTCATCCGCCACCTGGATCTGGAACGGCACACAAGCAAGAACAGCACCACCTACAAGGTCGTCTGCCACTACATCTACTACGTCAACGACAACAAATACGAAAGCAGCCGCGTCGGTCTGATGGACATGAGCGACAACATCGGCTCATGGCACCAGAACACCTACGACCGGCTCCATCGCGCGTATCAGCAGGAAAAGCCCGTCTCCTGCTACGTCGACCCGGCCGACCCGGCGACGGCCGTCCTCGACCGCGAGCTGCGTTTCGCCTCGCTGGCCTTCATGCTCGTCTTCGCGACCGTCTTCACCAGCGTCGGCGGCGGCTTCATGTTGGGCGGCTTTTATGCCCGCCGCGCGGGTCGCGCGAAAGCGGCCCTCGTCTCACAGCACCCTGACGAACCCTGGCTGCACCGGCCCGACTGGGCCAGCGGCGTCCTCACACCGCAATTCGGCCGCACGGAGGCCATCCTCTGGCTGCTGGCGGCCTTCTGGAACCTGGTCTCGTCGCCGATTCTCTTCGTCCTGCCGCGCGAGATCACCCGGAAGCACAACTACGCCGCGCTCTTTGGCCTCATCTTCCCCCTGGTGGGCCTGATCCTGCTCATCTTCGCCCTCCGGGCCACCGCCCGCCGCCGCAAGTTCCAGGGCAGCCAACTGCGGCTCGCCACCGTCCCCGGCGTGATCGGCGGCCGCCTCCGCGGCGTTCTCACGATCGCCGGCCGGATCGAGGGCCTCGACCAGGTCCGGATCGAACTCAAGTGCGTCCACACCTGGACGACCGGTTCTGGAAAACAGCGCACCACCCACACCGAAACGCTCTGGTCGCAATCGACAACGTGCGACGTCGCCCTCACCTTCGGCCAGACAAGCACGGACATCCCGCTGGACTATCAGATCCCCTTCGACTGCCGCCCGACTGACGAGAGCCGCTCCGACGACCACATCAAGTGGAAGCTTGAAGCCCGCGCCAGCATCCCCGGCGTCGACCTGGCCCTCGATTTCGAAGTCCCCGTCTTCCGCACGCAGGCCAGCGACCCGGATGTGGGCGAGGCGCCCCGGAAACTCGCCGAGCGCGAAGAGATGATCGCTGCGCCGGGCAACCCCCTGCCCGACAAGATTCGCGAGAGCCAGGACCCCTACGGAAACCCCGAGTTCACAATCTCCGCCTGGCCGGGCATGACGTTCTTTCTCGTCTTCACCGTCGTCGATCTGGCCGTCACCGGCGTCGCGGTCTTCTCGATCTATCAGGTCGCCCGCGGCAACTGGTTCATGCTCATCTTCCTTCTCGTTTTTGGCGCGGTCAGCCTGCTGTTCACAATTATGCTCCTGAGCCTCCTGGGCACGTATCGCATCACGCTGCTGCCCGGCGAGCTGCGCAGCGAGCGATTCTGGGGGCCGCTGCGGCGGACACGCCGGATCCCTGCCTCGAAGGCGGCTTCGATTGAAGTCAAGGAGTGTGCGAGCGTCGGCGACCGCAAGTATTATGCGCTCTCGTGCACCACCGGCGGGAGCGAGAGAACACAGCTCGCGACCAGCATTCCGGGAGATCTGCCGGCACGCTGGCTCGCCCGAAGGATCGAGGAGCACCTCGCCCGGTCCGACAACGCGGCCCGGCCGGAATCGTCTTTGACCGAGAAGTGAACCTGGAGAGAACATCCCGTGCAGACTGAGCTCGAACGACCCTCCCCCGCCGCGGCCTGCCCTCCGCAACCATCCACGCAGCGGGCATCACCGCTCATCCTGCTGGCCGTCCTGCTCCTGAGCGCGTCCGGCCTGCTTTTCGAGTTGACGCTCACCCGCATCTTCTCGGCCACGATCTGGTATCACTACGCGTTCGTTGCCATATCCGTGGCCCTGTTCGGCTGGGGCCTGGGTGGTTTTCTCGTCTACATGCTTCGCCTGTCCAGGTCGCCGCACATCCATGGCATCCTGCTGATGCTGGCCGCTCTGCCGGCCCTGCTCATGCCGATCTTTCTGACGGCCATCCTGCAGTTCCCGTTCACGCCGGACCGGCTGGTCTTCTACTTCGCGATGAGCCTGCTGCCGTTTCTGGCCAGCGGGGCCGCCCTGAGCCTGATCTTCGAGACGCACGGAGCCGACTCGAACCGGCTCTACTTCGCGGATCTGGCCGGGGCGGCGGGTGGCGTCCTCGCCGTGCCCATCGTCATCAGCTTTCTGGGCGCCGAGACCACCGTGCTGGCCACAGCCATCATGCCCGCCGCCGCCGCGGCCCTTCTGGCCAGAGCCCTCTGTCGCGACCGCGGAACCGCGGTTTCCGTGCTGATCGTGTTCCCGATCCTGATCCTGAATCTGGTGCTGACCGCCTGGAACTACCGCAGCCAGGGACTGGCGATCCGCGACGCGCCGGGAAAGGGTCTGTATCAGCTCCTGCAGGCTGACCCCACGGCGCAGATCGAGTCCGACCGCTGGAACGCCTACTCGCGCATCACGGCCGTCAATACGCCCGGCGCGGACAATCTCGCCCGCCTCTTCATCGACAGCGACGCCTGGACGAACGTCATGCGCTGGGACGGGCGGGCCGAGAGCCTGGCCGGCGGGCGAAACTGGTTCCGGGCCTTCCCCTTCCGGATCGCCAGCGCGCCGGAAGTGCTGGTCATCGGCCCGGGCGGCGGCACCGACGTCGCTCTCGCAATCGCCGCGGGCAGCCCCCGGGTGACGGCCGTCGAGATGAATCCGCTCATGATCGACTGTGTCCGCCATTACGGGGATCAGGCGGGCAATCTTTACGGTCTCCCGGCCGTCCGGCTCGTCATGGAGGAAGGACGGAACTTCATCGAACGCACGCCCGACCGGTTCGACGTGATCATGCTCGGCTTCGTGGACAGCTTCGCCGCGGTCAGCAGCGGAGGCCTCTCTCTAACTGAGAATTACCTCTACACGCGCGACGCCCTGGAGGCATATTACGACCGCCTCACCGATGACGGCGCGCTGGCGATCATCCGCTGGCCCGGCGACATGCCCCGGCTGGTCGCCAACGCCATCGATTTCCTCTCGCGCCGCGGGATGCCAGTCGGGGAGATCGGCCGTCACGTCCTGGCCGTCTCGCAGCGGAAGCCCAAAAAGATCCAGGTTCCCTACCAGGTGCTGCCCGTCGATGAGCCGGTCGAGACGGTCTTCCTGCTGGCCAGAACCCCCCTCACCCAGGACCGCGTGGACCGGCTGCTCGCCGGCCACGACGGGCTGCACGTGCTGCACGCCCCGACCCGCCCCGGCCAGCCGCCCTACTCGGACCTCTTCGCCGGCCGGATCTCGTTCCCGCAGTATACGCAGGCCTTCGAGACGCTGGCCACGCCGGTGTACGACGACCGCCCGTTCTACTTCGCGACCGACAAGCCCCTCGGCGTTCCCGGCTTCGTCGTCCGGCTGTTCGCGATTCCGCTGCTGGCGGTGGTCCTCTTTACCGCCCTGCTGCTCGCCGGAAGCCGGATGGGCGGCTTCCGCGCTCCGGGCGTACGGACCGTTCTCTACTTCGGCGCCCTGGGCGTCGGCTTCATCGTCTGCGAGATCGCTCTCATGCAGCGGCTCATCCTGCTGCTGGGCCACCCGATCTACACGCTGGTGGTGATTCTGTTCACGATCCTGCTGGCCAGCAGCCTGGGCAGCCTCTACGCCCGTCGCTTCGCTCCGCAGCGCATCCATGCCGCCCTGGGCTGGATCACCGCGATCATCGTTGCCCTCATGGTGGTCGCCACCCTTATACTCCCATCACTGGTTCAGACGGCCCTGCCGCTGCAACTGCCCGCGCGGATCGGCCTGGCCGCCGCGGTCGTGTTCCCGTTCGGCTTCTTCATGGGCATGCCGTTCCCGCTCGGCCTGCGCCGGCATGCCCAGGACCCTCACGGTGCGCCGGTCTCCGCGCTCTGGGGCATCAACGGCGTGGCAAGCGTCATCGGCTCGATCGCCGCGGTGGTCATCGCCATCGTCGGCGGCTTCACCAGCGCCCTCCTGGCCGGCGGCGCCTGCTACGCGGTGGCCTGGGCGATGAGACCGAAATGATCGATCAGACTCACAGACAAGGCAGTAACCATCATGCGAATCGGCTTCCTGAGCAACTTCGATCGTGAACGCATCGCCTTCATGCGCCAGCACGGTTTCGGCAGCGTCGAGCTCCTGGTCGGGCCCGACGAGCCCTTCCTGCCCGGCCATGACGGATGGCAGGCGAAAGCCGCGGAAATACACTACGCCTTCGACGAGGCGGGCGTGCGGATCAGTTGCATCGGCGGCTTCTACGTGAACCACATGGATGCCGACGCAGCGAAGTCAGAGCACCACCGCCAGCACGTGCGCCATTGCATCACCCTCGCCCGCGAGATGGAGGTGCCCGTGGTCGCCGGTTTCGCCGGACGCATCGTTGGCCAGGATCTCGAGGCATCGCTGCCGCGCTTCCGGGAACTGTGGGGCGAGCACGCCCGCTTTGCCGAAGACCACGGCGTGCGGATCGCCTTCGAGCACTGCCCCATGGGGGCGTACCACAGCCCCTTCGGCGGCATCAACTGCATCTGCACGCCGGCCATGTGGGAGCGGTGCTTCAACGAGGTGCCCTCGGCGGCCCTGGGCATCGAATGGGACGCCTCGCACCTGCTCTGCCAGCTCATCGACCCGGTCGTCAACCTGCGGCAATGGGGTTCCAGGATATTCCACGTTCACGCCAAGGATGCGAAGGTCTATCGCGACGTCCTCGACCGCTACGGGATCTACCACGGCGGAGCGATCGAACACTGCTTCGTCGGGCTGGGGGATGCGAGCTGGCCGCAGATCGTCAAGGAACTCGTCCGCGCCGGTTACCGCGGTGACCTCAACATCGAGGGCTGGCACGACGCGGTCTTCCGTAATCACGACGAGCAGCGCCCGTACGAGGACTGGGGCCTGCTCATCGCTCAGCACCACCTCGCCCCGCTGGTGGACGGCGTGTGACCGGAATCCGCAGGCATCGCCGGTCGAGCGCCTGAACGTCCGGAAGACCCTTGCCGCCGCTGCGCGATTGCTGGTGCTTCCGCTACAATCACACCCCATGTCGCGCGTGCGGAACATTCAGGATGCCGCGCTGGCCGTCGTGGAGCGGCTGCGCCGGCACGGCCATCAGGCCTTCTGGGCCGGCGGCAGTGTGCGCGACATGCTCCTGGGCCACGAACCGTCCGACATCGACATCGCCACTGATGCTCCGCCCGACCGGGTCTGCGAGATCTTCTCCAATACCCGCAGGGTCGGGGCGAAGTTCGGCGTCGTGCTGGCCAAACAGGGCCGTTTCTGGATCGAGGTCGCCACCTTCCGCACCGATCTGAGCTACCGCGATGGGCGGCGCCCCGACGCGGTCGTCTTCAGCACCCCACAGGAGGATGCGCGGCGCCGCGACTTCACGATCAACGGCCTGTTCTACGATCCCCTCGAACAGCGCATCATCGACTATGTCGGCGGCCAGGCCGACCTCCGGGCCCGCGTCATCCGCGCCATCGGCGAACCGGACCGCCGTTTCGCCGAGGACCACCTGCGGCTTCTGCGGGCGATCCGCTTCGCGACCCGGCTGGATTTCGAGATCGAACCCGTCACGGCGGCCGCCATCCGTGCCCATGCCGCCGACCTGGGGCGCATCAGCCCCGAACGCATCCGCGAGGAGCTGGCCAAGATGCTCACGCGCCCGACGCGGGCCCGGGCGGTCTCGCTGATCGCCGAACTGGACCTGCTGCCCCAGCTCTGGCCCGGCGCGGAGGTCGACGTCAACGCGCCCCCGCCTCCGGCCGCAGCAGAGCCCTCGCCGGGGCAGGGCGGGGAGGTTTCGAAGGATGATCGGACGGCGACGAAGGGTCTTTCCGCCGCCGTGGAGCGCCTGAGGCAGTTACCCGGGCACGCAGACTTTCCGCTGGCGATGGCCGCCCTGCTGTCAGGCGTCGCAACCCTCCGCCTGGAAGAGATCGGGCGCGCCCTGCGCTGCAGCAATCAGCAGATCGACGACCTGGTGTGGCTGGTGAAGCATCAGCCTGAGCTGCACCGGGTGGATCGCCTGACCCTGGCTCAGTTCAAGCGGCTGCTGGCCCATCCGCGCTGGCCGGACCTGCTCGCCCTGCACGCATCGGTCCTGGCGTCGATGGCCATGCCGCCCGACACCTGCGACGCGGCCCGCCGCCGCGCGGAGCGCATCCCCGCCGGGCAGGTGGCCCCCCCGCCGCTGGTCATCGGTGATGATCTCATCGAGTTGGGTCTGCCGCCCGGTCCGCGATTCAAGGAGATCCTCGACGCCCTCTACGACGCCCAGTTGAACGAGGAACTCACCGACCGCTCCGCCGCCCTCGAGCGACTGAGCCGGCTCACGGGTCAGACCGGCACCGGTTGAGTCAGCAGGGGTGCCAAAGGCGGTTGATGGAACATAAAGGTAGTTTACAGGGTGATTCTGGCGGGATGCCCCGTGAGCAGCGGGCCACTGGCCGCGCTACGATGCCTCAGGGAGCTGGCCGCGCCGCGTCTCCACGTCGTGGGCCGAGCGGGGTTCCACGTCAACCCACTCTCCGGCCGGACCGGCCGAGCCGCCGCGGAAAACGACCATTCGCCCGCGCCACCGCGATTTCAGCCGGGTCCGCAGCACCGCCCTCACCGGAGGCAGGAGCAGCAGCAGTCCGAGCAGATCCGTCACCACGCCGGGCGTGATGAGCATCACACCCGCCGCCAGCACGATCAGTCCGTCGAGCAGGCTGTCCGCGGGAAGCCGGCCGGCCGCCAGATCCGCCTGAACCTGCGCGACGGCCCGCACACCCGCACGCCGTGCGAGATACGCCCCGGCCACGCCGGCCGCCAGCACCAGAGCAATGGTCTCCAGTACGCCGATGCGGCGCCCGATCTGAATCAGCACCGCCAGCTCGATTACCGGCACGAGCGTGAACAGCAATACCAGACGGATCAGCATGAAATCCCCCTCACCCGGCCCGTGCCACGGCCCAATCACGCAAGTTCATTGGGCGCCGCGCGGGACAGAGCTGGAATCACCGTCACTTTTTATGCGATTCTTCTTGGGCACCCTTGAAGGCTCCGACGCCTTCCATGTTCGGGTGGGCGGCCCGCCACTCATCCATGCCGACCGGCGCGGGGAACGCCTTGTCCACGTCGAAGCCGATGCGCGGATCCTCACACTGCCGTTTGAGATCGGGGAGCACAAGATCGTAGATCGGCCGCTTTACCTCCGGCGAGGGCACGCGGTTCCAGACGCCCGACCGCACCGCCACCGGCCACGCGGTGTTGAGCACAAAGTCGGCCAGCGCGTCGGCCTGCAACTGGGCGAACTCCGGCAGGGCCCGCCGCCCTTCCGGATCCTTCTCCTTGTCCTTCTGGTAGGTCTCGTAGATCAGCGAGGCGTTCCGCACCGCCGCCGCGTATTCGTCGGCGTAACCCGATGCCAGGGCCATGAAGCCGCGCTGCATCAGCATGTAGATCATGCCGTTGGCCGTCTGAAACGTGTCGGCCATCTCCTTGAGCTCCGACATCACGAAGCTCTCGACGTCCTTGAGATAGTACTCCTGGACCTTCTTGGTGAACTGGTCCTTGTAGTTCTTGGCCAGATAGTCGAGATACTGGCGGGCCTCATCGACGTGGCCCGCCAGGAACAGGTTCACCACCGCCTCGTGCAGCTCGTTCACGTGCGCGCTGCGGAAGGTCTCGCCGGAGGTGATGCCGATCTCCTCGCCCTCCTCCTTGTACTTGGGTCCGAGCTCGATGTACTTGCGGTGCATCGCCTCGATCCAGCGCAGGTCGGGCAGCATGTTCAGGAACGAGTTCATCGGCTGGTCGACGTTCGGCCGGCAGATATAGCGGCCCTGCTTGGCCATGGTCTTGATGGCAAAGAGCAGGTTGCGGTCGATCTGGAGCGTCTCGAACTCCTTGAACGTCTTGAGCTTTCCGCTGATGTCGCTGCCGAGCGTCGCCCAGTACAACGTCTGCGACCAGGGCGTCCGCCAGTCGATGGGCAGCGGATCCTTGGTGCCCACCCGCCCGGTGAGTTCGAGCATGAAGGCGGGGTCCATCTTATACTGCTCGCGGAGCACCTTGGCCCGCATCCATGCCAGCAGCGCGTCAAGATCCTCCCCGGGGGCGGCGGCGAAGAACGCGGACAGCCGGCCTTCAGGGCCCTCCTGCTGGAGGGGGCTGGTGCGGAGGACGGCGAAAGACTGGGCCTGCAGATACCTGGTGTAGGGCCTGAAGAAGTTCTCTTCGAGCGGATGGTAGATCCGCTGGTTGTTGGTGCCGACATTGACGTCGATGCCCAGATCCTTCAACCGGGCCACCAGGGCGGCGACCCCCGGATGCGCCTTCTCGACCTCGCTCAGGCTGCGCGGAGCCTGCGCCACCGGGCGGAACCAGTCGATGGCCTCCTTCGCCGGTACGCCGGCCGGCGGCGTGCCCAGCAGAATCTCCATCGTGGCCGCCCACACCCGCTTGTACGACATGTGGAAGTCGTCCATGCGGTCGCCGACCTTGTGGAACCAGATCCAGGCCAGATACTGGTACAGGAGCAGGTTGCGCTCGTTGTTGGGAATGCCCTCGTCGCGGAGCAGGCGGATGCCGTTGTAAACCCACTGCCAGCGCTCGGCCCCGGTGTGCGTGGCGACCGAGATGTTGTACGACATGTTCCACGCCTGGAACTGCCAGACCTGCCCGAACCGCGGCTGGAGCGTGCAGATCCACTTCGAGAGCTGGTGCAGCTCGAAGTACTTGCCCTCTTCCTTGAGCTTCTCGGCCCGCATCCAGAGAATGTCGGCGGCGATCCCGCGGAAGGCCGTCCCCGCCGCGCTGACCCAGGCGTATTCCGGCGGCAGTTCCTGGTAGATGTTCGATTGGAGAGTGAGCTGCAGCTCCTTGCGCTGCGTATTGATCGGATTCTGCAGCCACGCCGCCCCGGCCAGGCAGACGACGGCCGCCAGCCCGCCGCCGATCTGAATCAGCGTCGAGCTCCGCTGTGAGCCGAGCTTCGACTCGAGGTAATCCTCGTGTTCGACGAGGGCCGACGTGTCCGGAGCAACTGCCATTGTTGGTCACATCATTGCGGATTGCGGATTTGGGATTGCGGATTGATTCAGGCTCGCCAGGCGCGGTGTCCAAATCCGCAATTCGCAATTCGCAACCCGAAATCCTCTACACCGTCACCTGGGCCAGTTCGCGCCGCGTGAAGATCACGCCGCCGATCACTCCCAGCACCAGACCCTTCACCAGCACCAGCACGACCAGCGAGGTCAGCACCCACATGATCGGCACGACCTGCCCATTGGCGACGTTGCCCACCGGATCATAGGTGGAGAAATCAGGCACCAGCCACACGAACACGCGGCCGAGCGGGCGAAGGACCGGCCCGAAGATCCACAGCGGATCCTCGCCGTTGGGCATCCGTTCCGCCGCCCCGATCGCCTCCGTCAGGAAACGCGATGCGCTCGCCACCAGCAGCACCAGGAAACATCCCATGCAGGCCACGGGGAACGACAGGAACGTCGAAGTCAACAGTCCCAGCACGGCCAGGAACGCCAGCCGGCACCACACCACACCCAGGGCCCGGAACAGATTCCAGTGGAAGGTGCCCAGGTCATAGAGCAGCGTGAAACTGTCGTCTCCTTCGAACGCCACCGAGTTGCGCTCATCCAGATTTCCGACGCGTAGCGTCAGATTCCCGCGGGAATCGACCGCCCACGCGGGGATGGGAATGGTCGCGAACCGCCCGCAGATGAGCATGTGCTCGCGCGGCGGGGTGATCGTGCTCACCTCGTCGCGATTGCCCGCCTGCCAGAGGATCGGAATCTCCAGATCATCCACCCCGGTGGGCGTCTCGGGCTTGAGCCGCAGATGCAGCCACTCGCCTTCCTCACGGTTGACCCGCAGGTCCTTGAAGTTGTATTCCCGGGCGTCGTCGGGGCCGAGCGACCACCATTCCTTGCGCAGATCGTCCTCGATCTGCCGCCGCAGCTCGGCCTCAGCCTGCATGCCGACGCTGCCGAGCCGTCCTTCCTCGCGCAGTTTGCGGATGCGGTCCTCCACCTGTGCGGAGAAGTCCGGCTTTTCGGCCTTGACGCCGTAGCGGGCGGTGAGCACCTCGGCGTGGAGCCGGTCGCGATCGTCGGGCACGCGCGTGGGAAGCTGCGCCAGGTAGGCGCTGAAGCCCCAGACGGTCAGACCGGTCAGAAACAGGAGCGCCGCATTGAGCACGACGATGCCGAGCCATTTGCCCGCAAAGAACTGCCAGCGGGGAATGGGCTTGCTGGCAACCATCCAGATCTGCTTGGCGCGGACTTCGCCCGCAATCGTCGCACACGACAGAAAGACGGTCAGCAGGCTCAGCAGGGCACCGGTCAGCGTCAGCGAGTAGGTCAGGAAGCTCTGCACCTTACTGGTGAGCGTGACCCCGTCACCGGCCAGCGTGAACGGCATGACCGGCACCACGAGCACGAGCACGCCGATGAAGACCAGGGCGATCTTCATCCGCAGGCCCTCCGCGATCATGTGCCGGGCGACGCCGATGACGCGCGACCGCGAAAAGCCGCGGTCGATGAGCACAAGCAGGAGCAGCCCCGCCAGGACAATGACCAGACCGCCCAGATACTGCGGATAGCCCATCAGGAGGCCGGCCATGGCGATACCCAGGATCAGCACCGTCGCCGCGGACCGCAGATAGAGCCCGCCGCGGTCTTCGATCCGTGCGCGGATCCTTCGCCAGCCGGCATTGGCCGCAAACAGGAAATCTGCGAGCGTCACCAGCAGCGGCAGGACGACCAGGAGGATCGCGGGGAGGAAATACGCGGGGTGCGGCGGCCTGGCCTGCCAGGCGACCATGTCCGGTCCGCCCGGACGCAGGAGGAAGCCCGGAAACCGCGTCGTCGAATACAGATACAGAAGGCAATAGAGGGAGGCGGCCGCCACGGCGACGGCAAGCCCCATCATCGTGCAGAACTGCGCCTCGGTGGCCCGCGTCAGGTCCGTCGCGGGGCCGCGCCGGGCGAACACGGCGTTCAGAATCAGCAGATGCGAGACAAAGGCGGCCGCGGTGACGAGCCCGATTGCTCCCCACAGCCCGATGGTCATCTGCAGGCGCGCCCCGAGGGTCGCGCCCACGACCAGGGCGGCCAGGCAGACCAGCACTCGCAACATCATGCGCATCGACTCAACCCCGCGGCTCGCGCGGAGTCTCCGCGCCCCGGACGAGCTCCTCGATCACCGACTGATCGGCGGCGGGCCCCTCGCTGCGCGGTTCCGGCACGCCGCCGGGCGTCTGCGCCGGCTCGGTGGCGCGGGTGGCCGCAACGAGTTCGCTCACCACCGAAGGCGCCTCTTCCTGCACCGGGCGGGCCGGTTCGCCTGTCACGGCGGGCATGTGCCGCTCCGCCTCGGCCCCTCGAATCAGCGATTCCACCACCGCCTCCGCCTGTTGGCCGTCGCCGGCAGCAAGGAAATCGGCAATCTGGCCCCCGCTACCCACGCCCGAGGTCTGCTGGCGGGCCTGCTGGGCCTCCCGCACGATCCGCAGGAAGAAGGTCTCCAGCTTGTCCGAAGGCGTCGACACGCTGATGACGTGCCGCTGCTCCTCCTGCTCGAGCACGGCGCGGATTTTGCTCACCATCTGCGGCGTCAGCTTTTCGGTGGTGATCTGCGTGAGGTTCTGGCGGCTGAGCAGTTCGTGAATGTCGCCCATGGCCTGCCGTTTACCTCCGTAGAGGATCACGACGCGCTGGCACACGTCCTCGACGTCGGCCAGAAGGTGGCTGCACAGCAGAATGGTCTTGCGCTTCTCGCGATTGAGGAAGTGGATGAGGTCCTTGATCTCCCGGGTGCCCAGCGGATCGAGGCCCGAAGTGGGCTCATCGAGAATGAGCAGATCGGGGTCGTTGATGAGGGCCTGGGCGAGCCCGATGCGCCGGGCCATACCCTTGGAGTACTCGCCGACGCGCCGCCGCGATTCGCCCGTCAGGCCGACCATTTCGAGGAGTTGATCGACGCGCCGCCGCCGTTCCGGCCGTGCGATCTGGAACAGCCGCCCGTAGTAATCGAGCGTCTCGCGGGCATCCAGGAACCGGTAGAGGTACGATTCCTCCGGCAGGTAGCCGATGCGGGCCTTCACGCTCACGTCGGTCGGGGGCTTGCCAAGCACGCGGATCCGCCCGCGCGTCGGATACAGCAGGCCGAGCAGCATTTTGATCGTCGTGGTCTTGCCCGAGCCGTTGGGACCCAGCAGGCCGAAAACCTCGTTCTGATAGATGTCGAGATCCAGATGATCGACGGCGACCACGCGCGGCCGATGCCAGAAGTCCTTGAAGATCTTCGTGAGGCCGACGGTCTGAATGACGGTTGTATCGGTCGAATCCATGATCACCGCATGATGATAGAGATCATCTGTGGACCGGAGGCGGGTAACGGGATGCAGGCGAGCCGCTTGTCGCCTCCGGTCAGCCCTGTGCCATGCCTCCCTTGCGAACCGCCCGCCCGGCGTTTCTCACTTCACGCCTGCCCTCTTTTTGGCCTCCTCGACCTCCCGCAGGCGGATCTCTTCGGGGTTCTTGTTGAGGAGAATGAGCTTGTTGGGTCCGGGCGGCAGAATCCATCGGGAGAGGAGCGGTTGCGAGAACACCTGCCCCAGCATCTTCTGTCGCAGGTTGTCCATGACGAGCGTCGGGTTCCTGCGGTACGCCTCGAGCATGGTCAGAAAGCGATCGCGGGCGGACTGGGCCTCGGAGACGATCCGGTCACGCCTCGCTTCGGCGAGCTTGATCTTCTCGCTGGCCTTGCCGGTGGCCTTTCCGGCGATCAGTTCTCCGATGCGCTTGATGATCTCCGTGCGTTGGGCCTTGTCGTCCACCAGATCGAGGCGTTCGATCTGATCGTTGATCTCCTCCCAGGCCGGTCCGGCCGCCCCCTTGAGCGTCTCCTCGCGTTCCTTGTTGGCCGTCTGGATCGACTGACCCATCCGGTTCTCCGCGTCCTGCACGGCGATGAAATCGTCGCGCACCTGGAGGGGATAGTGAGATCTCTCCGCGGTCACGTTCTCGAGCGTGATTCCGCTCCCGAGCTTGTCGAGCATGGCTTGCGCGCGGGCCTTGATGCCACTCTGCTGATCCATGCCGCGCACGCCGACCAGTTGCCGCGGATCCTTCCAGATCACGTTGGCGGTGGTTCGGGCGGCCTCCGCCACCGCGGCCTGCTGAATCACCGTCCGGATCAGCTCATCCACGTTGCTGACATTCTTCACGAACGCGTTGGCATCGGTGACTTTGTACTGCACCTGCAGGAGCAGATGCATGATGGCCTTGTCGCCGGTCAGCAGGGCGCCGTCGGTCGCGGGGTCCAGGCCGCCGGTTTTGGTGGTCACCTCGGTGAGCGGTTTGGTCTTGTCCGCGTCCGACAGTCGCAGCCAGAATTCACCCACCTCCGCCGTGCGCTGGCCGGTGTACACCTTGGTGATGGAATCGATCGGGTAGGGCCAGGCGAAGTGCAGGCCCGGCTCGGTAGGTGGTCCGATCTGCCTGCCGAATCGCGTCTGCACGCCCACCTCGGTATTACTGACCTGGTACACGCCGCTGAAGAGGAACAGGATCAGGACGAAGAGCATCAGGCCCTTGAGCACGCGGAAGCTCGCCCGCAGAGCATCGGCCAGAGACTGGCTCGCGGCGTCCAGCGGCTCTTCCACCACGGGCAGGGCATGGCTGTGCCCGTGATGAGGATGATCGAGAAGCCCGATCCCGTAATCATGACCACGATCGTGGTCATGATCGTCCAGGCCGGGCCCTGTTGGCAGATGACCGTCAGACAAAGCTGCTCACTCCACTTCAAGTCTTTCGGGTGGCCTCCGCGGCACGCTCACGGCCACCCGGCGGTTCAGAGGCATCGCGTATCTCGTCGACGATCGAGCTCCGTACCACCCGCCCGTAACCTCCATCCGGCGAGGCATCACTCGGCCGGCCGCATCATCTCCGGCGGCAGTGCCGCACCCGCCATCTTGGGACCCTCCGCGCCGGGCGTGGCCGGACGCGTCGTCGCCGAAGCCCCGGGGAACAGGAGGTCCAGCACCGGTGCGGTCTGGTCCAGCACGATGGTGGTCCCCTTCTCGGTGAGAATCTTCGGCAGGTTCTCCACCTTCAGCAGGAAATTGGCCAGTTCCTCGTCCTGCTGGAAGACCTGAATCAACTGGTTCGCCTGGGCGAGACCCTCGTTTTCGATCGATTTGGCCTTGCCATCCGCAAACGCCAGGATCGTCTTGGCGATGCCTTCCGCTTTCGACTTGATCTGGGACGCCTGTGCCTCGCCGACGCTGGTATAGAGAGCCGCCTGGGCTTGCCGCTCCTTCTTCATCGCGTCGAAGACGGTCTCGGTGATGCGCTGCGGCAGGGCCAGGCGCTCCATCCCCACGCTCTCGACCTGGATGCCGTACAGCTCCGCCGCCGCCGTCTGCACCGTATCGAGCACCTGCTTTTCGATCTGGTCGTATTCCAGCTCCTTGGGATCGGTGGAAACGAAGTTCTTGAAATCGTGCTGGCTGATGGCGGTCTTCTGCCGGTCGCGGACGAGAGTCCGCAGCCGCTCCGCACCCTCTTTCTCGTTGCCGCAGGTGCGGCTGAACAGGTACGGATCCTTGATGCGCCACGCCATGGTCGTGGTCACGATGACGGGCTTGCCGTCGCGGGTCGGCGTTTCTTCACCGGGGTTGGCGGTGAGCTGGATCCGGTTGTCGTAGATCGACACCTGCTGGATGGGCCAGGGCCACTTCCAGTAAAGGCCCGGCTCGGTGATGACGTCGCCCGGGTCGACCAGCTTCCCGTTCTCGTATTTGGGCGCCGCGGACCTCCCGAAGGTCTTCATCACGGCCACCTGGGTAAACCGGACCTGGTAGGTGATCATGTAGAGGGCCAGCACCGCGACCAGCAGGGCGCCGGCAATCAATGATGGAAGACTTCGATTCATGGGTTGGCTCACTTCTTCTCCTCGAGCGCTGACTGAATGTTCGCCGTCATCGGATCCTGCAGGTTCAGTTGGAGCGTGCCGTCACTGGCGACAATGTATTTGCGAAGGCCCTCGCCCGCGGCGATCAGGCCTTCGAGAATCTTGCGGGTGCGGTAGACCGTCGGGGCGGCGCGCTGGGCGGCCATTTCCTGCTCGAAGGTCTCGGCCCGGGCGCGCATGTCGTTCTCCAGCTCCCAGCGCCGGGCCCGGGCGTTCTCGCGGACCTCGGCCGCCTTGCCGCCCACCGGGAGAATGCCCGCCTCGGCGTCGCCGTAGAACAGGGCGCTCAGTCTCTTGCGCGCCGCTGCCGCTTCGGGGGTCTGAGAACCGGCCGAGTCCAGTTCATTGACCTGGCGGATCAGTTCCGACAGCGCCTCGGCCCGCTGCACGTCGCCGGCAACTTCTGCGAGTCTCTTGTTGTACTCCGCATCAGCACTGCGGATGGTGGCCGAGGCCTTCTGTTCGGCGCCGACCACATCCTGGAAATCGTTGGCGGTCGACTCGGGCGGGTGAACGCCCTGCAGGCCCAGGAACTTGATGTCCACGCCCAGTTGGGCCGCGTCGGCCCGAACCTGAATGGCCTTCCACAGCGCCTGTTCGATCTCGCCGCGCTGCCCGCCGATCAGCCCGTTGACGTCGACGCTCGCACAGTAGCGGTTGATCTCCCGGTTGGCGATCGACTTGAGAACCTCCTCAGGCTGGTCGTAGGTGGTCAGCCACTGGTAAGCATCGCGGATCGAATACTGCAGCGAAACCGCAACCCGCATGAGGCTCACCGCGACCGCCTCGCCCACCCGTCGGCTCATGTCGCCCGGCTGGGCCGCAGCCGACGCCTCGTCTGACGCACGCGTCGCGGGACCGGCCGCCGGACGCGTCGCACTCACCTCCCGGATGAAGGTCGCCAGCTTCGGCGTCGCCACCAGGACCTCCAGGTGCGGCTCCTGCTCGTGCTTGTTCGTCCACAGGATCAGCTCGTCCTTCTTCTGCTTCTCATCCCTGGGCGGTTCAATCCCGATCTTGAGCTCGTGAACCTGGGCGGTCGCCACCTTGTACGCCGCGTCGATCGGCCAGGGATACTTCAGATGCAGCCCCGGTTCGAGCACGCCGGGCAGCCGCTGGCCCAGCCGCTCGAGGATGGCCTGCTCGTTGACGTCCACAAATACCAGCGTGCTGGCCGCCAGCAGCGCCGCCACCGCGAAGCCCAGCAGCGGAACCAGCGAGCGCTGCAGCAGCTTGTAGAACCATGTAGAGGAAACCTCGAACCCGAACTGGTAGTTCAGGGCGTCAGCGATGGATCGCGCGATCCCGCCCGGCTCGCTGAACAGGCCCAGCAGCCGGCTGTCGAACGCCGGACGCGGCTCCTCCCCCGGTCCCCGCGGACGGTAGAAGTCCAGGGCGAAGTTCAGCGTCACCTCGAGGGCCAGCACGATCAGCAGGGCCCGCAGCACCTTGGCCAGGATCCGTTCGGGGGCGGGTGTGCCGGCAAAGTGCAGGGCGGCCAGGGTCGCGGCCACGGCGACGGCCGCCAGCGTCACGCCCATCAGCCAGCTCGACCCCGCCCGCAGCATCCGCGATTCGGGCAGTCGGCCCATGCCGGCCGCATAGCGTGAGAACAGGAAGCTCAGGAACGCCGCCCCGCCGACGAACCAGATCAGCATTCCGGTGTTCTGGGTCGGCGGCCACATGCTCGAGTCGAGCGGCTCGCGGAAACTCCAGGGCCACGAAACCGTCGCCGCCAGCAGCAGTCCGGCCACCACGAGCAGCGTGAAGACCGGCAGCAGCCACCGGAACATCCAATTCAATCGCCGCCGAGCCAGCAGCAGCGTCTCGTCGTCCACGTCGAAGAGCGCCCCGCCGGCCAGGCCCGACTCGCGTTCCTTGCGCAACTGCTCGGACTCGAAGGCCTCCTCCTGAACCAGGACCTTCTGCTGATAGATCAGGACGAGGCAGAACCAGATCAGGATGCCCGCGCTGGAGAGCAGGGTCAGCGCGCGGATCGACGCCGAAGCCCCCCAGATCGATAGCAGCAGGAGGAACGCGGTCAGTGCAACTTGAAACGACAGACCGACCAGCGCGACAGTCCGGGCGCGACGTTCAGGGCGTTGCTGAGTAACCACGCAGAAAATCTCGGATGAAGAAAACCGTCTCAAGTGCCGCAGGCTTCAGCCTGCGGGGCCGCTCGAACCGGGAGAACGGTAACAGATTCGAGCCCGACCGGCCGACCAGTGGACGACCGAGCGGCGTACTTTACAATATCAGTACGGTCCTGCCAAGCCGAAGTTTGCGCGGACCGGCCCGACTTTTGCGGACCGCGGGTCTGCCAACCGGTTGTAGCACAAGGCATTACACGGCTCATGTGGAACAAGCTCTGGGGCATTATCGTCAACAGCTTCACGGAGACCATCCGCCAGCCCATCTACGGCACGCTCATCCTGGTGGCGACCGGCCTGATGGTCCTCAACGTGGGCATCGCGGGCTATACCCTGGAGGACGATAACAAGCTCCTCAAGGACCTGGGGCTCTCCACCCTCCTCGTTTCGGGCCTGTTTCTGGCCGCCTTCAGCGCTGCCGGAATCCTGTCACAGGAGATCGAAAACAAGACCGTCCTGACGGTCATCAGCAAGCCGGTCAGCCGTCCGCTCTTCCTGGTGGGCAAGTTTGTGGGGCTGACCGGGGCCTTGGCCATCGCTTTCTACCTGATCAGTATCGTGTTCCTGCTCACCATGCGGCACCAGGTGCTTGAGCGGGCCAGCCAGGACTTCGATCTGCCCGTCATCATCTTCGGGACCACCGCCGTCCTGGCGACGCTGCTCATCGCCGCGTTCTGTAACTACTTGTATGACATGCAGTTCACGTCGACGGCGGTGACGCTGTCGGTGCCCCTCATGACTCTGGCCCTGGTTCTGGTGGCCCTCATCGACAAGGAGTGGAGCTTTCAGGCGTTCGGGAAAGACTTCCTGAGCGGCCAGCTCCTGGGGGCGATCGTGCTCGTCTTCGCCATGGTGATGATCCTGACCTCGGTCGCCGTGGCGGTTTCCAGTCGCCTCGGCCAGGTGATGACGCTCACCGTCTGCACCGTCGTGATGCTCATCGGGCTGGTGTCCGATGCTATGTTCGGCCAGTACCGCGAGGTGAGCCAGCTCGCCCGCGTGGCGTACCGGCTCGTGCCCAACCTCGCCTACCTCTGGGTCACCGACGCTCTCACCCAGGGCAACGAAATCACCCTCAAATACGTCGGCCTCTCCTTCGGCTACGCCATGCTCATCGTCCTGGCCTGGCTCTTCCTGGGCATCGCCCTCTTCCAGAAACGGGAAGTGGGCTAGACTCTCCGCCCCGTATGGGCCGCCGCACGCCTGCCCTCTCCGGTTGGGGAGAATCGCGTCCTCCTGCGCTAAGGAGGCTCGCCCTGTTAGAATTGAGGCATGGCAACCTTGAGCCCGTTAGACCAGCTCCTGAACCCGGACGCCGGCTGGCTCACACCCTGCGGCGCGCAGAAGCTCGTCGGCTGGAAGGTCAGCGAGGAGCTTCGCCAGCGCATCGAAGAACTGGGTCGGAAGGCGAATCTCGCCCAGTTGAGCGCGGACGAAGATGCCGAGTACCGGTCATATCTCGACGACGCTGAGGTCATCAGCCTTCTGCAGGCGAAGGCACGGCGACTATACCGGATCAACGATTAGTGCATGGATGCAACTACCCGCGAGCTGGTCCGACAGAGAGCCGGCAGACGTTGAGAGTACTGCCTTTTCCCTGAGCGCGCGCTGCCGTACCTCGTGTTCCACGTCGACCATATCGTCGCCAGGCAGCATGTTGATGAGGTGTCGGACGACCCGCAGTTGCTGGCCTGGGCCTGCAGCGAGTGTAATTATCACAAGGGGCCCAGTCTGATCAGCATCGACCCGGAGTCGAAGGAGCAGGCCGCCCTGTTCAATCCTCGGCGCGATGACTGGAGTTCTCACTTCACGATCGATCGGGGCATCATCGTTGGTCTGACGCCAACGGGTCGAGCCACCGCCCGCCTGCTGGACAAGAACGCACCCCGGCTGGTCCGGCTGCGACGCGAACTGATCGAGCAGGGTGAGTTGTGAGAACGGCGCTCATCGGCGGCACCGCCGGCGCTTCGATGGGGGCCGGGATGGATGGCCTTTTCAATCGTGGTGCGAAAAAGCCCTACCTTCCCTCTTCCCGCTTGTCGCTCCGCAGCGGCATCCTTCTCCACCCCCGACGCCATGTTCGGCCAGTACCGCAAGGTGAGCCAGCTCGTCCGCGTGGCCTACCGGCTCGTGGGATGGCGCGCGACTCGTGGGCAAGTCCGCCGTTGGCCGGGCCACGACCGCCGTTCTGGCAATCAACCACCCGGATGACATCGCAGTGCGACGAGCCCTCATCGCCGAGGGCCTGATTCCGCCGGCCGACTCGTGAGCCGAAGCGTCGATGCGCTCGGCGCTGGCGGCGGCCCGGCCGCCAGCCGACCGCCACAGGGGGCGGCCGCCACGGGTGCCTGCTTTCAGTGGCTTACCGAAAACGGTACTACCGGCCCGGCTTGCGGCGGCGGACGTACACTTCAGCCCGCACCAGATCCTCCGGTATATTGCCCTCGAAACCACAGCGGGAGCCACCGCCATGCGTATCGAACGCGAAAACCTGTTTCTCGGCACGACAATCGCGCTGGGTTTGGTCGCCGCGGCCTGCCCCGGAGCGTCCTGGGCCGCGGAGCGCGACTGGATCGACGAGTTGACCCTGGGCACCGGCCCGCACATGGGCCGCACATACCCCTTCTCATTCACCTGTGCAGGCAGAGGCAGCGACGAACTGTTGGGCTCTTGGCGCCACGAGCGGCGCGACGACGAGCAGGACAAGGGCCTCACCGTGCACGTGCAGGAGTGGACCAATCCGCAGACCCGCCTGACGGTGACGATGAAATCGGTCGAATTCGAGGACTTCCCGGCCCGCGACTGGACGCTCTATTTCGAGAATCGGGGCGAAATCGACACGCCCGTCATCGAAAACGTGCAGGCCGCCGACCTGACGCTCTCCTCGCCGCCGGCCGGCGGGCGCTTCCGGCTGCATCGCACGTACGGCGGGCCGGCGAAGCCCTCCGATTTCGAGCCGAGCGTGGTGGCGCTCGACGAGAAGACGCCGCTGAGTCTGAATCCGGGCCACGGCCGATCGTCGAGCCAGTGCTTCCCGTTTTTCCGGATCGATACGCGCCGCGGCTCGGCGATTCTGGCCATCGGCTGGTCGGGCATGTGGAAGGCGGACTTCGTCTGCCCCGACGCCCGGCAACTCCACGTGACGGCCGGCCTGGCGAAAACGCATTTCATCCTGCATCCGGGCGAGCGGGTCCGCGGCCCGCGCATCCTGCTGCTGGCGTGGCCCGGTGAATCGGCCGAGAGCAATGCCCGCTTCCGCGAGCTCGTGTTCAAGCACTACGCGGCCCGGCGCGGCGGCCGGACGCCGCTGCCGACGCTCTTCTGCAATACGTGCTTTACCCGCGGGGGCGGCTGGCTCAATGAGTGCAACGCGGCCAACCAGATCTCGCTCATCAACGCGTACACCCCGCTCGGCCTGGAGGCGCTGCTGACCGACGCCGGCTGGTTCGAGGGCGGCTGGCCCGCCGGTGCGGGGAACTGGAACCCACGGAAAGATGCCTATCCCGACGGGATGGCCCCCGTGGCCGCCGCCGCACGCGACAAGGGCATGGTCTACGGCCTGTGGTTCGAGCCGGAGCGCGTCGTCGCCGGAACCGAGCTGCATCGAACGCACCCCGAATGGCTGCTCTCTTCACGCGGGCAACCACAGGAGACGTACCTGCTCAATTTCGGCCTGCCGCAGGTGCAGGAGCATTTCTTCCACATCGTCAAGGGCTTCATGGACCTTCCTGGTTTTCGCTTCTACCGCCAGGACTTCAACATGGACCCCCTGCCCTACTGGCGGCACACGGATGCACCCGACCGGCAGGGCGTCACCGAGATGAAGTACATCGAAGGGCTCTACGCCTACTGGGACCGTATCGCCGAGACATGGCCGGACAGCCTGCGCGAGGAATGCGCCAGCGGGGGCAACCGCATCGACCTCGAAACGGTCCGCCGCATGCACCTGCACCAGAAGACCGACTACTGGTTCGACAACGAGGCGGATCAGGGCGCGCTGTGGGGACTGAGCCAGTACCTGCCCAACAGCACCGTGGTCGCACACCTGAACCGGATGGACGACTACTCGTTCCATTCGACGCTGGCCTCGTCGCTGTGCATGGGATGGATCGCCGACGCGCCGGATTTCGACGCGGCGCGGGGTAAGAAGCTGCTCGACCGCTACCTGCAGGTGCGGCATCTGCTCGTCGGGGCGTGGTACCCGATGCTGCCCTACTCGCGCGACTCCGGCGAGTGGATCGGCTCGCAGTTTCACCGCCGCGATCTGGACGCCGGGATGCTGCTGGTGTTCCGCCATGCGGAGAGCCCCTATCGCACGGTGGATGTGGCCCTGCGCGGCGTGCGTCCCGAGGCGACCTATGAACTGGCGTCGGACAGCACCGGCCGCAGGTGGCGTGCAACGGGTGAGGAGCTTTCACGCAGCCTGATGATCACCATCCCGGAGAAACACGGCTCTGACCTGATCGTGTATCATGTGCTGGGCCAACAGGAGAGGCGCGAGGGTGAGAATGGGACAAGGTGATCAGGATTTGTGCTTTCTGCATTTTTCCGACTGTCTGGTGGACGTGAAGCGCGGTCCCGTACCGTTTTCGGTGAGATGGTTTCGGCTGCTGTGGCTGGTGTCGCCTTCGCAATGAGAGTTTCGTGCTGCGTGCGCTAGGCCCGGCATTCATGCCCGGGGAGATCGCGCCAACCAGAGCTGCCAGCTCGCTGTAGCGGGCTTCTCGACTTGCAGCTTCAGCCAAACAAGGCTTGGGCTGAAGCCGGGAAGAAAATCCCGGTAAACCGGGATAGCGACGATATGGGACTCCGCGTTACCCGGCATGAATGCCGGGCCTGGCGCAGCAATCACAAAAGTCCCTTACCGAAGCCGGTATTGGACCCTCCGTGTCACTGGCCTGAGCAGAGCCGCATGCTGATCCTGAACGACTGGACGAGGGCTGACTTCTCGCGAGTGGTCCTGAGCATCGGGAACTTCGACGGCGTGCACCGCGGGCACCGCGCGATCCTCGATGCCGCCCGCCGCCGTGCCGCCGCGGCGGGCACGCAGGTCGTGGCGATGACGTTCGAGCCGCATCCGTCCGCCCTGCTCACGCCCGACCGCGTTCCGGCGACGCTCACGCCGCTCGAGTACAAGCTCGAGCTGCTTGAGGGCGCGGGGGTCGATGCGGCGGTGATTGTGCAGACCACGCCCGCGTTTCTGGCCATCCCGGCCGAGCAGTTTGTCACCGACGTGATCGTGAAGCGGTTCCACCCGATCGCCGTGGTGGAAGGCCCGACCTTCGGATTCGGTGCTCACCGCCGGGGCAACGTGCGGACACTCGCCGCGGCCGGTGCTCAGCATGGATTCGAAGTGCAGGTCGTCGAGCCGGTGCGGGTGGCTCTCGGCGGGCACCCCGAGACGATCGTCTCGAGCTCGCTGGTGCGGCATCTGCTGACCTCCGGGACAGTGGACGGCGCGGCGCTGTGCCTGGGCCGGCCGTATGCCCTCTTCGGACGCATCGAGCGCGGCAGCGGCCGGGGGCGGACCATCGGCTTCCCCACCGCGAATCTGTCGGTTGGATCGCAGCTCATTCCGGGGTCGGGCGTCTACGCGGGGAGAGCTCATCTCTCCGGCAGCGGTGCATCATCGGCCGCCGCCGCCCCGATTGCCGCGGCCATCAGTGTCGGCAAGAACCCCACCTTCGACGCGACGCAGCTCACGGTCGAAGCGTTTCTTCTTGACTTCGACGGGGACCTCTACGGCCAGCTCATCCGGCTCGAATTCCTGGCCTGGCTCCGCAGCCAGCAGAAGTTCGACTCGCCGGAAGCCCTGTCTGAGCAGATCCAGCGTGACGTGGCAGCCACCCGCCAGATCGCCGCCCGACCGTGATGACCTCAGCCCCGGTGCACGAGCTGGAGCGTGGCGAGCGTGCTGATGGCGAGGGCTTCCTGCAGGTCGGCGAGTTCGACGTGCTCGGCGTCGCTGTGGGCGAGTTCGAGCCTTCCGGCGCCGAAAACGGCCACGGGGTAGCCCTTGTGGTGGTAAATACGGGCATCACAACTCGTAGTCCATGCCGTGGGCGGACCGAGGCGGCGTCCGACGGCCGCACAGGCATTGAGCAGGGCTGACATCGGCGCACTTTCGACGGGTTGGGCGTAGGCGTCGTTGTGGAGACGCTCGAAGGTCATGCGGACCATGCTGCCGTCAAAGCGCCGCCCGCGGAGCCTGCAGTATTTCCGCACCGCGTCGGTGGCGGCCTCGACCAGACGCGTCTGGATGTGCGGCATCGTGTGGGAGGGGGTAAAACCCTGGCCGCCCTCCAGGACGATGGTCTGCTGCGGGTCACCTTCGGGGGCGTCGGCCAGGCGGCCGTAGGCCTGAATGTTGGGGAACTTATAGGAGTTCTTCAGCAACGCCCCGAAGAGCAAGGCGGTCTTCGTGATGGCGTTGTCGCACTCGCGTACGACGGCCATGTGCCCGCTCCGGCCGTGGACATCGACGCGGACCCGCTGACCCTCCGTGGACGGCAGCACCTTGACCTCGAAATGCGTCCTGACCTTCGGCTCGCCGGACTCATCCGGCTCCCGGGTCTTGTCTCCGTAGCGGTTGCAGTATTCGACCAGGGCTTCCTCGAGGTATTGCGTGAGCTTCATCGCGAGCCGGTCGGGATTCGCGTTGGTGTACGCGATGATCTCGATGCCGACGTGATCGCAGACGCTGCCGGGGTGCTCGCCGTACGGACCCAGCACGCCGGGATTGCTCTGGACGTGCTCGATGCCGAAGCCGGGATGGTTGGTCTCGCGCTGGATCTTGCGGCCCTCCGCCTCGAGAGCCAGCACGACGAACGGGAACAACTCGACGGCCGTCATCCCCTCGTTTCGCCCCACCGACAGTTCGCACCGGTAATACACACAGCCGCGATGCGCGCAGTATGGGACCAGATCGCTCGAATCGTGCATCAATACGGGCAGGCCGAAATAGCGCGGGTCCGATGCGGCCGCCACGGAGCCATTACCCCCGATCTCCTCATCGAGCACAAACTGGTAAAGGCGGGGTAGCAGGCGCACGTCTGTGAACCGGGCCTCGATTTCGCGAAGGAGCCGCATCTGCTCGACCAGCACGACCACCTGCGCCTTATTGTCGCAGGCGCCGCGTCCATACACGCGGTCTCCTTCGACACGGGCGTCGAACCAGGGCGGAACGACATCGATATGGGCGTGCAGAATGACGGCGGGGCGCGCCCCGCCCGCCGTGCCGAGCGTCACGAAGAGATTGCCGCGGCCGCGATAGATCTGCTCAGGGGGCGGCGGAGCCTGGCCGGGGGTCATGGCATAGCCGGGCAGGCTGTAATCGGGATCCGTATGGATGCCGGGCGGCAAAGGGACGGCTTCCATCTGCGCTGCGCCCCCGCTCGCTTCGTCGATCAGACGGCGCAGGCGGTCGAAGAATGCCTGCTCGCGCTGCGCGGTGGCGGCCAGATCGCGATCGGGCGCGGTGTTCAGGCGGACGAGATCAACCAATGCGGCCCGCATTCGCTCCCGGCAGGCCGCATCCCGGGCGCGCTCGCGTACGAACTCGATGACCGCGGGATCCAGAGGGTTCATGAAACTCCTTTTACTCGTCTGTCGACTCCGCCCGGCTCGCCGGAGCGCCGGCCGATGCGTCATTGAGAGTACGATCGAACGGCATCTCGCGAAACTGGTATCCGACCGCGCCCTGCAGGGCCCGCCGCTGCTCCGGTGACGCCAACTCCAGCAGCACGTTGAACAGGAACGCGGTCGCGACGCGCCGGCGGGTCCGCCAGTACGCCAGGAATGCCTCCTGCCGACGGAGCACCTCCTGCCAGACCAGGATCGATTTGCTGCTATGGTCTATGCGGAGGATGCGGGGGTTGTCGAGCTCGCGGGCGGCGGCTTCCGAGAGCTGCTGCTCGAGGATGTTCGCACGCAGGGGCCGGTCCTCCAGCCGCGGCATCCCCAACGCGGCCGCGCTCATCGTGAAGAGGACGCGCACATCGCCCGCACTCACCTTGAGCACCTGCTCCTCCATCGCGGCCAGGTTGCGGGTGCGGCCGTCCACCGAGAAGGTGTGGCTGAACTCCAGCGGCGGAAGCGAGAGATCGTAGACCGTGCTGATCGGGTAGCTCTCGAGCACCGCCAGCAGCACGCACGCGTTGTACGCGTTGACCCAGTACGCCACGGACTGGGGCCGCGTCGAGAACTGGTCGGGGGTGAGCGCGGGGCCCGTCCTGCTGAGCAGGGCGTAATAGCGCTGCAGCACCCGGGGGTTCTGTGAGAGTTTCTGGTAGTCGACCAGCCCGTCGCGCACGTTCTGCGCCAGTACCTCTGCCCAGTCGGCGTCTGAATAGCCATAGGGAGGCGTCTGCTCGATGAGCCCCGTCGGCGGTGCGATGAGGTGCGCGGAACATCCGGCAAGCAGGCCGCACCCCAGGCACAGGGCGGCGAGCGACGGATGCGTTCGACCATGGTGCGTCATGCCGGAAGTCTCCCCCGGTGCGGGGCGGAATTGTACGGCAGGATGCACGCTTGAGCTACCGCCGGACATGGCGAGTGCCGGTGGCCTGCGGGCGGACGGGCGGGAGCATCGGTCACCGAGGCTGAGGCGGGCGGGGCCTGCCACGGGCTGCCTGGGACGGGCGCATAAAAAACCCGAGGCAGTGCCGTCTGGCCGGGGTGAACCAGACGGTCTTGGGGGATGCCTCGGGTGCGCGTATCTTAGCAACGCGCGTGCAGGTAAAGCAACCCCTTAATCGCAATTAAGTTTGCCGATTTCTCAGTTTATCGATTCTTTTACACAGGTCGGGGGCGCCCTGTTTGGGTTTTGGGAGGTTCTGGGCTAGAATGCCCGGCTACGTGGTTCGGAGGCCCTCACGGTTGGACCCGGAAATCAAAGTCGCATTTGTCGCGCTGGGGTGCGCCAAAAACCTCGTCGATTCGGAGAAGATGCTCGGGCAACTGGCCGAGGCCGGTGCCGCCCTGACGTCGGACGAATCCGACGCCGATGTCATCGTGATCAACACCTGCGGTTTCCTGGCCGCATCCCGTACAGAGGCCCATGAGGCCATCCGGCAGGCCGTCCGGCAGAAACGCCGGGGGGCTTGCCGCCGGGTCGTCGTGGCAGGCTGCCTGGTCCAGCGGGACGGAGAAAAGCTGCTTGAGGACGTTCCCGGAATCGATGCCCTGGTCGGCGTCCACGAGCGGGATGACATCGTCCGGGCGGCCCTGAACCTGCCCCGCCAGGGCCGGCGCCCGCGTAAGTCCCGGCCACAGCCGGACCTGTATCTGGGCGACTACCACCCCTACGTGGCCCTGGACACGGCCCGGCTCCGCCTGACCCCCCGCCATTATGCCTATCTGCGGATCAGCGAGGGCTGTAATCAGAAGTGCACCTTTTGCACAATTCCGTCAATTCGGGGGCCCATGCACTGCAAGCCCGTGGACGTGATCAAGGCGGAGGCCCAGGAGCTCATCGCCGACGGGGCCGTCGAGCTTAATCTCATCGGGCAGGATACGACGAGCTACGGGCAGGATATCGGCTATGGTCCAGGGCTGGC
Source organism: uncultured Planctomycetales bacterium (assembly GCA_964591605.1). GTDB lineage: Bacteria > Planctomycetota > Phycisphaerae > UBA1845 > PWPN01 > CAYLLT01. Next base: position 28,042 of record CAZQEN010000006.1, read on the forward strand.
GGGCCTGCTCCGCGAGCTCAACCAGCTCGACGGGGCGCGCTGGATCCGGCTGCTCTATGTGTATCCGACCGATTTCACGGACGAAATGATCGGCACCATCGCCGGGTGCGACCGGATCGTCAAGTACATCGATATCCCGCTGCAGCACATCAACGACCGGATTCTGAAGGCGATGCACCGTCGCGTCACCCGGAAACAGACCGAGAGCCTGTTGCAGAAGCTGCGGGACCGTATCCCGGGGGTAGCCATCCGGACCACGCTGATCGCCGGCTTTCCGGGGGAGACGGAGGCCGAGTTCGACGAATTGCTCGATTTTGTCCGCTCGTTCGGTTTCTCGGCCCTGGGCGTGTTCCCCTACTCGCTCGAACCGGATACGCCGGCCGGCCGCATGAAGGACCAGTTGCCCGAGGAGCTCAAGCAGGCCCGCGCGGACGCGATCATGCAGGTCCAGCAGGAGGTCGCTTTCCGCCAGGCGGCGTCGAGAAGCGGCGAGCTGATGGAAGTCCTCGTGGAGTCGAAGGTGGCCGATGGACAGTACGCGGGTCGACACGCCGGGCAGGCGCCGGAAGTCGACTCGGTCACCTATCTGCCTGCCCAGAAGCTGGAGCCCGGCCATTTCGTGCGTGCGATCGTCCAGGGTTCGCAGGACTATGATTTGATCGCCCGCCCTACCGAGGCTATCTTGCCTGTCTTGACAGCGACAGCCTGACCGACTTTGTCTGGGTGCGAGCCATGACCGGCCGCGGTCTGCGACGGTGGCATGAAGATCAACCTCCCCAATCAGATCACGATCGGCCGGCTGGTGATGTCGGTCATCTTCTTCGCCTGCCTGGCACAGTTCGATGTCAAGCACCAGCCGGTCCGCGTCTGGATGCTGGATCTGTCGGCCACCCTGTTCCTGCTGGCGGCCCTGAGTGATGTGCTCGACGGGTATCTGGCCCGCAAGCACAACCAGGTCACCTCGTTCGGAAGAATCGTGGACCCGTTTGTCGATAAGATCCTGGTGATCGGGGCGTATACGTTCCTGGCGGGTGACGGCTTCTCGGACGGCCTGGTGAAGATCAGCGGCGTTTCGGCCTGGATGGTCGTGGTCATCCTGGCGCGCGAGCTGCTGGTGACGAGCCTGCGCGCGGTGACGGAAGGTTCGGGCGGTTCGTTCGCCGCCAATGTGTACGGCAAGGCGAAGATGGCGGTACAGTCGACGACGGTGGTATGGCTTCTGCTGACGATGGCGCATCCGGAGGGGCTGGCCTTTTTCGCGCAGTTTAACACGTTTCTGGTGTACCTGACCGTGACCGTCACGTTCCTTTCGATGATTCCCTACGTGCTTCTTGCCCGGGGCTTCCTGGCGCAGACATCGGTGTCGCCGTCATGAGCGAGACGGGATCGCCTGCGAGCCGGTCGCCGCTTCGCTGCGTGCTCGTGAGCGGGCTGGGCATGGGGTACATGCCGGTCGCGTCGGGGACGTTCGGCTCCGCGGCGGCCATCGCGATCTCGCTGCTGGCCTGGGGGGTGTTTTCGGCGCTGGGATGGAACCCGGTCGGGCTGAACGTCGTGTGGGTGGCGCTGGCCCTGCTCGCTTCGGCCGGCTGCGTGGCGTGGGGGCGGTGGGCGTGCGCGTACTATGCGGACCGCTGCCGCAAGCCAGGGGACCCGGGACACGTGGTGCTCGATGAGTTCGCCGGGCAGTGGGTGGCGCTGCTGGGCCTGCCGATGGTCGCCTGGAAGCAGGCGCTGGCAGTGCTGGCGGTTCAGTTCTTCCTCTTCCGCTTCTTCGACGTGCTCAAGGCGCCGCCGGCGCGGCAGCTCGAGCGGCTGCCGCATGGCTGGGGGATTCTGCTGGATGACGTGGCGGCGGGCGTGTGCGCGAACATCGTGGGGCAAGTGGTTTTTAGAGTGATCGCATGACCGACCCGCTTCGAGCCGTCATTCTGGGGATCGTCGAAGGCATCACCGAGTTTCTGCCCATTTCGAGCACGGGGCACATGATTCTGGCGGCGCAGTGGCTGGGGATTGCGGAGGGGGATCCGTTCTGGTCGGGGACGTTCGACATCTTCATTCAGATCGGGGCGATTCTGGCCGTCGTCGTGTATTTCTGGCGGCGACTGCTGGGGCTGGTGATGATCCGGCCGGGCCCAACACCAACGGAGCATCCCGTTCAGGACGCGGCCGTCGATCCGCCGACCACCGCCAGTGACGGCGCGGCCGTCGCGACGATGCCGTACGTTGCCCGGCAGGTTCGGGCGGCGCCCTGGTACGAGCATATCCTCGTCAAGCTGTTTGTCGCGTTTCTGCCCGCGGCGGTGGTGGGTCTGGCCGCGTCCGACCTGATCGAGCGCTACCTGAAGAACTCGGCGGTCGTCGCGTGGGCTCTGATCCTCGGCGGCGTGGCCATCGTCATCATTGAAAAAACCATGGGGGGCCGCCGGTACGCCGATGCGGGAACGATCCCGCTGCGGGTGGCGCTGCTGATCGGCGTGGCCCAGTGCCTCTCAATGGTTCCCGGCACGTCGCGCTCGGCGGCGACGATCATGGGGGCGCTGCTGCTGGGTCTGACGCACGCGGCGGCGGCGGAGTTTTCGTTTTTCCTGGCGATTCCCACGATGTTCGCGGCCGGGGGTTATTCGCTGCTCAAGCACCTCCACGAGATCCGGCCCGAGCAGTTCTCGCTCCTGGGCCTGGGCTTTTTCGTGGCGTTCGTGGTCGCCCTGCTGGTGGTGGCCGCGTTCATGCGGTTCATCCAGACGCACAAGTTCACGTCGTTTGCGATTTACCGAATCGTGCTGGGCGGGGTTGTGCTTCTGGCGATCCGCAGCGGTTTCGTACCCTGAGCGGGCGGCGGGGATTCGCGCAGAGACGCGCAAGAAGCGCACATGTGGTTCCGGGCCTCTTCTTTCGCCCCTGCCGGGGCTTGGGGAGGGAAGACACTCCCATTTCCCACGGCTGACGCCGTGGGCTACCGTCTTTCGCCGCTCCGCGGCCGGTGCAGGCAGCCCTCGCTCCGCGGCTGGTCCAGGCAACGCCCGCTTCGCGGCAGGCACAGGGCGCTGTCATTGCACGGCTGATGCGCTTTGCCCGCCTGCTGCGGGATAGACGCTCCTTCGCCAGGGGGGCGGCGTCAGCGCCGCAGCGACGAAATCGGGCCGCGGCGGTCGGAAATGATGATTTCGAGCGGCATCTGTCCGACGGCGTGGGTCGAGCAGGACAGGCATGGGTCGTACGCGCGGATCGCCGCTTCCACGCGGTTGAGCATGCCCTCCCTGACCTGCGGCCCCTTGACGTACTGGCGGGCCACCTCCTCGACCGCCCGGCTCATCGCATAGTTGTTGTTGCCGGTGGCGACGATGAGGTTCACCTTGTCGATGGTGCCGTCTTCGTTGACCCAGTAATGGTGCCAGAGCGTCCCCCGCGGCGCCTCGATGGCGCCGACGCCCTCCGACCGCGACAGGCGGGCGTTCACGCGGAGGTCTCGGGAGGTGATTTCGGGGTCGTCGAGCAGTTGCTCGGCGTGCTCGACGGCATAGAGCAGCTCGATCAGGCGGGCGTAGTGATAATAGAGCGAACCGTGCACCGGCATGGCGTCCTGCAGGCGATGGAACACTTCGAATTCGGCCTGGGCCCGCGGCGTGGCCATCCGGGCGGCGGCGTGCACGCGGGCCAGCGGGCCCACGCGGTACGTGCCCTCGGGCCAGCCGAGCGTGCGGCAGTACGGGAACTTCAGGTACGACCAGTCTTCGACATGCTCGGCGATGTACTCGAGGTAATCGCGCCCGTCGAAGCGCTCGAGCTGGCGTCGCCCGGCGTCCACGAGCCGGATGGGGCCGTCGTAGAGCTGGAGGGCGTCGGCGTCATCGACCATGCCCAGGTAGGCACTCTCGAACCAGGCGAAGGTCTTCATGACCTGGTCATGCTCCTGTGCCCACGCCTTCATGACGGCCAGGCCGTCCTGCACGTAGCCGAGCATTTCCTTGAAGTGCGGGCGGATGGCGTCTCGATCGGTCCCGGTGAGCGCCTTGTTGACGCCGCCGGGCAGGGCAAAGTTGGGGTGGATCCGCCGATCGCCGACCCGGGCGATGATCTCCTGCCCGAATTTGCGCAGGCGGATGGCCTTGGTGGCCAGCTCGGGATTGGCCCCGTACACGCCCACGACATTTCGTACCGCGGGATCGGCGTCGAAGCCCAGGAGCAGATCGGGCCCGGCCAGCTCGAAAAAGTGCATGGCGTGCGACTGGATGATCTGGCCCATGTGCATGAGCTCGCGGAGCAGCCGTGCCGGGCGGGGCGGCTCGACGCCGAGCAGTGCATCGCACGCTTTGGCCGACGCGAGGTGATGGCTCACCGGGCAGATGCCGCAGATGCGCTCCGTGATGAGCGGCATCTCGTAGTACATGCGTCCTTCGCAGAACTTCTCGAAGCCGCGGAACTCGTTGACGTGCAGCCGGGCCTGTTCGACGTCTCCCGCGTCATCGAGCTGGATCGTGACTTTCGCATGACCCTCGATCCGGGTGACGGGCTCGATGGTGAGCGTTTGACTCATGGTGTGAACTCCTGTGATCGCCCATCGTGCGCTGCCGATTGAAAACAGAGAATCGGAAATCGACAACGGGCGATCGATCATCTCCTAATGCCAATCCAGCAGCTTTCCGCTCAGTTCGGGCCGGCGGCCCTGGGCGAGCGCGAGCAGCGCCTGGTAAATCGCTTCGGGCGGCGGCGGACAGCCGGGCAGATGCACGTCGACCGGCACGATGTCGTGCACCGGGCACGTCGTTTGCGGACGGGCCAGTTCCTGATCGCCGGGGATGGTGCCGTCGGCCGTGCTCTCCGTCTCCAGGTATGCCCGGCGCAGGGCCACATCCATCCCGCAGCCATTGCGCATCGCGGGAACGCCGCCGAACACCGCACAATCGCCGAAGGCCACCAGCACGCGGCAGCGCTGCCGCATCCTGCGGGCGACTTCTTCGTTCGACGAGTTGGTGATCGCCCCTTCGAGCACGCCCACATCCACACCGCCGGGCGCGGGCTCCTTCAGGTCGGTGATGGGCGAGGAGGTCAGCGTCGCCTTCTGCACGATCTCCACCAGCCGCTCATCCATGTCCAGCAGGGACATGTGGCAGCCGGCGCAGCCGCCGAGCCAGTCGGTCGCGATTGTGGGCTTTCTCGACATGTGTTTTTCACTCCTGTGACGCGGGACGCGGGGGGTGATTCTCGAGCACCGCCATGTGTCACGTCTCACGTCTCACTTCGTCCATCCCGTCACACCGCCAGGCACAGGTCCGGGATCTGATCGAGCGACAGACTCTGATTCAGCGCGCCGGCGATCTGCTGCAGCACCTCGGCAAACGTGGGCATTCCCGGCGGCGGATCGAGCATGCGCTGCACCTCGACGTTGCGGCCTTCCATGTTGACGACGTGCCCTTCCCGCTCGGCCCACATCAGACCCGGCAGGACGACGTCAGCGCCGTCGGTCCAGTCGGAGCGGTAGGCCGCATGCACGATGGTGAACGGGCCGTGCGGCAGGGCCATCTCCTCGGGCACGTCGTCGCCGAGCAGCACGTAGAGGGCATCGCCATCCACCGGCCGCACCTGGAGACCCAGCCGGGCCGCGCCGGAGGAGTTGGTTCCGCCCACGAGCGGCATGAACTTCACCTTGTCCGGCAGCGCCCGGAGGGCGGCATAGACGGTCGTGCTCAGACCTTCGCCATACAGCACGATGGGGCGCTGGGCCGCGGCAATGGCCGCCTTGAGCTGGACGAAACCCTTGATCGGCAGGTGATACGTCTTGAGGAACCGCTCGAACGGCGACTGGCCGGGGTGTGAAATGTCTTCCAGATGAAGGCATACCGAGGCGTAGGGGTCGAGCTCGGTGGCCGTGTCGTTCACGACGAAAAGCCTCGCTCCCTGGTCGCAGGCCCGCTTGATGAGATAGCCGACGACCTTCTGCTCGCGGAGAGGGTCGCCGCCGATCACAATGATGCAGTCGGCCGCGGCAACCTCGGGCAGCATGGCCCGCGTGCCCAGGTCGGTCGGCGGCACCTCGCCGTAAAGCATCGAGACTTCATCGCTCTTGAGGACTTCCTGGAAAAAGAGGGCAAACGCCGCGAGCGACTCGGAGGTGAGACGCGGCGAGGCCAGGCCGGCCGGCATGCGGGCCCGCTGCAGTCCGTCGGCGGCCACGGCGATCGCGTCTTCCCAGCTCACTTCGACGAGCTGGTCGTCCTGGCGGACGAGGGGCTGGAGGATCCGGTCGGGTTTGGGGTCGAGGACCTTGAACCGGCCGTCGGCGCACAGCAGACCGCCGCTGTCGGAGTCCCATCGGCCCTCGATGCGCAGCAGGTGGTTGTCGCGGGTGACGGCGTCGATGCTGCAGGTCACCGCGCAGCCGACGCAGACGGTGGGTTTGCGCTCGATGTCGCTCTCGTGGCCGCAGAAGACGCTGTGGCGGTCGATCAGGGCGCCGGTCGGGCAGACCTGCAGGCAGGTGCCGCAGGAGATGCATGAGGAGACGCCGAACGGCTTGTTATCGTCGGCGCAGATGAGGGCCCTGGCCCCGCGATGGGTCACTCCGAGCGTGTGATTGGCGGCGATGGAGGCGCAGGCGCGGACGCAGCGGCGGCACAGGATGCATCGGCCGTGATCCATCACGAAGTACTCACGCGATGCATCGATCGGCCAGCGCCGAGAGTAATTGGGCGTGAACTCCCAGAAGGTCAGCCCGTGCTCATAGCCGAGGCGCTGGAGCTCGCAGTCGGTCGTCTCGGCGTCGCCGCTGGCCGGGCAGTACATGCAGTAGTGCGTGCGTTCGGAGAACAGCATGTGCAGCGCGAATCTGCGGGCCTGCAGCACCTTCTCGGTGTCGGTGCGGACCACGAGGCCTTCACTGACCGGAAAGGTGCAGGCCGGCTGAAGCGATCGCTGTTTCTCGATGTCCACGAGGCAGAGCCGGCAGGCCCCTTCAGGTTTGAGATGGGGGTGATGGCACAGGCCGGGGATGGCGACGCCGACGGCGGCCGCCGCCTGCATCACCGTCTGGCCGGGACGCGTCTGGACCGCTTTGCCGTTGATGGTCAGGTTGATCGGAGGAGATTCGCTCATGTTGCATGCACCTGAATAAAGCACTTTCACCGGAACCGCCCGCGGAGCCGGGACGCTCGGGGCGTCCGCCTCATTCGCGGCTGTGTGCCGGCTGCTCGTTTCCATTGCGTTTGCTGGCCTGCTTCCACTCGAGGTCGCAGCGCAGGCAGCGTCGGGCCTCTTCGCGGGCCGCCTGTTCATCAAAGCCCAGCTCCACCTCCTGGAAGTTGTGTTCACGCTGAGCGACCGCCAGCTTGGGCGAAGGCGCCCGACGCGCCGCTGCATAATCATCCAGGCTGTGCTGCAGCGGAACGTCGTGGCAGCTCGGGGCCAGGCGGACGGGGCTCATTTCGCCGGTCCGCAGGTAATGGTCGACCGACGCGGCCACCTTGTTTCCCTGGGCGACCGCCTCGACGATCGTCGCCGGGCCGGTGACCGCATCTCCGCAGGCGAACACGACCGGCCGGCTCGTCGCCAGCAGCTCGTTCACCACAAACGTCTGCGATGACGTCGTATTGATCTTGCAGCCCGTCATCCACGAGAGATCGGGCATCTGGCCGATGGCGGGAATCAGGTAGTCCAGGTTGATCGTGTAGACCTCCGCCTGCATGGGCATCGGCTTGCGTCGCGCGCTCGTGTCGAACTCGCCCAGGCGCTGCCGCTGCAGGCGAACGCCGGTGACGTGGTCATCGCCAAGCACCTCGACCGGGTTAACCAGCGTGTGAATGTGAACGCCCTCGTGCAGGGCCGCCTCGATCTCCTCGGGGAGGTGAGTCGCCGGCATGTCGTCGCCGGTGCGGCGGTACATGACGTGGACCTCGCGGGCGCCCAGGCGCAGGGCAACGCGGGCCGTATCGATGGCCACGTCGCCGCCGCCGACGCACCCGACGCGTTTGCCGCGGAAATCAGGCACTTTGCCGGCGACGTCGCTGCCGACGGACCGCATGCAGGAAGCCATCGACACTTCCCGGAGAAAGTCAATGCCGGGGATGACGCCCTTCTTGTCCTCGCCGGGGATGCCGAGGCGCCGGCTGCGATGGGCGCCGATGGCCAGAATCACCGCGTCGAAGCCGAGCCGATCGAACAGGTCATCCAGAGAAAAATCGCGGCCGAGGGCTTTGTTGCACTCGATCTGGACGCCGGCCTTCTGGATGTTGCGGATTTCGAGGAAGAGGATTTCCCGCGGCAGACGGTACTCGGGGATGGCCCAGCTCAGCATGCCGCCGGGCACCGGCAGTTTCTCGAAAACGGTGACGCCGTATCCGCGCTGGGCGAGGCGCAGACCGGCGGTGAGCCCGCCGGGGCCGGCCCCGATGACGGCCACGCGCTTCCCGGACGCGGCCGCGCGCTCCTCCGGGGTGCCGATGGGCTCGGGGGTCCAGGCCTGACCGATTTCGTGGTCGGCCATGAAGCGTTTGACCAGGCGGATGGCCACGGGATCGTCGATTTCGCCGCGCCGGCACTTGCGCTCGCAGAACGCGGGGCAGGCCCGTCCGCAGATCAGCGGGAACGGATTACGCTCGCGATGGATGGCCAGCGCCTGCTGATACTCGCCCTGGGCGATGAGCGCGAGGTACGCGGGAGTGTCGACACCGGCCGGACAGGTGTTGATGCACTTGGCCCGCACGAGCGGCTTGCACTGGCCGGCCACGCAGATCTTCTCGTCGATGTGGGCGAGGAACTCGTCCTCGAAGAAACGGATCGACGACATGATCGGCCCGGGGGTGCGCTGGCCCAGTCCGCAGAGCGACGAGCCCATGATGTTCTGCGACAGCTCGCGGATGGTCTGCAGATCACGGCGCGTGCCTTCGCCCTCAGTGATGCGCGTGAGCACCTCAAGGAGTCTCTGGCCGCCGATGCGGCACGGGACGCATTTGCCGCACGATTCCGCCGCGGCGAACGTGAGGAAATACTTGGCGAACTCGACCATGCACGTGTCGTCATCGACGACGATCATGCCGCCCGAGCCCATGACGGCGCCGGCCTCGGCGAGGGAATCGAAATCGACCGGAGTGTTCAACGAGGACGCGGGAATGCAGCCGCCCAGAGGCCCGCCGGTCTGCACCGCCTTGAACTGCTTGCCCTTGGGTACGCCGCCCCCGACGTCGAAAATGATATCGCCGAGAGGGATGCCCATCGGCACTTCGACCAGACCGGTGCTGTTGATTTTGCCGGTCAGGGCGAAGATGGCGGTGCCCGGCGAATTGGGGCTGCCGATCGAGCTGAACCACCTGGCTCCGTGCAGGATGATCTGCGGAGCCATCGCGTAGCTTTTGACGTTGTTGATGTTCGTCGGCCGATCCCAGAGCCCGCTGACCACCGGGAATGGAGGACGCGGACGCGGCTCGCCCCGGCGGCCCTCGATCGACGCAATCAGCGCCGTCTCCTCGCCGCAGACAAACGCGCCGGCGCCTTCCTTGAGATCGATGTCGAAGCTGAAACTGCCGCCGAGGATGTTCTGGCCGAGCAGGCCGTACTCGTGGGCCTGGGCGATCGCCCCCTCGAGCCGGGCGATGGCGAGCGGGTATTCCTCGCGACAGTAGATGTATCCCTGCCGGGCGCCGATCGCGTAGGCGGCCAGGGCCATCCCCTCGACCACGCTGTGCGGGTCGCTTTCGAGAATGCTGCGGTCCATGAAGGCGCCCGGGTCGCCCTCGTCGGCGTTGCAGACGACGTATTTGACGTCACCGGGCGATTTCCGGCAGAACTCCCACTTGGTACCGGTCGAAAAACCCGCCCCGCCCCGTCCGCGCAGGCCGCTCGCCTTGATCTCGCGGATCACGTCCTCGGGCGACATCTCCGTGAGCGCCTTGCCGAGTGCCCGGTAGCCCTCGCGGGCGATGTACTCGTCGATGCTGTCGGGATTGATCTCGCCGCAGTTATGCAGGGCGATCCGCACCTGTTTCGAGAAAAAGGGCAGGTCGCGATCACGCTGAATGGATTGGAACTCGATCGGCTCCTGATAAGCCAACCGAGCTACGACCTGCCCTTCGCACGCTGCATCAATGATGTCGGCGGCGTCCTGCGGCCTGACGCGGACGTATAACACGCCCGGCGGCGTGACGGCGACGGTCGGTGCGATGGCATCGAAACCGCGGCACCGCCCGGGACCCACCGTCAGCCTGCTCTCAAGACCGCGCTGCGTGACAATGCCGGCCAGCGCGGCCATCACGTCGGGCGCTCGCCCGTTGCCCGACGGGCTGTCGCACACAACGATGCTGGTGATTGGCGCCTCCGAAACAGTGGATCCTGACATATCAAAAGCCCTGTTGTTTGCTCCCTGTTGCGTTTCACACCCGGACGCAGGACTCGCGGCCGCCGCGCCTCACTCCGTGGTGAGGCGGCACACGATCCACTCACGCACAGGCTCGCCGCGCAGAACATGCTGCTCGACGAGCCGCGTGACCATCTCGGGCTGTACATTGGCATAAAGGATGCGCGACCCGCCCCCCTGCTGGATCTCGACGAGCGGCTCCTTCACGCAGATTCCAATGCAGCCGACCGGGCGAAGCGTGGCTTCAATCTTGTGAGCGGCCAGTGCCCGTTCGAGTGCTTCCGCAGTTTCGCGCGCTCCGGCCGCGATTCCGCACGTGCCCATGCCGATCGAGATGACCGTCCCGGTGTCGCGGGTCTGCCGGCTGCGGTCCTTGATATCCTCCCGCAGGCGCGTGAGTTCCTGTAATGAATTGAGTCTGGCCATACATGACTCCGAAGGATTCACCGTCAATCCAGTTTCTGCATCTGCTTGACCAGCGCGTCGGGCGCCAGGCGGCCGAGCACCTTGTCGTCGACGACCGCCACCGGGGCGATCCCGCACGACCCGAGGCAGTACACGATCTCGAGCGTGTAGCGGTAGTCGGGCGACGTCGCACCCGGCGCCAACTGCAGGTGCTTGCCGAGTTCCTCGATGCTCTTGGCGGCCCCGCGGACGTGACAGGCGGTCCCGTCACAGACGCGGATCAGATGCCGTCCGCGCCGCGTGAGCCGGAACTGCGCGTAGAAGGTGGCCACGCCGTAGAGCCGGCTCAGAGGGATCCGCGTCTTGCGTGAGATGGCAATCAGGACTTCGCGAGGCAGATATCCGTAGGCGTCCTGGGCCCGCTGGAGGATGGGAATCACCGCCCCGGGCTGGTCTTTGAAATCCTCAAGGAGCGGATCGAGCCGCGAGAGGTCGAGTTCGGTCTTGCTGGCGGTCCGCGCCGGAGCGCGGAGCTGAACCCGGGGGCGTTCGGTTCCAGTCCAGGCAGCTCGCATGGGGCAATCCTCGCTTGGCCAGCGCGGCGCAGACCATCTCCGCGGCGGCGTTGGCCTGTGTTTCCAACGTCCGGTCCACCTGCACCGATACCCCGCCCGCCACGATTCAGGCGCGCAAGGTGATCGCCGCATGGGTTGTCTGATCGGAAAGATGCGAGGGCTGTAGCTCCGGCCGCCACTCCCCACGGGCCGTCGCTATCTGTCCAAACAGCGCGATCGTGAAAATACTCACAAAGAATATATCACATGCCCAAGTCGGAAGCAAAGGAAAAACGCGGTTTTTTTGAGATTCCGTCAGCTCACTCGCACGCGTCGAGCCAGGCTGACGAAAAGCAGTCACTGCTCAGAAGCTTGGGCTGCGAGGAACGTACAGACCGTGATCGGCGATATAGTCACACACGGCATCCGGCGTGAAGTACCGGATGGACCGGCGCTGCTCGACCCGCTGGCGGATCTGCGTGGCGGAGATCTCGAGCTGGGGGGTTGCGATGAAACCACGCTGGAGGCGGCGGACCTGTGCGTCGGACAGCGCGGATTGCAGGCGCGTCAGGTCAGGCATGTCGAAACCGGCGCGGGTGGCGATCACGATCTCGCACGAAGCGACCATGTCGTCCAGCCGGTGCCAGTTGCACAGATCGGCCACGGCATCGCAACCGATGATCCAATGCAGCTTCGCCTGCCCGCCGAGTTCGGCCTGCAGGCCGACGATCGCGTGAATCGGGTAGGTCAGACCGTCTTCGCGGGCTTCGACATCACTCACCTGCAGCCACGGCTGTCCGGCGGCCGCCAAGCGGGCCATCTCGAGACGGTGGTGCATGCCCGCGAGTTCGTGCGGCCACTTGTGCGGCGGGCGGGCACAGGGGATCAGCACCACCCGGCTCAGCCCGAGCGACTCTGCGACCGCCCGCGCGGTGAGCAGGTGCCCAATGTGCACCGGATTGAAACTGCCTCCCAGCAGGCCGACCTTCTCGCTCATGCCGTCCCATTATCAACGGATCGGCCCGGTTGAGAAGCCGCGTCTCACGGATGGTCCGGCCATTCTTCGGAGCGGGCCGGCCAGACGGGACCTGCCTGTGCCCGCACGCACTGATAATGATGCTTGAGTGGGTTTTACCAGGACCATTCAAGCTGGAGACCATAGACGACCTTGTCGTAGGTGAATGGCTCGCCGGTACGGTACGGGAAGATCCGTTCCTGCGTGGTGACGTTGGAGTTGGCGTCGGTCCAACTGATCAGGCCGTGGAGGATGAGGTCGCCGTACTCCGGATTCTTGGCCAGCGTCTGAGAGAGTCCGAAGTTGAGCGTGCCCAGCAGATCGGAGCGTTTGTCGCCGTCCGCGTCGGTGAGGCTGTGGTTGCGGTACGTGGCGATCTGCCATTGATAGTTGCAGCGGAAGATCAGCTCCTTGTCGGGAATGATCAAGTACTGATCGGGGGCGGCGGGGTTGACGAGCGGCAGGCTCACGCCGACGTAGAAGTTGTGCTCGCGGCGATCGTATTCGGTGCCGTCGGTGAAGAACGAGTCGAACCGGTAGCCCGCGGCCAGGTCCCACGTCCAGTTCGAGCTGCCCACGGGCCGCCATTTGAACGTCTGGTCGATGCCGACGCCGTGGGCGGGCCCGTCGCGGTCGTAGAGCGGCTCGGTCTCGAAGCGGAAATCGGAACTCTCGAAGCGATAGTAGACTCTCGTATCCTCCAGGCGAAACGCCCGGTCCGCCGGCTGCAGCCAGTGATACGTCAGCGCCGGCGTCAGCACGTGATCGGAAAGGAAGGACTGGTTCCCCAGCAGATAGAAGTCATAGTCGTACTGGATCGAGGCGGTCCAGTTGGGGGAGAGCCTGCGGGCATACCGCACGTACGCCCCATAGTCCTGCAGGTTGTACTCGTCGATGTCGAAGTGCCACGAATGGGCGAGCCGTACGCCGGTGGCCAGCACCTGCTGCGCCGTCAGGACAGGCGCGTAGTCGAGCTGGAACTGCGTGGCGAAGCGCATATCCGGGTCGCCGCTGATGAACGTCTCGCCGGAGCTGCTGCCCAGGTAAGACACGTTGGTGTCGTATACCAGTCCGGTCGTCAGCGAGAGGTGCAGAATCTGCCGACGGGTCAGGTGCCGGGACTGTCGCAGCTTCGCCGCCAAATCGGGATCGGGGTCGCCAAGTTCCTGCAGGATCTGCAGCGCCCGGTCGAACGCCTCGATCGCCCGGTATGGTTCGCCCAGTTGATACTGGGCGCTCCCGCGATAGAACCAGAGCCACGGGTTGTCGGGCTCGCTGGCTTGCACCTTCTCGAGCGAGGCCAGCGCGGCGGCGGCCTGCCCGGCAGCGAGCTGCGCGGCCGCGGTCTCGAGGGCGACGCGCACAGCCAACTGCTCGGGCGACAGCTCATCAGGAGCCTGGGCGCGAGCCAGGGGCACGGCCGCCATCGCGGCCAGGAGACACGCTGCTGGGGGGAGCGCTCTCAATGTGTCTTGAATCCTGCCCTCAAGATCCGGACCGGGGCGCGAAGGCCACCACCCCTTCCGGCGCGGTGATGTTAACCGGAAAGTCCGCGGCTGCAAGAAGATGTGAATCTCAATACGGCTGGGTCACGCGGGTGACCCGGCCGGTCGTGCCGCTCACGGTCAGGACGGCGCGTTCATAACCGTCGGTGAGAACGATGGCGCCGGAATGCGAGGGGATGCCGAACTTGTTGAATGTGACCTGCGTCTCTCCGGCGAAGTCGGCGGATTCCAGCCGGATGTGGTTGTCGCCGGCCTTCTTGAGGGTGACCGTGTAGGGGGCGGCTGCGACGCGGTGGCCCGCCTGCGCCTGAAGCGTGTACCGGAAGTTCGGCAGATCGAACGTGATGAGCGTGTCGACCTGGTCGCGGATGGCCTGGCTGCGGGCGAGCTGGATGTCGGCGATGACGCGGCGGGCGGTCAGATCGAGCCGATACCGCCGCAGGGCGTTGCTCAGCCGCGGCACCGCCACCCCCGCCAGCAGGCCGATGATGATGACCGCCAGCACCAGCTCCACGAGTGTCATCGCGCGAGAGGTCCGCATCAGGGCGCATCCTTGAAACTGGTCAGCTGCAACCGCAGCGTGGTGCCGACAAATCCGGGGCACAGCGTGTTCTGAAGCTGGACATCCGTCGAGACGGCGACATTGTTGTCGACGATGACGTGCGGGTTGATCAGGGTGCCGACAAATGACCACGAACCGCGCTTGAGCGTGAGGGACCTGGACGAGGCCCAGACCAGGCCGCGCACGCTGGTGGTGAAAACGTCCAGGACGTCGCCGTCCTCGTTGAAGTCCACCGATGTCGCCAGAGTGATGTTGATGCCCAGGAGATTGAGCACGACCAGGGAAGAGGTGAGCTCCGTCAGGCTGGCATCAGGATCGATCGCCGTGTCGTTGCTGGGGTTGTCCAGGAGCAGCACGGGATAGCCCATCGGTCCGGGCTCGATCCAGAGCCCCTTCTGGAACGTGATCGTCCTGGAGGGCGCGTTGTAGATGATCAGCGTCCCCCGCAGATGCAGGTTCTCGATCAGCACGTCGCGCCCGCCCGCATCGAGAGAGTAAACGCCGTTCGCGTTCAGCGTGCCGGTGGGGTTGCTGGTCGGGGTGAGGTTGTAGCCCTGGAGTTTGCAGGTGGCGCCAGAAGTTCCCGTGATCGGCGTCGCCTGGGCCAGGTACCAGGAGAGGTTCACGGATGGAGGGGAAATCGCCGTGGTCGTGTAATACTTGGGGGCGAGCGGGCTCTCGATCGTGTATCCGGACATGGTTTCGTACGACGCATCGGCGGAGGAGGTGACGCCGGCCGCCCCTCGGATTTTGCCGTGCGAACGCACCGGGCTGTAGACACGGGCGGTGCCCTTGAATTCCATGTCGTCGGCGGTGGTTCCAAAGCAGCAGTACTTGAGCGCCGCGTGCGGGCGGGGCATCAGCGCCGCCTGCAGCTTGCGGCTCGCTCCTGAACAGGTCGCCGTCACGAGTAGGCGCGCCGGGTCGCATTCATTGTTGCCCAGGCTGGCGTCGCGATCATCGAGGATCTGGATGGTGCACCGCGTGTTGCCTACGGCGACATTCGAGAGAACCGTTGTGGACTGGATGCGCCACAGCGGCACCTGCTCGGCATAGGCCAGACCGATTTCGACGCCCGCCCGGGCCCCCCACCAGGCCTGGTTCTCGACGTCGATGTTGGACTGAAGCCGCCGATCGGCCCGCTGGGTGGCGAGGAGCGTCCACGCCACCCCCGCAGCGACGATCGAGATCGAGACCGTCGTCAGGTACAGCGCGGCGCCGCGCCGGCGGCACGACGCACATCGTCGGGTGACATCAACTGCTCGCATCGTTCTTCGACCGGATGGTGACCAGTTCGGTCAGCAACCTGGAATCCTTGTAGATCCGCACGGTGATCTTCTTGAACGTCCCCGCCGTCCATGTCCCGCCCGGCGGGCTCGGAATACTTGAATCGAACGCGACGCTCACCGTCGATCGGTACCCGTTGAACTGGGTGAGAGTCGTGTTCGCGCGATCGCGGGGCGGCGAAACGTCCCAGTTGTGGTAGTCGTCGATGTCGTCGAACGTGGAGCGGCTCGAGGCCAGCTCACCCGCGTCCAGACCGATGGTGGTGGAACCCGCTTCGGCAAACGGCAACTGGTTGATCTCCGCCATGAGCTGGTTGGCCAGCTCGATGGCGACGGCACGCTCCTCAAACACCCGACGGCCGGCCGCGTAGCTGCCAAAGGCGCGGAGACTGGCCGCAATCGAGGTCGCGATGATGGCCATGCTGACCACCACCTCGATGTAACTGAGAGCCTGGCGCGGGTAAGGGCGTGAGCTCATTCGACGCGCTCGGGAAGATTGATGCACTCGGCCGTCGCCTCGTAACGCACGGGCGTCGCGGCAGTTCCGGTTTCAAGCTGGATTCGCAGCCCGGTGAGGAAGGGTGTCGAGATCGTCAGCAACGAGCCCGTCCCGCTGAGCCAGCGGCCGTAAACCATGTACTTCAGATCGCGAGCCGGCAACATCGAGGTCGGCTGCCAGGTGAATCCACCGTTCGTGGTGTACTTGTAGTAGTCGGACGAACTGCCCGGCACGTTCGCGGTGATCTGGTCGAAGGCGATGCCCACACTTCCCCCCGAGTCGCTGCACCGGACCACGACGGCGTAGAGGGTTCCCAGGGCCAGCGAGTCTCTCCCCGAGAAGCGAAACGTCTCCCAGTTGGCGCCGGGGCTCATCTGGGCCAGGGGACGCGAGACCGATTCGATGGCGCTGCCCGCGGGATCGCTTGCCAGCGTCGGACGCAGGCTCACGACGAGCGAGCCGGTGGCGGTGACCGGCCGGACGAAGAGCCGCACCTTCGTGATTCTGAACGCGGCCGCGCCGCTGCGCGAGAGCGTCAGCACCTGAGCCGCATGGTTCGTCGAGCCGACCAGGTATTCCTGCGTGCTCGCGGCGACCCCCGGCCCGTATCCCACATGCCCGGCCAGAAGCTCCTCGCTCGAGGGCAACTGCGTCAGTGCGGTCAAGGTGAGGCTGCGGCACTCTGCGAGCAGCGTCTCCGCCCCGCCCGCGTTGACTTCGCGGGTGAGGTTCGAGCCGGCCGTCCCGTCCCAATCGTACGTAACGAGATCGGCCATGCCGTCGCCGGTGACATCGGGATGGGCGAAGGCAATCCGCCGGTCGGTGAGCGCGCTGACGCCCGTGGCATGACGGAGCTCGCCGCGCAGCCGGAGCAATGCGAGGGCGCCCTCGGTCTGACGCTGGGCCCGTTGTTCGAGCGCGGTGACGTTGCGGGTGAGCTGGTTCACGACGTGCCCCAGGGCCAGCGCAACGCCACCCGCAAGGACCATCGCCACCACGAGCTCGACCAGAGACATGGCCCGCCGACGGGCTCCCCCTGCATGTCTGGATACGCACGATGTCACATCTCTTACCATCGGTCAGAGGTCCAGCCGGCTTGACTTACCGGCGGCTGATTCGGGGGCACAGCCACACCGCGAACTGCCTTTGCAGTGGGCCCGGGTGCAGCCAGAATTCAGTGGCAAGCACACGCACACGGGCAGCGAGTATCCCGGCGCGCCGGGACCATGCCATTCGGGAGACACGCCCCTGTATGTCGGGTGCTCCCGTCTGCCTGCGCCCGGCGAGACAGGCGGCGCCCTTGCCACCCCTTCTGTGCACCGCTGATCCACCTGAGGCCGATGGTGGACCGCTTAGATCCGGAAAATCTCTTCGATCCCATCGGAGCATCTGAAACTCGACCTGGGGACATGGCGTATGAATCCCTGAAAGCCGCACACAGAGAGCCGGCTCCATGCGCGGCCGCGCTTGCAGTTTCCGGGGTGATTGAGTAGAAGCTCATCATCAGGCCTGTCCTCGGGCGAGAGATTTCCGGCGGGAAGATCACATGCGCGAGCCTCGGGATCGAAGCTTCCACCCACGCGGAGACTGCCGCTGGGCCTACACGGGCTGCTGTGGCGTTCTGCTGGCGATTGGAGCATGGGCCGGGCTGGCGGGAGCGATCTCGCAGGCCGCGCCGGCCACGACCACCGCCGCTGCCACGGCACCCTCCGACGCCACCGTGATGACCCTGCTTCTGGAGCTCTCGAACGAGACCGACGCCCGCGTTCGCCGGGAAGCCGCGATACGCCTGCTGCGCCCGGGAACCCCGTCGACCAATCAGGCCGTCGTCACCCTGCTGACCTCGAAAAGCAACGATTCGGCGAAGCTGACGATCTGCGAAACGATGGCGGAACTCGCCTGGCAGGAGCCCGCGTTCATCCCCCCGCTCCTGGCCCTGATCCAGTCGCGGGAATCGGCCATCGCCCTCCGCAGGGCCGCGGCCGGGGCCCTGGCGGTGCACGAGAACCTCAGTCCCGATGCACAGGACAGATTAAAGTCATTTCGCCAGGAGCAGGACGCCATCCTCCTCGCTGAGAATCACGCCGCTCTGATGCGGGCCCTCCACGATTGCACGCCGGAGACCGATCGTGCGGCACTCCTGCAGGCCTGGCTCAAGCAGCCCCTCGCCCTGGAGCGCTATACCGCGCTGGACATCGTCCAGCAGAACTTGAGGAAGCGCGTTCCCGACGCGACCCTGCTGGGGCAGCTTCGGCTGCTGCTGGCAGATCCCGACGAATCGGTGCGGCAAAAGTGCGTCTTCGTGCTGCGCACCCTCGGCCAGCGTGAAGACGCCCCGCGACTGCAGTGGATGCTCGAGCAACCGCAGCCGACGGCCGTGCGCGAGGCCGTTTACAGCGCCCTGGGCGTGCTGGGTGACCCGGTCTCGATTGCCGCGGTCATCACCGGCCTGGACGACCCCGCTCCGAGCGTCGCGGGCGAGGCGGCAACCGCCCTGGCTCGACTCGTGGCCCAGCGCCCGGCTCCGCCCCCCAGCGCGGCGGGGCAGGCCGTCCAGGCGCTGCAGGCGCGAGCATCGCGCGGACTGGACGATCCGATTCTGCGCGAGCGAGTCATCGATGCGATGTCGGTAATTGGCGACCCGGCGTTTCTGCCTACGCTGCTGGCGCACGCCGCCGCCGATGAGCCGGTACCGGCGGTCCGGCAGGCGGCGATTCGCGGCATCGGCCGGGCGGGCAGTCCGACCGGTCTGAGCATCGTGCTGCAGCAACTGGCCTCCGACCCCGACGCCGGGGTGCGTGAGGCCGCCGCCGAGGCGCTTGGGCGACTCGGCTCAGGGTTGGACGTGCTCGGACAACTGCGCGAACGACTGGACCGGCGGGTGGAATCCTCCACGGCCGTGCAGGCCAAAGCCTGGGAGGCGTATCTGCAGATTTTTGAGAAGCTGCCCTTCCCCGATGAGCTTCAGGTGCTGGATTCATGGTCCGGAGCGGATGCGGCGCATTCTGCGCGGCGGATCGATCTGCTCATCGCAGTGGAACGACGGGCGACAACCCTGCGCGTTCCTGATGAGCAGCTCGCGTCACTCCGCGAGCGCCTCGGAGACGCCCTGATCGCCGCGAGCCGTCCGGCCGATGCCGCCCCGGTGCTGGGCCGCAGCCTTGAGGTGATGACAGCGGCGGATCCGGGTGACCGAACGCGGGTGGCCGTTAAGATGATCGACAGCTACCTGCTCACCGCTCCGGAGAAGGCCATTGCCGCCGCATCGACCATCCAGGACGGTCCGGCCCGGAACGCCGTGGCCGAGCGGCTGCTCCAGTTCGTGAACACCACCGCCCAGCGCGACCCGGCCAGCGCTGCGTTCCTGCTCGGCCGCCTCACCGAGACCATCCCCGACCAGTTCGGCCCTGCCTACGCCCAGCGTTTCCAGCAGGTCCGCAAACTGCTCCCCCCTGCCACCCGACCCACCAGCGCCCCCTCCGCAAGCTGACGGCCTCCACCCCCCCGTCCGGACGGGAGCGCCCGATATTCGCGGAAGCGGCCTGCGCTGGGTCGTCGGCCCCCGGCACTGCGGCAACCGGCTCAGATCGGCCTGACCAATAACGGCTTGACCCGTGTGTGCACGTCAACTGGCGTTCTGCTCCAACCGACGACAGCGCAAGGGTTTGGATCTGCGCGACATGATCGCTCAGGCTCCGTCGGCCCGCATTACGGGACATGCCACCGTGGACCTCCACTTATTGTAAGTTACATGCATACAGGAGCAGGCCGGGGTCCCATCGTCACGCAGCCCGGTCTCAAGTGCTTGAAGGAGTGTTCCCGGGCCCGACAAGTCGCCAAGGCCCACACACACGGGGGAACCATCATGACTCGCTGCGCGGTGCTCGCACTCCTGGTAGTCGCGATGGCGCCCTGCACGGCCGTCGGTCAGTCCTACACCATCTCCGGCCGGACGACAGTCGGCATTCTGAGTCTGCCGGGCGTGACCCTCACGGGGCTGCCGGGTAATCCGGTCACCGATGCCAGCGGCAACTACAGTGTGACCGTGGCCGCAGGATTCAGTGCAACCGTCACGCCCACCAAGGACGGTTATGCATTCA
>CAZQEN010000007.1:0-6576 GCA_964591605.1 uncultured Planctomycetales bacterium
ACACTGATAGAACCTCGACGTGGGGCGAGGCCCAGGAGAGGCGGGAGATGGGTATGAACCGCATCAGTCTGTGGATCATGATGGGGGTCGTGAGCGCGGTTGCGGCAGTGCCGGCTCGGGCCGAGTTTTACCGTGATGTCGCCCGGGCCATGAGTCTGTTTGACTACCGGTTCTCCGGCGAGCGCAACCTGCTGGGCGACGGCTTTACCGTCAACGCCAATGCCTTCTACAACAACCGGCGGTTCAATTTCGGCTTCGCCGACCTGACCCTCAACGGCGCGGTGCTGCTCTCTGCCGACATCACGAAACGCGGGCTGCCCGCGTTTGAGTTCCGGGCCAACACGGGCGGCGGCGCCAACCCCCTCAGCTACGAGTTCAACCTCAACAACGGCATCCAGGATCTGACGGCCACCGGCAGCATTCTGGTGAACATGGACACCCGCATCAACTCTCTGGGCTTCTACGACCAGACGCTGCAGATCTCCAACCGCGGCACGTTCGAGACGGACGGGTTCGGGGTGGTGGATGCGGGCACGCTCGATTTTGACGTCGGGCCGATCGACATCCACGGCAACGTGTTCGCCGACGCCCTGGCCGCTCTCACCGAGCCGTTCTTCGCCGCGACGGGCGCGGAGAACCCGTTCGCCAAGTTCAGCGGGAAAGCGACCAAGGCGGCCGAAGCCAACCGCAAGGCGGAGGAGCTGCGGGCCCGCATCGACTCCGGCGAGGTGCTCAGCGACGACGAGATCGCCGCGCTGGTGAACAACACGGTCCTGGCGGCGGTGCTGGGCGCCGAGCCCGACAGCCGGCTGTTCAGCGGCCTCCTGATCCCTCCGGACCTGCTCGAAAAGACCGCCGGTGACAAGAGCACGCGTTCCATCACCATCACCGACCTGCCCGAGCCGGGCGGCCTGGCCCTCCTGGCCGCAGGCCTGCCCCTGCTCCGGCGGCGACGCCCCAAAGTCCTGGCGTGAAACACTCGATCGGTCAACCCAGGACCTCTCGACTTCTATTGAGAGGTTCTGGTCGCGCGCACGAGGCAGGGTGGCCCGGCCAGCCTGCCGCGGCGGTGCTCATCGCTCTGGCGTGGACGTTCACCGCTCCATCCGCCCGCGCCGCCCCGCCCGATGATCTGTCGCTCTCGATCCTGGGCCGATTCGCGCTGGACTGCCCGGTCTGCCGCCAGGCGTTCACCTCGCTCACCTGCACGCAAAGCAACACCCGGGCCGGCATCGACCGCGACCTGTTCCCCCGTGCCCTCGGGCCGCAGCCGGAGTTCTACCGCATCTCGACGTGCCCGAAGTGCGGTTACAGCGGTTACCCAACGGACTTTGACGCGGAGGTGAAGCTGCCCGCCGACTTCATCGACAAGGTGCGCCGGCATCCGCGGCTGACGCTGCCCGCGGGCTTTGCGCCCGAGAGCGACCCGCGCGAGCTCGACGCCTCCGTTCGCTACGCCCTGGCCGTCACGTGCTACGAGTGGCGCGGCCGGTCCGACGAGGCACTGGCCTGGCTGAACCTGCGGGCCTCCTGGATCGCCCGCGAGGAGGGCTCGGCCCTGACGCAGGATCCGCGGCTCGTGCGGGTCATGAGGTACATCGAACGCTGGCGGCCGCCGCTCGAGCCCGGCGGGAATCAGCTCGATGTCGAGATGCAACTGACCACACGCATGGGCGAGGCTCTGTCGGTCGGCGAGTTCAACCGCTACCAGCGCCCGTACGTCGAGCTCGCCTGGGCCCTGATTCTGCGGCGTCACGGGGAGAACCTGCAGGCGGTGCCCGTGCTCGATCGGCTGCTTGAGACCGGGGCATTCGCCGAGCCGCTCCTGGGCGCGATCCAGCGGATGCGGGCGTCCGTCGACACGGAGCGCGGGCTCCAGATGAAGGCCCTCGAGCACTTCGAGCGGGCGGTGCGGGCCAACCAGATCGGTCCGGCCAACCGCGGCGCTGCCCTCTACCTGCTGGGAGAACTGTCCCGCCGCCTCGGGCGCGACGCCCAGGCGGTCGGCTGGTTCAACCGGGCCCTGGCCGTCGAGGGTCTCGACCCGAAGCTGGTCGGCTGGGCCCGCCTGCAGCGCAGCGTATCCCCCGTCCGGTGATCCGGATTCGCCCGCGGGACGAAAACCGGCGCGATCACGTCAGGGAAGGCAGCGATCGGTAGGAGGTCTCGGAGCACTCGACCGGCAGCTCGACGGTGAACGCGGCACCGTGGCCCGGCTCGCTCTCCACGCGGATCGACCCGCCGAGCATCACCGCCAGTTCGCGGCTGATGGCCAGCCCCAGGCCCGTGCCGCTGTGCTCGCGCGTGACCGACGAATCGAGCTGGCGGAACTTCTCGAAGATCCGCTGCTGGTCTTCGCGGGCGATGCCCGGCCCATTGTCGAGCACGGCCAGGCGGACGCGGTCGCCTTCGCGGAGCGGCTCGGCAGTGAAACGGATATGCCCGCCCTCCGGCGTGTACTTCACCGCGTTGCTCAGGAGGTTGTAGAGGATCTGACGGAGCTTGCCGGCGTCGGAATTCATCATCGGCAGCGGCTCGTAAAGCTCCATCTCGAGGGTCTGCTGCTTCTTGTCGGCGAGTGGACGCATGAAGTCCGCCAGCGCCTCGCAGAGGTCCCGCAAGGAGAACACCGTCCGGTGCAGTTCGATCCGGCCGGCCTCGATCTTGGCCAGGTCGAGCAGGTCGTTGATGATCTCCAGAAGCATCCGCCCGCTGGTGAGAATGTTGTTGGCGTAGCGGGCCGCCCGGGCGGTGTCGATCGGTCCGTCCGCCCCCAGGCCGTCCCGGAGCAGGTCCGCAAAACCGATGATCGAGGTCAGCGGTGTGCGCAGCTCGTGACTCACGTTGGCCAGGAACTCGCTCTTGAGCCGGTTCGACTCGTACAGGGTGACATTCGTCTCGGCCAGCTCACCCAGCCGCGTGTCCAGCGAGCGGTTGATCGATTCGAGCTCGATCCGCGAACGCTCGAGCTGCCCGAGCATGTCGTTGAACGCCGTTCCGAGCTCCTCGTATTCATCGCCGGTCTCAATCTGGGCGCGGGCCGACAGGTCGCCCTGCGTGATCTGCTCGGCCAGGCCGCGCAGCTCGCGGACCGGTGCGAGAATCAGCTTCTGGGTGATCAGATAGAACACCAGGATCGCCAGGAAGCCGGCGAGAACGCCCGCCAGCACGACGACGAGCCGGATCACCCACAGGGCCTGGTCCTTGGGCTTGGGCAGCTTGACGTCGACGATGCCCACCAGCGGACGGCCGACCGCGCCCGCCTCCTGCCCGCGAATCGCCAGAATGTAGCGGTATGTCGTGGGTTCGCCGGGGTTCTTCTCCGTGAAGGAGAGGCCGCTGACCTTCTCGTCGGTGGTCATCTTTCGGACGGCCTCCTGCTGGCTCGCGTCCAGTTTCGGGTACGGGGCGTCAATCACCCGGGCGAGCTGCGTCACCACGTCTTCCGCATTCGTCAGCGCTTTCTCCCGGGCCTCCTTCGGAATGGCGTACCAGGCGAGGGCCCCCACTTCGAGCGGCTCGATGCTGGACATGAAGGGTGCAAGCCGTCTGGCCCACTTGATCGGCCGGCGGAGTTGGGCCGCCGCCTGCAGTTGGGCGGCGCTGGCCAGGGCGGTCGGCGAAACGAGGATCAACTGCGGCGGACCGCACGACAGCTTGAGCGGCTCGCTGTTGACGCGCCACCACTGATTCAGCAGGGACTGCTGGCGGAACCAATCGGTGCTCCGCGGATCGACGCCCGCCGCGTGGGCCAGCAGGGCCATGCTTCGCGCCTGCTGAACATTGCGGTCGTGGACGAGCTGTTCGAGGACCCACCACGGGACGAACAGGGCCGCGCCGATGATGAGCGCGACGGCCAGGCCGAAGAGCAGCCGGCATTTTGCCGCGAGCGAGACGTGAAACAGGCCATGGTCCGACATCGCCGGGTATTGTAACCCCAAATGAAAGCCGGAAACCAAAAGCCGGCTTTGGCTTTTCGGCGTTTGGCTCTTACAGTGTTGTGATGTGGCAGAAACGGGGCCTGGTGGCGGTTCTCCTCTTCGTGGTGATCGGCTCGACGGTGGGCACGACCGTCGGCCTGGGGGTGTACTACCGGAGCGACGCGTACCGGCGCGATGTGGAGCAGAACCTCAACCAGTTTTTCGGTCTGCCCGTGGATATCGGCGGCGTCCGCCCCCACACGCTGACCGCTCGCCGTCTGACGCAGATCGACATCTGGCTGCCCGACCGGCGGGCGCAGGTCTTTGACTGCCCCACCGCCGTCTGGGACGCCCAAGGCGCCGAGGGCCACGCGGGGGCGGCCATCCACGTCCACGCCCCCATGCTGTTGATCGGCGCCGACGACTGGCTCCGGGACGACTACATGCGAGTGCTCCGGGCCAGCATCGCCCATGATTTTCGGGAAATGAACATCCGGGAGGTCATCTTCCACCAGGCCCGCATCCGCTGGCAGCGGCGCGACGTGCAGATCGGCGCCGACGGGGTTGAAGGCACGGTGACTTTCGCCCCCGATGGCTCCGGGGAGGCCCACTTCATCGCCCAGTCGCTCAACGGGTTGCCCGTGGGCGAGCCCATCGAGATTCGTGCCCGGCTCTCCCCGACCGAGCCCGAGTTCATCCCGGAGGTGACGCTGACCGTGCCGACCCTGCCGCTGAGCGGCCTGGGGCTCGACGGGCTGTTCCACGGAGCGATCACGCAGGGCTCCTTCGCGGGAACCATCACAGTCAGGCCGTCGGCGTCGGGCGACACCGTCATCCTGCAGGGGGCGGCCCGGCAGATTCCGTTGCAGGAGGTGACGCGCCGGCTTCGGGCCGGACCGATCGTCGGGCAGATCGACCTGAGCATCGAGCAGGCCCGGCTGCGGGGCCGCGATCTGGAATCGGTCGAGTTCAACGGGCAGGTGCGCGAGCTCGAGGTCAACTCGCTGGCCCCGTACCTGGATTTGCCTCAAATTGGAGGCAAGCTGCGCCTGCGGCTGCACAACGGGCTGGTCCGCGGCCGTTCCATCGAGCGCCTCACCGCGACGGGGGAATGGACGGGGGCTTCGCTGGAAGCTCTCGCGCAGGCGGTGCTTCACCGCGGCGGGATCCGCGGGCAACTGCGCCTCAGCATCAACTCGCTCACCATCGAGAGCGGCGAGATCGCCGGGGCCGACGTCGATCTGTCGGCGGTGCCCCCATCGGGCGGACGGGGCACCATCCAGCGGGATCTGCTCTCGCACCTGATGCAGCAGCAGCTCGGGCTGAACCTCCCGGACCAGCTTTTACCAGCAGAGGTGGAATTCGTGCAGATCGGGGCCAAGATCATCGTGGAAGGCGGGCAGCTTCGCGTGATGAGCCTGGCGGGCCCGGCCGGCCCCGCCATGATCACGGCGCGCGTCTTCGGACAGCTTGTGCCGCTGCTGGGCGGGGTCGATCAGCGTTTCGAGCTCAGGCCGCTCATGGAGCGCTGGCGCGAGCCGCTCTCGGAGCTGCGCACGCGCGTGCAGCGGCATCTGGCCTCCCCGGCCAGTCGTCCGGCCGCAACCCTGCCGGTTCCGCCGGTCAGGTCGCCGTCCCGGTAACCACGGATGTGACGAACAGGCTGATCAGCGTCTGGATGACGGTCTGGATGCTGGTCTGGGCCAGGCCCTGAAGGGTGGTCGTGCTGTAACAACCGCTGCCGAACAGGCAGGCCCCGCCCGCCACCAGCAACAGCGTCTTCGTGATTCGTGCGCCGCGCATCGGCACTCCTCTGCTGTCGTGTGTCCACTCTGTCCCGGCGTCACGGTTTCCGGGACACCGCCGCGGGGATCATAACCGATTCTGGGACTAACAGCCCAGCCGGGCATCGGGTCGAAGCCATGCCCGCAGAGGGCCGCCGGCGGAAGCCCGAGCGTCAGCGAGTGGGCCTGATCCTCGAACGGATCAACGCAAGGCCTCCCGACGTACGTCGGGACTCGGGGTTCTGAGGGTTGCCGCATCCTGCTCTGCCTGAACTGGCACGGACCTCGAGCCGCACGGGCGATGACTCCGTGTTGTCGCCGGGGGCCAGTTGCGTTAGCGTATACAGGCGCGGAGAGGTGGACCGGGCGCGCGGGCGTGGCCCTGGCGCCCGAATTGGACGTTCCACTTGGGAGACGCATATGAAACGGCGTGATTTCCTCCGCACCACGGCCGGCCTGGCCGCCGGTCTGTCTCTGCACCGCCTCCGCCCCGGCCGGGCCGCGCAAAACGCCGCCCGCCCCGCCCGACTGGGGGCGAATGAGAAGGCACAGGTGGCGTTTATCGGAGCGGGCGGCCGCGGGCGGCACCTCATGGCCGGCGAGAACCTCGCCGAACACGCCACCATCATCGCGGTGGCCGACTGCTTCCTGCCCCAGATCGACGAGGCCGCCAGGGTCGTGCCCGGCAGCGACCGGTGGACCCGATACCAGGACTACCGCAAGCTGCTCGACAAGGAAAAGCTCGACGCGGTATACGTGCCGACGACCACCCATGCCCGCGCGCTCATTGCCATTCATGCGATGCAGGCGGGTCTGGATGTCTACGCCGAAAAGCCCGTGTGCCTGACCATCGCCGAGGGGCGCGTCCTGGT
>CAZQEN010000007.1:6586-48278 GCA_964591605.1 uncultured Planctomycetales bacterium
CGTCTTCCAGGTCGGCACGCAGCAGCGTTCGATCCCCAGCAACGTCTACGCCAGCCGTCTTGTCCGTGAGGGGGCCATCGGGAAGATTAAAGAAGTTCGGGCCTGCAACTTCATCGCCCCGGCCGTCTGGGAACCCAAGCCCGGCCAGCCGGTCCCCGAGGGCCTCGACTGGGAGATGTGGTGCAACCAGACGGAGCTGCGCCCGTATCACCCCGACCTTCACCGGCGCTGGGCCATCTGGCGCGATTATGACGGCGGCGGCCAGTCGTGGGGCGTTACCGGCTGGGGCACGCACGCCCTGGATCAGGTGCAGTGCGCCCTGGGCACGAGCGACACGGGCCCGGTTGAGATCTGGGCGGACGCTCCCGGCCCCGAGGGCAAGGTCACGATGAAGTACGCCAACGGCACGCTGCTGAAAATGCACGGCCCCAAGCGCGACCTGGCCGACCTGGGCGCGATCTTCAAGGGCGAAAACGGCACCATCGAGATCAAACGGGGCTCGTTCTGGACCGACCGGCCCGAACTGTACGAGAAGCAGCCCACCACGCTGCCCGCCAACGTGCCGGGCGAATGCAAGTGGCATTTCGACAACTTCTTCGAGTGCATCCGCAGCCGCAAGCTGCCCAATGCCGACATCGAGATCGCCCACCGCTCGACGACCGTGTGCTACCTGGTCAACATCTGCCGGGAACTGGGCCGCAAGCTGGAGTGGGACCCCAAGGCCGAGCGCTTCGTGAACGACGAGGAGGCCGACAAGCTCCTCTCTCGCCCGCGTCGGAAGGGGTACGAACTCCCGGCAGAGATTGCATGAAGTCGAAGGATGAAGCCATGAATCGACGCCAGTTTCTCAAAGCGGCCGGGGTCGGGGCGGCGGCGATGATGATTCCTTCCGGCGCGGCGGGCCAGGAAACAAGGCCCCAGGAACTGCCGCTGCGCGAGAAGGCCCGGCGAAACATCAAGCTGGGTATCTTCACCAGCGTGTACGCGGGGCTGCCCCTCGAACAGGCCGCCCGCCGGATGCACGACGACGGCTTCTCATGCGTCGTGCTGCAATGCCATTTCAAGGACGTCCAGTTCGACCCGCTCAAGCCGGACTGGGAAGCGCTCGACAGGATCACCGCCGAGCTCAAGAAGAACGATCTGGAGGTCGCGGGGCTCTACGGCTACTACAACGTCATCGACCCCAAGCCCGAGCGGCTTCAGGAGGGGCAGGCACGCTTCGAGGCACTGGCGAAATACTGGAAGCGCTTCGGTTCGCCGATCATCTCGACCGAGACCGGCTCGTACGACCTTGAATCGCAGTTTGCCGACCACCCGAAGAACCACGCGGAGGAGGGCTACAGCGCGGTGCGCGGCGCGTTCCAGCACCTGGTCCGGGTCTGCCAGAAGACCGCGGCCGTCGTGGCCATCGAGCCCTACTGGCACAACTGCATCGATTCAATCGAGAAAGCCGAGCGGCTTTTCAGGGACGTGCCTTCGCCCTCGCTCAAGCTCACCATGGACCCCTGTAATTACTTCCGCAATTCGCAGATCCCGATGATGGGCGAGATGCTCGACGAGATGTTCAAGCGGCTGGGTTCTCAGGTGGTCATCGCCCATGCTAAGGACATCCGGGTCACCGACACCGGCCAGGACCACCCGGCCGCCGGCAGGGGATCCCTCGACTATCCGCGCTACCTGCGGCATCTCGCCAGGCTCGACCGCCCGATTCACCTCATCATCGAGCACCTCGAGCTCGCCGACGTGCCCCGGGCCCGCGACTATGTGAAAGCCCAAATGGAAAAGATCTGAACCCTTGTTTACGATAGAAGGAGGGATCGGGGGCAGCGGGATGGGTTCACGGCTTCAGGATGCGTTGATGGAAGCGGATCGGCAGGCCGAGCATCAGGGCTATGTCTGGCACACGCTGCGCCGGGTGGCGGGGGAACTCGATCGACTGGGCATCCCCTACGTGATCGTGGGGGGAATCGCTCTGCAGCATCACCGTCTCCAGCGATCGACACAGGATGTGGGTTTTCTCATTGGCTCACTGCCTGACCTGGAGCGCGTGCACGCCGCGCTCGTCGGACGCGGTTTTCACCGCAAGGGCCCTCAGAGCCGCCACCTGCGCGACGATGTCACCCGCGTGCGAGTTGAGTTCCTGATCGGGGGCGAGTACCCCGGCGACGGCAGACCCAAGCCCGTCCGATTCCCCAAACCGCAGGACGTGTCCGAGCCGTCCGAGGAAGGGCTGCAATTCGTGAATCTCCGGACGCTGATCGAGCTGAAGCTGGCCAGTGCCCGGTCCGCCCTCCACCGCATCAAAGATCGCTCCGACGTCCTGGAACTGATTCACCTCTTTTCGCTTCCTGACGACTACGCGGACCGACTCGACCCGTACGTGCAGCAGGATTTCCGCGAGCTGGCGGCCCTGCCGCCGCCGTCAGAGCCGGATTAACGTCGCGATCGCGGTATCGCAAGAGACAGATCGTGGTGTGGGCGTTCCCTGCAGAGAGAAGCTCACGCACAGATGCGGAGTCCACAGCGCAGGCTGTCGCCCGCTACCGAACAAGAGAAGCTGACGCACAGACGCATCGAAACGCCACGCGTCTGCAATGCAGAGGATTTGAGATCTGAGATTTGAGATGAGGACGGCCGCGGGCAATCTCTTGTCAGGAAAACAAGAAGTTGCGCGTCTGCAGTGCAGAGATTGGAGACGCGGCTTTCCCCTCTGTGTGCCCGGTGAACTCTGTGGCGCGTCTTTTGTGCAGCCGACGGGTTCATTCAGGGCTGGGTCAGGTTGGCCGTGGTGATGAGGTCGGTCGGGACCGGCACGACGGGGGGCACGGTCTCCCCGCGAATCACCTTGAGGGCGGTTTCGACGCCCAGTTCGCCCATCCGGTCGGGGTGCTGTTCGACCGTGGCATAGAGAGAACCCGCCTTGATCGCCTGGCGGGCCGGCTCGAGATTGTCGTAGGCGCTGACCACGATCTGGCCGGTCTTTCCGGCGGAAGCGATCGCCTGGATCACCCCCAGGGCCATCATGTCATTGGCGCAGAAAACGCCCTTGAGATTCGGGTGGCTGTTCAGGATCGCTTCCATTTTCTTCTGAGCGGGCTCGGTCATCCACTCGCCGCTGTCCATGGCGACGACCTTGACCTTTCCGTTGGCCGACTCGACGGCGAGCTGGAAGCCCTTCTTGCGGGCCTCGGCGTTGTCCACGCCGCGGATGCCTTCGAGCATGGCCACCTCGCCCTCGCCGCCGATCTTCTCGATCATCGCGCCCGCGCTCTTGCGGGCTCCCTCAACGTTGTCGGGGCCGATGAACGCCGCGATCTGGAGGCCCGCCGCGCTCGCCGCCGCGGGGTCGATGCGGTTGTCCAGGTTCAGAATGCGAATCCCGCGGGCCTGGGCCTGCAGGAGCGGCTGGATGATGGCCTTGGAGTCGACCGGTGCAATGAGAATGGCCGCGACACCCTGGGCAATGACCGTTTCGACCTGGTCGGCCTGCTTGGCCGCGTCGGTCTCCTTGTCGATGGCCAGCACGGTCAGGTCGACACCCTGCTCGCGGGCCAGCCGCTCGGCCCCCGCGGCCATGCGATCGAAGAACGGGTTGGTCCGCGCCTTCATGAGCAGGGCGATCCGTGTGGCTCCGGAACGCCCGGAGTGAGCCCCTGAGGTTCCGCCCGGCGTGCCGTCATTCCTGCACCCGCTGACCCAGGCCAGCATTCCGATCGCCAGAAGCATCCGCAGTCGCATGTTGCCGTCTCCCAATTGAGAATCCCGATGATGCCGTCCGATCCACACCGCAGATCTTACTGCGTGGCGTGTCTCACGCAATCGACAGCACCTGCGCGGGCATGGTCACGGTGCGTGATAGTTTGTGGAGCGTCGCTTTCAGAACTCCTCGCGGGAGCGGAGGGCCAGTTGCCCCGCCAGCTGCATAAAAGAGTCTGCCACAGAGGGCACAGAGACAGGAGTTTCTGACCGCAAAAGTCTCGCTCGACGACAGAACCACGGGTGAGCTCTGAGTGCACCTCGATTGGTCGTTGGATCCCGCGGTTGCTCTGTGGCCATAAGGAATGCAGCGTTGGGGTTGAGCCGGCGCCTGTGGCACTCCTCCCGTCGCTTACGCGAGCGGTTCTGAATGGTGACTCTGGCCGATTGATCCTCATCTGTGGCCGCAGTAGTGTGACGCCGGGAGGTGCGACGTGAATCGTCATGGCCTGCTGCTCCTGATGGTGCTGATGCTGCCGTTCTCTTCGCGAGCGGAGCCGACCACTGGTCCTGTCGGTCCCCCGCCGGAGGGCATGCCGCGGATCATCCAGGTATCGCCCGACTCACTGCCCAAGGCGCGGCTGATCGGCACACCCGAGGTCCGCACGTTGCTGGGTTACACGCGGCGGCTGCTGCACCTCCAGGATGGTCACACTTTCGCGGTCTTCTCCTACGGTGCGGCGCCGGGTTCCAACGCCCTGTTTCTGGTCGACGGAAACGACGGGACCTCCAGGACCTTCCCGATCCCCAGCAACCATCACGCTTCACACGGCAGCGACCTGGGCCACGACGGGCACATCTACACCATGCCCTACGGCAACAGCCGGGTCTACCGTTTCGACACGAAAGCGCTGGCATTCGAGACCATCCCGGTCGACGTGCCGGCTCAGGAGCTGACGTGGGAGGCGTTCTGCGCGTCGAATGGACGCATCTACTTCGGGACCTATCCGGGGGCGTGCCTGGGTGAGTTCGATCCGGCGACGCGACAGTGCACCCTGTGGCCCCAGGCGGCGCCAAACACGAAGTATGTGACGGACTTCGGGCAGCTCGACGCCTCCCGTGTGCGCTTCCGTGCGTGGGGCCCGGATCAGGTGTGGATGGCATTCGATCCGGCGACCCGCCGGTTGGAGAAACTCGAGGGCCCTCCGCCCCGGCCGACGTCCCCGCCCCCCTCGCTGCCCGCGCCGCCCGAGGGTGACCAGCGATTCAGCGGCTCTGTCACGGTCGAGGGCCGCACATTCACCGTGAGCTTCCCCTCGGGCCGCTTCTGGGAAGCACACCCCGGCGGTGAGCTGCGGCTCCTGGGCGATACGCACGAGCCGGCCGCGCCCTCGTGGTGGCTTGAATCCGTCCCCGGCGCGGTCGTGGGCATCAGTTATTTCGGCATGACCTTCCGCTATGACCTCAAGACAGGCGAGTTCCGCCACCGCGAGCTCGACAACAAGGTGCCCGGCGGCAACGACCTGATGTTCATCGAGGCCGTCACTCCGCGCTGCGTCATCGGCGCGCACTACAGCCAGCAGAACCTCTTTACGATCGATCCGCAGACCGGGCGGATCGACGCCGCCGAGGGGATGATCGCCAGCGTCACGGGCGAACCCATGTGCGCGGTCGGTTTCGAGGGCCGGGCGTATCTGGGCATCTATGTCAACTCGATCCTGTCGCGGTATGACCCCGGGCAGCCGTTTACCTTTGGTAAGAATCCAAAAGAACTGATCGACCTATCGGCTCAATACGCCCAGACGCGCCCGCGGGCGGCGGTGACCGATGGCCAGCTTGTCTTCATCAGCTCCGACAGCGCGTACAACAAGCTGGGCGGCGCCCTGGCCGTGATCGACCCGAACACGCAGCACATCGACGTCTACCACCACCTGATCCGCGATCAGAACCTGCCGACACTGGCGTACGACCCCGCGACAAAGCTGTTGTGGGGAGGCTCGAACCGCTGGGGCCAGATGAAGAGCCATCCGCCCACCCAGGAGAGCTCGCTGCTGTACGCGTTCGATCCGGACAGCCGGCAGGTCGTGGCCCGGCAGGTCCTTTGGCCGGGGTCGGACGAGACATCGGTGCTGGCGGTCGCAGACCGCGGGATCCTTCTGGCTTCGAGCGGCCCGGAGGCCGTCCTCTTCGACACCCGCTCGCGCACCATCCTGGCCCGAGGTCCCTGGCCGGTCGAGATCCCGCGCCGGGCCCGCCGCGGCGGCGACGGACACGTTTACTTCCTCAGCGGCGGTCTGCTGTACCGCTGGAACGCTTCGGCCCGGACGCTCACCCCGCTCGCCCAGGCACCGGAGTGCAATCATCTCACCGAACTGGCTCTTGGCCGCTGGGCCGTGGCCAGCACCACTTCCATTTTCCAGGTGGACCTGCCCCCCGAGTGAGCCGCGCCGCGAACGCAGACGCCGACGTGGGCGCTCGAGCGGGGCTATCGAAGTGCGATCGGACGCAGGGTGAACCCGGCCGCGGCGCCCTTGATCTTGTTGGTCGCGGCGATGTAGCAGAATTCGTACACCTGGTCGCGCGACAGATCCTCCAGGAAGTGAAGCTCGCCGATGTGTACCCCCTGCTCAACGAGGAGATACTGATGGACGGACAGGCCGGTCTTGTCGTCGGGCGGGGGCGGGGCCTCCAGGCCGGAGGTGTCGGAGCCGATCATCATGCTTCCGTTCTGCTCGACGAGCCACCTGGCCCCGGCGAGGGTGAGCCCCGCCGAATCGTGCTCGCCGATCCGGGCGTGATCGCTGCCGGTCTGCCCCCAATAGCGGCCGGTGCCGGTGCGGATCAGGACCACGTCGCCGGGGTGCAGGGTCGTCTTCTGACGTTCGAGCGTCGCCCGGAGATCATCCACACCGACCGGATACCGGGACGGCAGAGCGTCCACGCCCTTGAGCGCCGCCACGTCGATCAGCACGCCTCGGGCGATGATCGGGGGGATGGTCTCCGCCCCGCATTTGCGGATCCCCCAGTTTCCGCCCCAGTCGCTCTCGCGGAATCCGTTGTACCAGTGGTTGTCGGCACCGCTGGTGATGTGACCCAGTCCGTCGATCTGCGTCCCCACGTTGTCGGAGATG
This sequence comes from uncultured Planctomycetales bacterium, assembly GCA_964591605.1. GTDB lineage: Bacteria > Planctomycetota > Phycisphaerae > UBA1845 > PWPN01 > CAYLLT01. The sequence continues at coordinate 13,414 of CAZQEN010000007.1, forward strand.
AACAGGGCGCAACTGTGCCAGGCCGGGCCGTCAAGGGGCGTGGGCATGTCCTGCTGGCGTTTAACCCCCTCGGGCGAACGGAAAGTGATGATTTCGCCGGGGTTGTGACCCGGCCACTTGTACGATGTACGGTCGTACGTCACACCCAGATCGTACGTCTTGCCGGTTTTCACCAGTCGCACAGCGGCCAGTCGGGTCGCATCCGTCATCGCGTTGAGCGCCCCGACTTCGTCCTGGTTTCCCCAGATCCACCCATACCCCCTTCCCGGCGTGAAACCAGGCGGAGCGTCGCGGCGCGTGTCGTCCGCGAGGGCCGGATTTACCAGAAGGACGAAGCAGATACCCCAAATTGCGCGGTCCATGACAGCCTCCGTTAAACTGGGAGATGATGTGGAACTCAAAACCAGCCTCGACAGGCCCATCCGTCGCGAGCGGCCCAACATCACCTCTGATTTCATCGAATTGCTATTGACACCACCGTTAACTCGGACTACATTTGGATGAGCTGCGAGACATCGATTACCGGGAGAGAGACCCACATCAATTCTCTCGCGGCTTTGCGCTGGGATGGATGTTGTGCCACCGCTCCCGGATGAGCGGTGTGTCGCGGGCAGGGATGCTGCCTGCGCGAACGACGTATGGGCGGTCTGCGTCCCGTGGTTCGCGCATGAGTCGCTTCTCGCAAACGCTCTTGGGGAACGAAGCAGACGGAAGGGCTCCGGCATGGCTCGGGGCCCTTTCTCGTTTTTACTGTACGCAGTCCGGGCCCATCCGTGTCCCTGGCGAAGCGGCGTGTCGACGTGGCGTGTCAGATCAGGCCCGCCTGCCGACACACGTCTCGCACGACCTGAGCGGACGCCCGCAGGCCCGCCGTCTCGGCTTCGTCCATCGGTACGGGCAACGCCTGCTCGGCGCCATTGCGATTGACGAGGCACGGCACCGACAGGCAGACGTCCGAGATGCCGTGGTAGTCCTGCAGAAGCCGCGACACGGTCAGGACGGCGTTCTCATCGCGGCGGATGACCTCGACGATCCGCGCGGTGGCCAGCCCGATCGCCCAGTTCGTGGCTCCTTTGGCAGCGATGATCTCCGCCGCGGCCGACCGCACCCGGGCGACGATCTCGGATCGGTCGTGCCCGGTCAGCGCGGCGTAACCGTGTGCCCGGAACGCGTGCAGCGGGATGTTGCCCACGTGGGCCGATGACCAGAGCGGCAGCTCGCTCTCGCCGTGCTCACCCACAATCTGTGCATGCACGTTCCGGACGGAAACGCCCAGCCGCTCGGCAATGAGCGTGACAAACCGCGAGCTGTCGAGCACGGTGCCCGAGCCGAGCACGCGATGCGCGCCATCGGGATGCATCTTCGCGGCTGCATAGGTGAGCACGTCAACGGGATTCGAGACGATGAGCAACAGGGCCCCGGGTGCGACATTGGTGATGGCCGGAATCATCTCGCGAAAGATGCCCACATTCGTGGCGGCCAGGTCGAGCCGGGACTGCCCCGGTTTCTGCTTGGCCCCGGCCGTGATGATCACGATCTCCGCGCCGCGGCAGTCGGCGATCTCCCCTGCGGTCACCCGGACGCTGGGCACGAAGCGCAGGCCGTGAATGAGATCCTTCACCTCTCCTTCCGCCTTGCCGCGGTTGATGTCGATGATGACGATCTGATTGGCCAGGCCGCGGAGCATCACAGCGTAGGCGATGGTCGAGCCGACGGAGCCAGCGCCGATCACCGCGATTTTCCCGCCGGTGTGCTCCATGTCTCTGTCCGGCATGGAGATACCTCCCCGTTGAAACGTAAGCCCGTCCTCGGATCATACAACGAACGGGGCCGTGCAGCGAAGATTGGCCATCGCGGCGTTGACGGACCGGTCCCTTCCGGGCTATGCATTTCGAGGGGTGCGGCGTAACCATACCGACCGGTCGGCATCTTACCTACGGCTGTCGGAGCTGCTCGCCAGGGAGGCGGGTCACGACACCTTCGGGCAACGGCGATCGGCCGCCCCATCAACCCAGAGGAGACGCGTCATGCCGCGCATTCAGGCTCCCCCGACCAACTCCGTGCCCCTGCGGGCCCAACCGCTGCTGGAAGCGGTTCACAACAGCCTCGGAATCATCCCCAACATGGTGAGAACCATGGCCCTCTCGCCGGCGGTTCTGGAAGCGTATCTGTCGTATGGCAAGGCGTTGAGCAGGGGCAGCCTCCAACCGGCGCTGCGCGAACAGATCGCTTTGACGGTGGCGAGCATCAACGACTGCGGGTATTGTGCGGCCGCGCATTGGGTGCTCGGCCAGCGCGCCGGAGTATCCGAGGCAGATCTTCAAGGCAGCCTGCGGGGCGAGTCGTCTGACGCCGCGGCGAAAGCTGCCCTTCGGTTTGCCCGCCGGCTGGTAACGGTTCGCGGCCGAATCGATGCAGAGGACATCGAGCGCGTCCGTCAGGCGGGCTACAGCGACGCGCAGATCCTGGAGATCATTGCCGAAGTGGCTCTCAACATCCTGACGAATTACGTCAATCTGGCGGCTGGAACAGAACTTGACTTCCCCCCGGTCGAGATCCCGGAGTTGAGCGCCGCGGCCTGAACAGGCAACGCGCGGCCGGGTCGGCGCCCGCGTTCGAAACGGGCGCCGGCCTTTGCGTCGGTGAGGAGGTGCCGCATGCAGCATGAATCCCCTGCGATCCCCGATGATCAAGTGCCCAGCGCTGCCGATGCGACGTTCGATCATCTGGTACTCACCTATGCCAGTGAAGCCAACAAGCTCGTGTCGCTGTGGCGGGCCGTCCCGAACCGTCTGCTGGATTACCGACCGCATGAGAAAGTCAACGATGTGCGGACGATCATGGTGCATCAGTTGCTCAGTGAGCGGCGCTTTTTCGCGGAGTTCATCGGGACCGATGAATTGCCGGTCGACACGCTGCTGCCGCCTGATCCGTCACCCGGCACTGCGGCGTATATCGAGAAGTACCTCGCGCAAGTACGGCATCGACTGCCGCAAATTGCGGCGGCGACACGCGAATGGTGGATGACCCCGGTGCCGTTTTTCGGGGAGCCGCGCCAACGGATCTGGACATTCTGGCGACGGGTGTTGCACACCGCCCATCATCGCACTCAGCTTCAGCTCTACCTGCGACTCGCGGGCGAGCATGTGCCCGCGATCTACGGGCCCAGCGGTGACGTTCGATGGGAAGGGGCGGATCCCACGTACAGCATCGAAGCTGCGAAGCGCGCGTGAGGGTCAAAGCGGCGGCGGGGGAAGGTCACGCCCGGGCCGGGGCGGACTTGATCACGTCTTCGCGGATGGTGCGGGTCGAGATGCCGAGCGCCTTGAGCGCGGCGTAGCCGACGCTGCCCTTCTCGGCCATGAGACCGAGCAGGAGGTGTTCCGTGCAGACTTCCCGGCTTTTGAGGTCGCGGGCCGCCTGGATGGCGTGAGCGACGACGTTCTTGAAGTGCGGGGTGCCGGGCAGCCGGCCGAACACCCACGTGTCTTCCATGCTGTCCTTGATGAGCTTGCGGACCTCGGCCTCGATCTTCTCCTCGGTGAGGCCGTGGTCGCGCAGGATGCGGGCGCCCATGCCGGTGCCCTCGCGGGCGATGGCAAGGAGGATGTGCTCCGTTCCGACGTATTCCTGCTCATACTCGCGGGCGATCTGGTTGGCCAGTTTGATGACGTTATCCACCCGGCGGCTCAAATGCTCGTACATATGAAGAACCCGTTCCCGTAATCGGACACGGTTTTCGCGTATCCGTGGTGACCCGAATCAGTGCTTGATCCAATCATACCCAAGGCTCAGCAGTGCTACAAGAACAGAGGCAACGAGGGTGTACTTGATGATCTTGAGTCGATTGGCAATCTCGCGGTCGCGCCACTCGCCGAGGCGGAGGTCGATTTCATCGAGCTTGCGGTCGATGCGCAGCTCGATCTCGTCGAGTTTCTCGCGCACGTAGTCGTCGGCCACGCCGCGGAGCCGCCGGGCGATTCCGCCGACGACGCCCTCCTCGACGATCTGCTCCTTGAGCGATGAGGGGGCGATGGCCTTGTCCTCGGGCAGGAAGCGGTACTCGCCCTCCTGATTCCCGTCGACCATCCGGCCGATCACGGAAGCGATCAGTTTGCGCCGGCGCCGCTGCACCTTGTCCCAGAGCGACTCGTGCGAGCGCATGAGCCGCTCGATTTCTTCGATGCTCTGGTCTTCACGGGCGGGGACGCCGCGCAGCCGGGCCAGGGCCAGCACCCCGCGGTGGCTGAGGCCGTCCATTTTCATGCGTTTGATGGAGGCGATCTCCCTGGCGAGCTGCTCCTTGCTGGCGGAGGCCCGCACCGGCCGCCGGGCCCACACGACGATATCCAGGAGCGCCTCGCGGTCGAGCTCGACCAGGAGCTCCTGCCGCTCGCGCACGAGCCGCAGCAGTTCGCCCTGGGGCGTCGTGCGGTCCAGCTCGAGGCCCAGCTCACGACCGTAGTGGACGAGCTCATCGAGCGGGAGTTCGCTGATGCCCACCGCCTTTTTCGCCTGCTCTGGCATGCCGGTGCGTCACCTCCTCTCGATCATGTGATGCAGATACACGATATAGAAAAACAGGGCGGTGAGCGCCGCGATCTGCAGCAGCTCGAACCCGAATCGCCGGATCCGGGTCCGCAGCAGGAGCACGACGGCGTAGTTGCCCACGCGCTGCATTTCACGCGAGCTCTGGAACCACTGCAGATATCCCCAGAGCCAGTTCCACGTCACGATCACGGCGTACACCGTGCAGATGATGGCCAGCAGCCAGCGGAACGTGTCGAAGAAGTCGAGCTCGGCGATCAGTTCTCGCATGGGTGTGAAAGACTGGCTGAATCCGGGCATCCGGATACTCATTCGCCCCTGTCGCCTCCGACTCGGGGTGCAGGTTCAAGGGCTGTGCCGCTTCGACCTCCGCCTCGCCCATCCGGCCCCTTGTCGGACGCGGCTGGCCCACGATATTATCGTCGGCGCAGCCGTTTCGCCCACCCCTCCGCGCACGCGACAGGAGCACCGATGTCCCAGCCCAAACAGACCGTGGTATCTTTCCGAGTCGATCAACATCTGGCAGAAGTGCTCAACAGCCTGCCCGACAAGTCCGCATTCATCCGCGACGCGATTCTGCGACGCTTTTACACGACCTGCCCGTTCTGTCGGGGCCGCGGGGTGCTGCCGCAGGTGATCCTCGACTGGTTGCGGGCCCGCCTGCCCGAGTACGCGGCCATCGAGTGTAGCTGCTGCCATTATCAGTATCCCGCCGAACTGTTTGCGTCGGCTGAGGAGCCGGCCGACGGAGCATTCGTCTGCCCGCACTGCGGTGAGCACGACCACACGCACTAAATCTTTGTCATATAATACTTTACGGTATCACGACATCGATGTTGACAACGTAATACGAAGATTCTAAGCTTCCCATGGACCCGGCCCCCTGCTGCCGCCGGGGCAGCGGAGAACTCGTCGATGTTCCGGCCGTCTGAGCGGGGCCCGGTCGGCTCAGGCCAGGCAGAGGGGAACGGGCAGGGCCACGACCATCGGGGGCGGCTCCAGCGCCGTTTCAGACCACGCGAGGGGAAGCGTCGTATGGAATGGCGGAAACATGACAAGCACGACGCGACAGTTGGGGCTTCGTCCGTGGCATCTGCTCCTGGTCGGGCTGGCGGCGGTCGTTGTGTTTGCCTGGCTGCCGGCTCGCTGTGACGTTCAGGCTGACCGCAAGCACGGGGCGGAGACGGCGACTCGTCCGGCACGCGACCCACTCCGGATCGTCTGCACCTTTTTGCCGACCTACGTATTCACGCTGAATGTGATCCAGGGCGTCCCGGGGGTGACGGCTGAGCTGCTGGTTTCACCGAATGTGGGCTGCCCCCATGAGTACAGCCTGCGTCCGGAGGACCTCAAACGCGTGGCCCGTGCCGATATCGTCGTCTCCAACGGACTGGATCTCGATCCATTCCTCGACCAGCTTCGAGCCGCGGCGCCTGGCGTCCGGATCCTCACGATCTCTGACGATTGTCAGGTGATTTGCAGCACGCATGAGGCCGGCTCGTCGGCCGGGCACGATCACGCGCACAATCATGCGGACGACCACGAGGCGAATCCGCACGTCTGGGTCTCGCCGTTCGAGGCGGCCCGGCAGGTCACGACCCTCGCCGGCAAGCTGGCAGACGCCGACCCGGCCCATGGGGATCAATACCGCCGAAACGGCGCCGCCTACGTATCGGGGCCTCTGGCCCGTCTGCAACAGGGGTGCACGAAGCTCTCGGCAAGTCTGGCCGGACGCAACCGCGGCATCGTCACGTTCCACGATGCGTTCGCCTACCTGGCCCGCGATTTGAATCTGCAGGTGGTGGCCACGCTGACCCAGGATCCCGAGCACGCACCATCGGCGCGGCAGATCGCGGATACGGTGAATCTCATCCGGCAGTCGGGTGCGGCCGCGATCTTCTACGAGCCCGCCTATCCGGCGGGGCTGGCCCAGACGATCTCCCGCGAGACGGGCGCAGCGCTGTATCCGCTGAACCCGTTCAACAGCATGGAAGGTAAACCCACTTACAGGTCCTATGAAGAAGTCATGGAGGAGAACCTCCGCGTGCTGGCCCGAGCGCTGGGGGGTTCGTCATGACCACGCCCGCACGCGCTCCGGCCGGGCAGTTCGCCCTGCGGCTGACCGACGTGACGGTGACGCTCGGGGGGCGGGAGATTCTCTCCCATGTGAGCTTCGAGCCCGCGGTCGGGAAGATCAACGCGATCATCGGGCCGAACGGAGCGGGCAAGACGACGCTGCTGCGGGCCGTGCTGGGGCTGCTGCCGTACACCGGCACGATCGAGGTCGGCCGGGATGCCCGCGGCCGGCCGCTGCGTATCGGATACGTGCCGCAGCGGCTGGACTTTGACCGCGGGATGCCGCTGTCGGTGATCGATTTTCTGTGCGCGGGCGCCCAGCGCCGCCCGCTGTGGCTGGGCCATTCGCATCGGGCCCGGCGGATCGCCCGCGGTGAACTCGAGCGGGTCGGGGCCGGCGGGTGGGAAGACCGGCCCCTGGGCAGGCTGTCGGGCGGCGAGCTGCAGCGCGTTCTGCTGGCGATGGCCCTGGCCGCCGAGCCGGACATCCTGCTGCTCGATGAGCCGGTCGCGGGCGTCGATGTGTCGGGGGAGGAGCTGTTCTGCGACCTGCTCGGTTCCCTCCACAAGGAGGGTCGGTACACGATGCTGCTGGTCAGCCACGACCTGAGCATCGTTACCGAGCACGCGCAGTACATCCTGTGCCTGAACGGAGGCGTGCAGTGCCAGGGCGAAACGGTGCAGACCCTGACCGCCGAGAACCTGAAGGCCCTTTACCGCTCCGGAGTCGGATTCGCCGGGCATGCGCATTCGCACGAGGGGCATTCGCACGATCACGGGCACGTGCATCATCATTGACTCGCGTGCAGGGGAGAACCTGAAGCGCACCGGGGCGGGGTCGGGCGCGAGTCAGCATCGGATGGGAGATCGTTCGAGATCGGATATCCGGCGTGGGCATCTGAGATTTGAGATCCGAGATTTGAGATTTGAGATTGGGGATTCGAGAACTGAGATTGGAGGGCCTGACATCGAAAGAAGATGAGCGGTGAGAGGCCAGGGAAAGCCGGCAGGGGTGGAGTGGGAGATGCGAATTGAGGCTGTCCGATGATGTCGCTCGACTGGTGGACAACCGCGGGCCTTCCGGCGGTGCATCACGCCATGCAGCGGGTGCTGCCCTTTGAATGGGCGCAGTATCCGTTCATGCTGAATGCGCTTATCGAATGCGTGCTGCTCACGCCGATCTGCGCCGCCATGGGGGTAAAAATCGTCAACTACCGGATGGCGTTCTTCTCCGATGCCATCGCCCACTCGGCCTTCGCAGGCGTGGCACTCGGCTTCCTCCTCAACGAGCTGCTGGCCGGCTGGGGCGGATTCGACCCGCGGATCGCCCTGATTGCGTTCGGCCTGCTCATTGCACTCGGAATCGCATTCGTGCGCCGGCGGACGGAGCTGTCGAACGACACGGTGATTGGCGTGTTCTTCAGCACGGTGGTCGCACTGGGGATTGCCCTGATCACCAGCAGTCAGGCCCGCACGACGCGTTTCGCGGGGTACCTGTACGGGGACATTCTCACGCTGGATGCGGCGGACCTGGCCCTGACGGCCGGGCTGGCCGTGCTCGTCATCGGCTTCATGGTGCTGGCGTTCAATTCGCTCACGCTGGTGGGCCTGAACGCCGAGCTGGCCCACAGCCGCGGGGTGCACGTGCGGCTGTATGATTATATCTTCTCACTGCTTCTGGCGCTGGTGGTTACCATTTCGATCCGGACGGCGGGGATTCTGCTCGTCTCGGCGCTGCTGATCGTTCCGGCGGCGGCCGCCCGCAACCTGGCCCGCGACATTGGCGGCATGCTGCGGTGGGCGATGGTGCTCGGGCTGCTGAGCGGACTCATCGGGACGCTGGCCTCGTATTCGTCGCACCTGGGCAACGTGAGCACCGGCTCGCTGGTTGTGCTCGTGGCGGCGGGATTCTTCGCGCTCAGTTTCTTCGTTCGCCACTGACCTGGCTCGAAGCGGGAGCCCGCAGCACGCCGGCGACCTGCCCGGCCAGAGCCGCCGCGACGACGCGGTTGAGCTGCGGGCTCGGGTGCGGGTCGAAGCGATTCGCGTGGTATCGCCGCTCATTCACGTTGACCAGCCGGCTCACGTCGATGGCTGGCACGCGGAGGTCCGCGAAGAGTCTGGCCATGCGGTCGATCGCGTGGCGATGCGGCCCGGCATCCGTGGGCATGTTCAGGTACGGATAGATCACGCAGACCGGTCGGGCGCCCCGGTGCCGGATGAGCGTGATCAGCTCCTGCACGCGGCGGGCCTGGGACGCGAAGACCTTTTCATCGGCATATCGGCCGAGTCCGGCATCCAGCGGCCCGCGCAGATCGCCTGCGTGAAGGAGCGAATAGACGCGCCACTCGAGGAACTCGAAGGCATCACTGCTGGCGGTGAGCGGCGAGAGGACGAGCGCGGCCCGATCATGCGGTCTGGCGAACTGCCGATCCTCGATGTCGTTCAGGTGATACGCGAGCACGACGGCGTGAGGCGCCAGGGGCACGGCATCGCGGCGAAAGAGCTCGATCTCCCGCGTCGTATCGACCCCGCCCCGCGCCACCGTGTAGACCTCGGCTCCATCGAGGCCGGTCTGCCTCAGGGACTTCTGCAACTGCGGGCCGAGCAGGTCTTCATACGCGTTGATCCCGATGCCGAAGGCGAAGGAATCCCCGAGCAGGACGACCCGCGGGCCGGGCGGCAGGTGCGCCGGGTCGGGAAACTCGCGATCCCGATAGCCCAGCGTGTTGAAGCGTCCGTGCTTCTGCAAGTGCCGAACGCACGTCCGGAGTTCTCCGTTCGCATCTGAGCAGTCGTAGACGTGACGGAAGTAGACCTCGACGCCGACCGCGGCCGCGAGCAGGCCGGCCATGACGCCGGCGAGAGCTGACTTCCAGCGCCCCGGAGCGCTGCCTTTCGAGTGCCGGGTCTGCCTCCACCAGAGGAACTGGAGGCCCAGCCAGCCGATCACTCCGGCCGCGAGCAGCAGCGGCAGGTTGCTGCGGCTCAGACCTTGTGAAGCCATCGCCAGCAGCCCGCCGCAGAGCCCCGCGAGCACCACGCTGCTGATCGGCGGGCGGCCAAGGGGCGCCAGGGCGGCGCCCATCGCGAACGAGGCAAAAGCGAGCGCCGGCCAGAGCAACCACCCGACGGAATGACTCCACGAGACCGCGCCCGCGCACAATCCTCCGACGAGCATCCAGATGGCGGGTGCAACGAGGCCGGCGGTCGGCGATCCGGGCGGGGATGATACCCATCGCGCGCGGATCCCATTCCAGGCGCCCAACAGAACGCATGCGATCGCCGCCCACAACCGGGGGTCCCAGCGCAGCCGGTCGATCAGCAGCAGCAGGATGAGGGCGATCGCTCCGCCCCGGCGCGAGCCGGCGCCGTACACCTCCGACAGCGTCAGAAACCACGGCGCGAGCAGCGCCAACAAGCACACCCGCTCGACCCACGCTGAGGCCAGGTCCTGCTCATATCCAAATAACGCCGAGAGATCCATATAATGCTTCGCACCACGCGGGCCTGCAGCAGCAGATGTTATCCCGGCGACGCGGATGGGCGAAATCGGGCGCGGCTGCGGTCGACGCGGCGGGTTGGGGGATGCCTTTTGGATACCGATGAGTTGCTGAAGAACCTCACCGATCCGCAGCGCGAAGCGGTGACTCACGCCGACGGACCGCTGCTCGTGCTCGCGGGTCCGGGCAGCGGCAAAACCCGCGTGATCACGCATCGCGCCGCCTATCTGGCCTGCACGGTCACCCGCGGCTGGCACATCCTGGCAATCACGTTCACCAACAAGGCCGCCAACGAGATGGCGGAACGCATGCGGCGGCTCGAAGTGGCCGGTGTGACCTGCAGCACGTTTCACTCGTTCTGCGCCCGACTGCTGCGGATTCACGGCCGGCAGGCGGGCCTGCAGCCCAACTTCTCGATCTTTGACGATTCTGACCAGGAATCGGCGATGAAGCAGGCGCTGCAGCGGGTGAACCTCTCGGCGGACAACTTCACTCCCGGCAACATGCTTCATACGATCAGCCGCGCGAAGAACGACATGCTCACGCCTGACGAATACGAGAGCCGCGGCGGCGGGTGGCTGGACAAGGCGGTGGCCCGCGTCTACCGCGAATACGAGAAGGTGCTCGCGGAGCAGAACGCGCTCGATTTCGACGATCTGCTGCTCAAGACCGCGTGGATGCTGCGCGACCACTCGGATATCCGCGAGCAGCTCGAGGAGCGCTATCGGTACGTCCTGGTCGACGAGTATCAGGACACGAATCATGCCCAGTACATGATCGCGCGGCTGCTGGCCATGCGGCGCGAGAATCTGTGCGTGACCGGCGACCCGGACCAGTCGATCTACGCCTGGCGCGGGGCGAACCTGCACAATATTCTGCAGTTTGAGGAGGATTTTCCCACCGCCCGCGTGGTCCGGCTCGAGCAGAACTACCGCTCGACGCCGGAAATCCTCGCGGCCGCGGACGCCGTCATCGCCCACAACAAGAAGCGCAAGAAAAAGGCCCTCTGGACCCACAACCCGGGCGGGGCGCAGATCACGGTCGCCGAATGCGAAGACAGCCACGCTGAGGCGGCGTTCCTGGCCTCCCAGATCCGCCGGTACGTGGCCGATGGCGGACGATACGGCGACATGGCGGTCTTTTACCGCACGAATGCCCTCTCGCGCAACATCGAGGCCGGGCTGCGCGGCGCGCAGATTCCGTATCAGGTCGCCCGCGGAGTCGCGTTCTATCACCGCAAGGAGATCCGCGACGTTCTGGCCTATCTGAAGCTCGTGGCCAATCCGCTCGATCGGGTTTCGTTCGAGCGCATCGTCAACACGCCGCCCCGCGGACTCGGCAAAACCACCGTCGAGCGGGTCATCGCTTATGCCGAAAGCACGAAGCAGACGGCGCTCGAGGCCATTCGCGAGCCGGAGCAGATCCCGGACGCGGGCCGTGCCGTGCGGGCCCTCAAGAACTTTTCGGAGCTCATGGACACGATCGCCGCCCTCGCGGGCAGGGGCTCGATTCAGGACACGATTGAATACGCCGTTCAGCACAGCGGCCTGCGCGCGATGTGGTACCAGGCGCAGGATGAGAGCGCCCTCGAAAACGTGGACGAGTTGATCAACGCCGCCGCCGAGTATGACCGCGTGCACGACGGGGAGACCGGCCCGCCCATCCTGGACACGCCGGTTTCGTCGGCGGCAAGCGGATCGGTTCCCGATCTCCGCGAAGTGGCCGGAGTGTCAAGGCTCACCGAGTGGCTCACACAGGTGAGCCTGGTCAGCGACGTCGACGCCATCGATCCGGAGGTCGGGGCGGTCACGATGATGACGCTGCACGCGGCGAAAGGCCTTGAATTCGACTTCGTGCTGATGGCCGGGCTCGAGGAGGGGCTGCTGCCCCACCAGCGCAGCCAGATCGAGCGGGCCGACGTGGAAGAGGAACGACGGCTCTGCTTCGTCGGTATGACCCGTGCCCGGAAATCGCTTACCATGAGCTGCGCCCGGTGGCGCGACCTGCGGGGCGTGCGGCAGCGGACCTCCCGCTCGCGATTCCTGGCGGAATTGCCCAGGGAGGGCGTGAACTGGGTGTCGGTCGGCGAGGACGGGGAACCGCTGAGCGGGCTGGATGACGAGGAGCAGGAAGCTGGTGAACCGCAGTTGGGCTGCCGCGACTGGCGGCGCGGCCAGTACGTGCGGCACCCGCAATACGGCATCGGGCGCGTGCTCTGGATCGAGCCGCGCAACCGGAAAACGCACGCCGGCATCGCCTTCGCGGCGTACGGCCAGAAGACGTTCATCCTCGAGCACTCCCAACTGGAGATCGTCGAGCCGGACGAACTGTATTGACACGCGGAATGTGGAATCAGATGAGATGAGCGACAAACCTTTTCTTCGAATGGACACGAGTTTCATTTTTCATGAGCGGCTCGGGCCGCATCGGCTGACGTACGAGCGGCTGCAGGAGATTCAGCCGCGGGTCGTACAGGCCCTGCACGAGATTGCCACGGAGCGCCAGGCGGGCCAGCACCGCTTCCGCGAGCTGCCGCACGAGCGTCCGCAGCTCGCCGAGATCAAGCGGATCGCGGCGGAAATGCGGCCCGGTGCGGAGAACCTGCTCGTGCTGGGCATCGGCGGATCGGCCCTGGGCAACATCGCCCTGCAGACGGCATTGAACGCGACGACCTACAACCTGTTGCCGCGAGAGAAGCGCGGCGGGCCGAGGCTCTTCGTGCTCGACAACGTTGATCCCGTTCAATTCAAGGCGATTCTTGACTTCGTGGCGACCGACTGGCCGCACACCGTGGTCAACGTGATCAGCAAGTCGGGCGAGACGGCGGAGACCTCTGCCCAGTTTCTGATCGTGCGCGACTTGATGATCAAAGCGCTCGGTGAGAAGGCCGCCCGCGAGCGCTTCGTCGTCACGACGGACGCGGCCAAAGGCACGATGCGCGACATCGTTACCAAAGAGCGTTATCGCTCGCTCATCGTGCCCGACGGCGTCGGCGGGCGATTCAGCGTGCTCTCGGCGGTCGGTCTCTTCTCCGCCGCCATGTGCGGCATCGATATCGATGCCCTGCTCGACGGGGCGGCGGCGATGGACCCGGCCGTCGCGGACGTGGACACGACGCGCAACCCGGCCGCCCTGCTCGGGGCGATTCACTACCTCTACGAGCAGTCGGGCAAGCCGATGCACGTCATGATGCCCTACAGCCAGCAGCTCAAGGACCTCGCCGACTGGTACCGCCAGCTCTACGCGGAGAGCCTGGGCAAGATCCGCCGGAGCGACGGCAGGAATGTCGGCCCGACGCCGCTCAAAGCGCTCGGCGCGACCGATCAGCACTCGCAGGTGCAGCTCTATCGCGAGGGACCCAACGACAAGGTGTTCACGCTGCTTCAAGTTGATGAATTCGCCGCGGATGTGCGGATCCCGCAGGCGTTCGAGGGGATTGAGGCGATGCGGTACCTGGGCCGGAGCGTGAAAGGCACGCTGGGCGGGCTTTTTAACGCCGAAAAAGAGGCGACGCAGCTTGCTCTGCTCGTGAGCCAGCGGCCGTCGATCACGATCCATTTCCCGCAGGTGAGTGCCCATACGGTGGGTCAGTTCATCTACCTCTACGAGGCGATGATCCCGATCATGGGCAAGTTGTACGAAATCGACCCGTACGACCAGCCGGCGGTGGAGCTGGGCAAGCAGTTCACGTTCCACCTCATGGGGCGAAAGGGACATGAGAAGCCGCCGGTGGATTTGTAGGGACGTAGGGTGGGCTCCGCCCACCAGCCGTAGGGTGGGTTCCGCCCACCACGAGACATTCGGAGGAAATGGTGGGCAGAGCCCACCCTACCTTTATGCGACATGCTGTGATTATGGCCGGTGGGTCGGGGACGCGGCTGTGGCCGCTGAGCCGCAGGAGCAAACCCAAGCAGTTGCTGCGTATCTTCGACGGCAAGTCGCTGCTGAGGCGGTCGTTCGAGCGGCTGGTCGGACTGCTGCCGGCCGGGCAGATCTACGTCATCACCGGGCGCGACTCCATCCCGGCGATTGCCGACGAACTGCCGGAGCTGCCGCGCGAGAACCTGTTCGGCGAGCCGGCGGCACGCGATACAGCCAATGCGGCCGGGCTGGCGGCGCATCTGCTGGCCCGGCGGGACCCGGCCGGAACGATGGGCGTGTTCACCGCCGATCACATCATCCGGCCGGTCGACGCATTCCAGCAGACCGTCAAGCAGGGTTTCGAAGCCGCTGAGCGGTACCCCGACGCGCTCGTCACCTTCGGCGTGAAACCCCGCTCGCCGCACACCGGTTACGGCTACGTCCAGTTCGGGAGCAAACTCGACGCCGACGTCTACGAGATCCTGCAGTTCAAGGAGAAGCCCGATCTGGCCACCGCGCAGCAGTACGTATCGAGCGGCGAGTACTACTGGAACAGCGGCATGTTCGTCTGGCGGATTCCCACGATCCTGCGTCAGATCGAGCAGCGACACCCCGACACTCATCGGCGCCTCCAACAGGTGGCCGCCGGGTTTGACGATGTCGACCAGGCCCAGGCCACGCTCGAACTCTTTTCGAGCCTGCCGAAGATCTCCGTCGATTACGCGATCATGGAGAAGGCGGTGAAGGTGGCGGCGGTGGAGATGACCTGCGACTGGCTGGATGTGGGGAGCTGGAACTCGCTGGCCGAGATCTTCCACCCCGACGCACACGGGAACACCGTCGCCGCTCCGCAGGTGCTCACCCTCGACGCGGCGAGGAACATTCTGGTGAGCGAATCGAACCATCTGATCGCGGCGATCGGCGTCGAAGACCTGGTCGTCATCCACTCCCCCGACGCCACGCTCATCTGCCGGCGCGGCGACACACAGCGCATCAAGGAGCTCGTCGACCGCCTGCAGGGGCGCGGCGAGTGGCTGTAAAAACCGTTGGAGGACAGGGCCGCCTGCGGGTACAATAGACGCAGAGCCGCGGAAGGTTGTTTTTCGGGCATCTGCTGTGCACCTGCGCGTCTGTGGGGAGGGCTCGGCCTTTGAGGATGTGTGTTCGTCTGCGCCGCCACGCGGCGGCCGGCTGCGTGGTGCTCCTGATCTGCACGGGCCTGGCCCGCGCGCAGAGCAATCCCGCACCGCTCACGCTGCCCGTATCGCAGGGCTGGGGCACCGCCGCGTTCAGCAGCATGCCCGCGGGCTTTGCCGCTTGGAATGGGATCAACGGCGGTGTCACGAACACGCAGGCGCTGGCCGAGGCCAGCACGCCCACCGGCGATGCCCCCATGATGACCACCACGCCGGCCAGCAACGGCACGGGCGGCTGCTATGGTTATCTGGCGGCCGCCGGCAACGCGCGGTTTGCCATTCTCCAGAGCAGCAACAGCACGAACGGCGCATCGCAGCTCGCCATGGCCCTCAACACGCTCGGGCAGGGCAATATCACGCTGGACTTTGACTACATCCCGGCCGTGGTCAATGCCCGCACCATCGGCATCGTTGTGCAGTACCGCGTCGGAACAAGCGGCGGCTGGACCACCCTCGTGGGCGCGGGCAATCCGTACACGCAGTCGTCTTCGCCGCCGGCGAGCACGCATGTGAGCCTGAGTCTTCCTGCTGCGGCTGACAATCAGGCCAACGTCCAGATCCGCTGGGCGACCTGGCGCGGGACGGAGAGCGGCAGCAGTTCGGGCACGGCCATCGACAACATCAGCGTGACCGGCAGCCCCACTTCCGGCAGCGCCCCCACCGTCTATGCGGGCCCGGACCGCACGCTGCCGATGGTGAACGGAGCTCTGCCGGTCGTCATGACCGATGCGACGGCCGACGACGCGGACGGCCTGGCCGGCGTGACCTACGCCTGGACACCGGCGAGCGGGACCCACATCACCGGCTGGAGCAATCGCACCGGCAGCGTGGTGGATGTCACTTCGCCGTCGGACGCCCAGGTCACGCTCAGCGCGCCCGGCATTTACACCTTCACGCTGACGGCCACTGACCCCGAGGCCCACTCAACCAGCGACGACGTCGTGGTCACGATCACGCCGCCCGTACAGAGCGGCCCTTACGACCCGCCGCCCGGTTATTACGATCCGGCCCGGCCGCGCGGCGTCTGGCTGACCGGTGCGACGCTCAAGACCGCCTTGAACGGCATCATCAGCGGCCACGTCGTGCGTTCGTACGACTCGGCCAAGCAGTCGCTTCAGTTCCTCGACCAGGACCCGGGCAACTCGAACAACATCATCCTGATCTACACCGGCGTGTCAGTTCCCAAGGCGTGGGACGGCGGGACGACGTGGAACCGCGAGCATCAATGGCCCGACAGCCTCAACGGGAGCGGCGCGGCCGACAGCGACCTGTTCGAGCTGCGCCCGTGCAACCCGACGGTCAATAGCGACCGGGGAAACAAGGCGTATGGCATCGGCAGCGCGGCGACGTTCTGGGACCCCGACCACGGCAACCCCGCCGACCGCGGGTCCTGTTCGCGGGCGATGTTCTATATGGCCACGCGTTACACCGACCTGACGCTGATCAACGGCGGCAGCCTCGATCCGGGCGAGATGGGCGACCTGACCCGCATGCTCGAGTGGCACTACGCCCAGCCGGTGACGACGTTCGAGCGGCGGCGCAACCACCTGATCTACAGCCAGGCAGAGAACCCCACCTATTACCAGGGAAACCGCAACCCGTTCATCGATCACCCCGAGCTGGTCTGGTCGATCTTCGGCACCGGGGCCAACACCAGCACCCTCTTCTTCGGGGTCTCGCCGCCGCCGGGGGGAGCCA
This sequence comes from uncultured Planctomycetales bacterium, assembly GCA_964591605.1. Taxonomy (GTDB): domain Bacteria; phylum Planctomycetota; class Phycisphaerae; order UBA1845; family PWPN01; genus CAYLLT01. Next base: position 30,296 of record CAZQEN010000007.1, read on the forward strand.
GCTCGACCGGGGTAAACTTCGAGGTGATCGTCAACGCTCCGCCGCCGTCCGCCCCGGTGACGCTCAGCAAGTTCGGAACGACCCCCACGACGTTCGACATCACGACGAGCGGCAACAGCACGTGCGACCCCGCCGGGCGGGGCCACGCCTTCATCGCGGGCTCGCAGACGCGCGTCCTGACCGTCGGACTGGCCTCCACCGCCACGGTCGGCAGCCAGGCCGGCACGGTCGTCATCGACAACACCGACATCACGTCCGGGGCGCCGGGCCAGGGCTCGGCGGACGGGAATGACACGGTCAACGTGACGGCCGCCATCCTCGCCCACGCCGACGCCTCGTTCACCTCGCCGACGGACACCAACGCCCTGACCATCGACTTTGGAACGTACGTCGCGGGCAACGGAAACCAGGTCATCGACGGCGCCATTCATAACCTCGAATCCGTTCCGGGCTTTAGCGCCGAACTCAAGATCAACCTTCCCGGTGCCACCGGCGACAGCACGAAGCTCTTCCCGACGATGGTGTACACCGGTACCGTCCCGGCGGGCACGAGCCGTCCGTTCACGGCCACGCTCGATACGACTACCGCCGGCGCCTTCTCGGCCACCTACACCTTCACCGTCACCGACGAGAGTCTACCCGGCGCTGCGGCCGGCACGCCGCTGGTGCTGACGCTGACCGGGCAGGTGGTGACCCCCGGGCCGTTCGCTCCGGCAGACTTCAACCAGGACGGCGACGTGGACAGCGATGACTTCGATCATCTCAAGCAATGCATGACACGTGCGGAGGTGGCCGTCACCAACCCGGCCTGCCTGGATGCCGACCTTGACGCCGATGCCGACAGCGATCTCAACGATTTCGCCCTCTACCAGCGCTGCTACAGCGGTGCGGCTCGCCCGGCAGTTGCCACCTGCGCGGAGTGAGCCGCGGAGGGAGACTTTCGCGTTCCCATCATCGGGACCCCACTCATCGTTGTGCGAGGGATGGGCCACCCCACCAAGCGGCCCCCGTCAGCCACGCAGCCACGTGCACGCGGGTGCGGTCCCGCGGTTGATTTCCGGCGCCAATCCGCAGAACATCAAGTGAGCCGGGACCGGAGCCTGAAGCGCTGTCGTCCGCGCGGTGCGTGTTTGAGCACAGTGACGAAGGAGAGCTATGCCTCACACCCAGGTTCTGGCCCAGCGCACCTCCCCCCGGCCGGTGCTGCCCGGGGTGCAGGCCCTTGGCTGCCTCTGCCTGAGCTTCGCGGCCGTGTCCGCCGCCTGGGGCGGAGGCCTCGCTGATCACACGGCCCGGCTTCCGGAACGGCTCTCTGACATCGGCTGGCACCCCGAGCGTCAGGGACCATCCACCCCGCATGCCTTCCGTTACGAGCCCGCCTGGCCCCTCTGGTCCAACGGCAGCGATAAGGAGCGCTACGTCGTCATTCCCGACGGTACACGGATCGACACGTCGGACCCGCTCGACTGGAAGTTTCCCGTGGGGACGCTCTTCTTCAAGACGTTCTCGTTCGAGACGGCGCAGGGCCGCCGGCTCGTCGAGACCCGCGTCATCCGCGGACTCGAGTCGGGCTGGGAGCTGGGCGTCTATGCATGGAAGCCTGACGGCTCGGAGGCGCAGCTCGTGGACATCTCGTCGCCCCGGCCGGTGGAGCTGACCGCCCGCGACGGGCAACTCATCCGGCACGAGATCCCCAGCCGCCTGCAGTGCCGGCAGTGTCACGAGGCCAACGGGAACTTCATCATCGGCTTCTCCGAGCTCAACCTGAATCGCCCGCTGGCCGCTGCCTCCGGCGGAGCGGCCGGCCACACGCAGCTCCGCGACCTGCAGGCACGGCGGGCCATCACGCACCTGTCCACCCGCCCCGCCGACCTCGAGGACGACGACCTGGGCGCGCGGGCCGTGCGCGGATACGTGCAGGGCAACTGCGTCCACTGCCACAACGGCCGATCCCAGTTCGACCTGAGCCACGACGTGTTTCTGGGCAACACGCTCTCGCGTCCGACGCGCGGATTCCTGTTCCCGGGGGGCACGCGGATCGTTCCCGGCCGGCCCGATGAGAGCCTCCTGTATCTGGCCTTTGCCCGCTCGCATCCCTTCTCGTCGATCCACATGCCGCCGGTCGGCGTGCAGCAGCCGGACACGGCGATGATCCGGCAGGTCGCGGGGTGGATCGCCTCGCTGAAGGACAGACGCCTCCCCGAACCGCCCGCACAGGACCTGCTCTCGCCCGGTTCGCGCGCCGCCTACCACGATCGGCAGCCCGGATACGTGCCGAACCGCCACGTCTCGCCGCCCGGCCGGGGGCACCGCTATGCCCTGGATTTTGAGCGGCTCACGCTGGATGCGGACCATTCCGCCACCGGCGGTTTTACCGGCCTGCGCTTCCTGCCCGGAGGGAGCCTCTTCCTGCTGGCTGAGCACGAAGGCCGCATCAGCCTGTACGAACTCGCCGGCCAGCGTGCCCGTCGCCGGGGGGAGTTCCGCCTCCCGGATGTGCACGTCAACATCGAGTGCGGCCTGGTGTCCATGGAGCTCGATCCTGACTTTGCTTCCAACTCCTTGTTTTACGTAGGGTATTGCCACAAGGACGCGACGCAGGTGCAGATCGCCCGCCTGCGGCTCGACCTCTCGGACCCGGGCCGCACGGCCGAGTCGCTCACGCCGGTTCTTTCGCTCGACGCCCCCGGCGCGCAGCCGTGGCACACCATCGGCTCGATCCTCTTCGACGCGGATAAACGAATGTGGATTCTGACCGGCGAGCGCGGATTGAGCGCGCCGGCGCAGGACCTGGGCAGCCTGCTGGGCGCGGCGTTGCGGATCGTGCCCAACCGCGCCGGCCAGGAAGCCGGCTACCGCATTCCCGACGACAACCCCAAGGCGCGCTGGTATACCCGCGGCCGGGGCGAGCTCATGGCCAAGGGCCTGCGGAACCCCTGGACGGGGACCTTCGATCACGTCGGGCGCCTCTGGATCGCCGACGTCGGCCAGCAGTTCGAGGAGCTCAACCTGCTCGATCCGCGCCGGGGATTCCACGATTACGGCTGGCCCACGCTCGACGGACCCTGCGACTACGGTTGCCGCGGCACGGTCAATCCCGTGCTCAGCTACACGCGAAGCAGCGATCATCCGTACGCGCTGGAGGATCCGGGAACCTTCCCGGTGCCGCAGCAATGCGTGTACGTCGGGCCGCAGTACGTGCCGGCCGATCACAATCCGTACGGGGGCCGGCTCGATCACGTGCTACTGTTCGGGGACTTCATCCTCGGCTGGGTGCGGGGGCTCGCCCTCGACCGCAACGGGCAGGTCACGGGCGATCGACTCCTGGGCAACATGCCGGGCATCACGAGCTGGTCGCGCGGCCCCGACGGCCATCTCTACGTCTGCACCTACGCGGCGTACACCCAGGATGTTGTGGCGGTCTACAAGGTCGTCGCCGCATCGGCGCACCCTTAATATGGTCGATGCCCGCTGACGCTGATGGATAGAGCGAGGAGACGGCCGTGTTGCGACGGACATTTCCCATGCCGGTGTTGCTGATGACACTCTCTCCGGGAGCATTTGCCGAAAGTAGGGAAGCGGTGCCGACGGCGACTGCGGCAGCGGCGAACGAGCGGTCGGAGCCGTCCGGATACGACATCTGGATCCGCGGTGGGACGGTGATCGATGGGAGTGGAGGGCCCGGCGTCCGGGCGGATGTGCTCATTCGCGGCGAACGGATCGCACGGGTCGGCCAGTTCACAGAGCGGGACATCACCGCCCGCCACGTGATCGATGCGACGGGGAGGGTCGTCACGCCGGGCTTCATCGATACGCACAGCCACGGCGACCCGCTGAAAACGCCCGCGTTCGACAACTTCCTGGCCATGGGGGTCACGACGATCTGCCTGGGCCAGGACGGAGAGAGCCCGAGCGATCCGGGGACGTGGATGCAGAGGGTGGAGGAAGTGCACCCGGGCGTCAACGTCGCTTTGTTCATCGGGCACGGCACCGTGCGCGAGCAGGCGGGCGTGAACCTGGACCGCGAGCCGAAAGTCGGGCAGATCGAGGCCATGCAGAAGCTCGTGCGGCAGGCGATGGACGCGGGCTGCTTCGGCATGAGCACCGGCCTTGAATACCAGCCGGGCATGATGGCGGATCTCAAGGAGCTCGTGGCCCTCGCCGAACCGGTTGCCGCAGCCGGCGGGCTGGTGATGAGCCACATGCGCAGCGAGGACGACGACGCAATCGAAGGTGCGCTGAACGAACTGCTCGCTCAGGGCTTCGGCAGCGGCTGTCCGGTGCACGTTTCCCACATCAAGGTGACCTACGGGCACGGGGCGGCGCGGGCCGAGCGGGTACTCGCGCGCATGGCGCAAGCGCGGAGCGAGGGGATCTGCGTGACGGCCGACATCTATCCCTACTGCGCCAGCTATACCGGGATCGGCATCGTGTTCCCGGAGTGGGCCAAGCCGCCGAACAATTACCGGCAGGTCGTGAGCACCCGCCGGGCCGAACTGGCGGAGTATCTTCGCCGCCGCGTCATGCGGCGCAACGGTCCGGAGGCGACGCTCCTGGGTACCCGGCCCTGGACGGGCAAGACGCTGGCCCAGGTCGCACAGGAACTCAAGAAGCCGTTCGAGGACGTACTCATCGACGACATCGGCCTGCACGGTGCTCAGGCCGCCTATTTCGTGATGGACCCGGCGCTCCAGGACCGCCTGCTGATCGACGACCACGTGATGATCTGCACAGACGGCGGCCCGACCTCGCAGCATCCGCGCGGCCATGGGGCGTTCGCCCGCGTCATCCGGGACTGTGTCGTCGAGCGCAAGCTCCTCAGTCTGGAGGCGGCCGTGCACAAGATGACCGGCCTGCCCGCGTCCGCCATCGGCCTTGATCGACTGGGTCGCGGCCGCATCGCCGAAGGCCTCATGGCGGACGTGCTGGTGTTCGACCCCCGCCAGGTTCGCGATCATGCGACCTACGAGCAGCCGCGCGTTCCCGCCAGCGGATTGGAGTGCGTGATCGTGAACGGACGGGTGGTCCGCCGGGCCGACCAGGCGACGGGTGGGCCGGCCGGGCGCGTGCTGCGCCGTGCGGAGCGAACGTGGGAGCAGACTGTTGACGATCTGCTGAGGCCGCTGAACGGCCAGGTGCCGGGAGCCAGCGTCGCGGTGGTTCAGGACGGGAAAGTGATCCTCGAGAAAAGCTGCGGGCTCGCCGACCTGCCCGGCCGGACGCCGGCCACGCCGCAGACCAACTACCGGCTTGCCTCGGTGACCAAGCAGTTCACGGCCATGTGCATCATGATGCTGCAGGAGCGCGGATTGCTCCGCTACGACGATCCGGTCGCCCGGTACCTGCCCGAGATGCCGGCGTCCACGCGCGGCGTCACCCTTCGTCACCTTCTCGGGCACACGAGCGGTTTGATCGACTATGAGGACATCATCCCCGCTGACCGCAAAACGCCGCTCAAGGATCGGGACGTGCTCGATCTGCTCAGCCAGCAGGACAGAACGTACTTCGAGCCGGGCAGTCAGTACCGTTACAGCAACAGCGGCTACGCCCTGCTGGCGCTGATCGTGGAACGCGTGTCGCGCGTGAGCTTCGCGACGTTCCTCCGGGAAAACATCTTCCTGCCCCTGGGGATGAACGACACCGTGGCGTATGAGACCGGCATCTCGACGGTGAGCCGCCGGGCGATGGGCTACCGGCATACCAACGGCGGATTCGTTGACGCCGATCAGAGCATGACGAGCGCCGTCCTGGGCGATGGCGGGATCTATACGTCGCTGACGGATTACCGAAGGTGGGAGGAGGCGCTGTCGGGTACGAAGCTGGTCAAGCGGGAAACACGGGAGGAGGCCTTCACGCCGGGGCGCCTTCCCGACGGCACGTCGACCGGATACGGATTCGGTTGGTCCATCCGCCAGGCCGGCGCGACGCGGATCATCGCTCACGACGGAAGTACCTGCGGGTTCAGCACCGCCGTCCGCCGCGTCCCGGACCGTCGCCTCGCGGTGATCGTCCTGACCAACCGGGCCGAGCCGTATGCGCCGCGCATCGCCGACGAATTGCTGCGATGCCTGCTGAACGGGGGGCAGCCTGGCTCGAGGTGATTCACTTCCGACCCGCGTGGCAGGTTCCACCAGACGAGCCAACCGCTGGCCATGCCACCCGCAAGACCCGCCCCGGTGCTGCGGCACGCACCCGATCACGGAATCCGGAAAACGCAGAAGATGAGCAGGACGCGGGCGGAGGAATGCCCTGCTGACGTGGAGGCTACAGGAGGCTCCGTGCGTGAGGCGGCAGGCCGCGGGGTAAAAAGGGCAACGCCCACGGAGGGTTCCGTGGGCGTGCCGCAGCATCCCGGAAGCTGCGCCTCACATTCTCGGTCGTCGGATCAGAGCCCGATGAGGATGGCGATGATCGAGTTCACCACGCCCCAACTGAACTCTCCCCAACTGAACGCACTCAACATCGCGAGAGCCATTGCTCGTCCTTTCCAGGTTCGACCCATTCCTTCTGCCGCTGCCCCCTTGGCCCCGGCGAAAAGTTATCGGGCAAACGGCGTGCCATTCCCCAAACACGTTTTTCTGCGTTCCCAACGCGGATAGCGCACGACGACCGGGGATTATTGCCCACTGTGGGTCCTGGGGAGCGAGGAAACCGTCACCATGGGGCGACCGGAACCCCGCCGCCAGCACGGCCAGGCCGGATGGCGGCCCACAGGCCCCTGACGCCTGCACGTGCCTGACCCGGGTCGCCCGCGATCCCCGCCGGCGCGCGGTCGGCACCGTAACTCCAGTCGAACCCATTACCGGACGATATGACGGGGGCCAGATTCACCGGTCGCGGCGCGGGGCTCGCGACCAGTCAGTGCCCGGAGTTGTGAGCATGGACATCGCGACATGGATCGGCTTTCTGGCTGCGTTTGCGATGTTCGTCTGGTCGCTCTACACCGGCTCGGGCGGCGAGATCGCGGTCTACTGGGACACCGCCTCAGTCATCCTCGTCGTCGGCGGCTCCATCTTCACCGTGCTGACGACCCAGGCGATGGAGCGGTACTTCGCCTTCTTCTCGATCGTCAAACGCAGCTTCTTCACCAAACGACTGACCCCCGGCCGGGTCATCGAGCAGATCGTACAGCTCGGCGAGCAGGCCCGGCGCGAGGGCGTGCTTTCCCTGGAAAACCGGCTCGATCAGCTTGAGGACGATTTCCTGGCCAACGGCCTGCGGATGGTGGTGGACGGAACGAACGCCGAGGAGATTGAGAAGATTTTGACCGCCGAACTCGAAGCCCTCGATCAGCGTCACGGCCAGGGGAAGGGCATTCTCGACCTGTTCGCCAAATACGCGCCGGCCTTCGGCATGATCGGGACACTGATGGGCCTGGTGGCCATGCTGCTGAACATGGACGACCCCAAGAAGATCGGCCCGGGCATGGCGGTGGCCATCCTGACCACCCTTTACGGGGCGGTCATCGCCAACATGATCTGCCTGCCGCTCGGCGACAAGTTGAGCTATCGACACGACGAAGAGATGCTCCTCCGCACGATCATGCTCAAGGGCATCCTGGCCCTGCAGGCCGGCGACAACCCGCGGATGATCCAGGCGAAGCTGGCTGTTTATCTGCCGATCCGCGGGCGTGAGGCCCTCAGCGCCGCCGCCGAGCGCAAGGCCGAAGAGCGTCGTGCCGCCTGACGGGAGCCCGATCGACCGTGCTCAAGAAGAAACCACCTCCCAGCGGTGCCCCGGAGTGGGTTCTCACTTACGGCGACATGATGTCGCTGCTGCTGTGCTTTTTCATCCTGCTCGCGGCCTTCGCGGATTACGAGGAGGGCGGCTCGTCGCGTGAGAACTTCGACGCCGCGATTGAATCGATCCACCAGACGCTCGGCATCCGGACGGCCGGGGGCAACCGGATCAACCCGACCGTCGAGTTCAACGCCCTGATCCAGGAGCTGCGCCGGGCCCTGCAGCGCCGCGAGGAAAAAACCCGCGGCGACACGACCGAGGTCGGCCTCAAGGGCCGGCACTTCCGCATGCGCCGCATCCGCGACGGCATGGAGATCACCATCGGCGGGCCCGTCCTGTTCGCTCCGTTCTCGTCCGAACTGCTCCCGGGCGGAAGCGAGATGATTGCCGACATCGCCCGGGTGGTACGGGGCCACCGCAACCGCATCGACATCCGCGGTCACGCCGCTGACGATCCCCCGCCGCCAGGCTGGACCTGGGACGATTCCATGCAACTGGCCTACACCCGGGCCAAGCACGTGGGTGACGAGCTGATCGCCCTGGGCGTGGACCGTCGGGCCATCCGGCTCATCTCCTCGGGCCCCAACGAGCCCATCCGCGGCGGGCTTTACCCCTACGACGATCCGGGCCAGAACCGCCGCGTCGAAATCATCATCCGCGAGTCGCTCATCGACGACTACCTGGGGCAGGCGCCGACCACGGCTCCGGCCACCACACAGCCGGGCCCGTGAACGATGGGCCCTCCCTGGCCCCTCTGCAGTCCTCCCTGCCGGGGGGAAATCACTTCGGCAGGTCCGCTCCCGGCTGCTCGATCTTCGACCAGAACGGCGTGACGCCGTAGGCGCTGTAGATGCCCTCGCCCCACTGCTGCGTCATGTTCGGCCACTCGCGCTCGGGGAACTTGGGCCCATTCCTGACCTTCTCGGCCGGCGTATTGAGCGTGATGGTGAATGCACTCTTGTCCTTGAACATCGCATCAAGCGGTTTGCTCTGATCCTCCCCGGCCGGAGCAATCCGCAGGCTCTGCCACGGGACAGGATGCAGGTAGTCTTTGGCCAGGTCGGGCATCTTGTCGAACTGGAGGATGCCGTAGACGCATCGGCCGCTCTGCGTATCCACCATCACCGCCTCGAGATCGGCAATGTCCTTGCCGCCCTGATCGAGGACGCCGTGGTTCTTGAGATCGGCGGAGCGTAGCATCGGCCCACTGTGGCCGGGCGATACCGGCGTCCCCTCGATCCGGAGGGGCTCCCTGTCGCGCGGCGCCGCGTCCTGCCCCTCCGCCCGCATGGTCAGGCGGCCTTCCTCACGCTCTTCCCAGTAGGGTGAGACCTTCCAGAAGGCGTGAACCTCGCGGCCCCACTGCATGTCGCACATGTTCGGCCAGTCGTTCCTGGCGAATCCGCGGGCGTTTTTGAGCTGCTCGCGATTGACGTTCATCGCGTACGTCAGCTTGCTGACGTCCTTCGGGTCGAACTGCTTGTCCAGTGCCTTCCAGGGCACGGCGAAGTTCTTGTCGCCGATGTCGGCGAGATGATCGAACTCAACGACGGCGTAGGCGATGCGGCCCCGGCCGGCGTCGATCGCCATGCCGTTGATGTGCCCGATCTTCTTTCCGTCAGACCCGAAAACATCGCCCGAATCCAGTTTGGCCAGCGGCCGAACCACGACCTCGCGGCTCGAAGGGGCTGCCTGCGATCCTTTGACGGCCGCCGCCGTCTTCGACGCATCGGCCGCCGTGGCCGCGGCGCCGCCCCAGACCAGAGCTGCCACGCTCAGACCCCGCAGCCACCATGAGCTTTGCTTGAGCCATTTCATCGTCGGACCTCCATATTCTGTCCTGAAACGGACTGCGCATCTGCGGCGGGCCAACACTGGTCCGCCGGGCGCAGCCCCGATGTCAAGCGTGAGTGACATTCGCTCGTGTTCGCATCGTGCGAGGAAGATTTCACCGCACCGGATGAGCCGGCGTCCCGCCCGCGGCACCGCTCAGCCACGACCGTGCGGCCTTGTGGAATGAACTTCTGAGTAAACCATAGGAGCGCCGATCCGGCCAGGCAATCCATGCGTGAGCGATGAATTGATTTTCATCGAAGCGCGGCCGCAGCACGGCTTGCCCCGTGCTGTTTTATGGCCGCCGGGAGGGTCTGCGCGCGAGTCGCCCGGCTTACACCAGAGCTTCGCCGAAGATACTCTGCGTTCACCCATGGAGAACCACGGTCGCTTCACGTGCGGTCGACTCCGCCCGGATGGGAACGCCCACTCCGGCCGATCCACCGTGATCTGGCTTGGAGCACATCCTGAAACAGGTGTGGCACCGGCGTCTCGCCGGTGTCCGGCGGCCACGGGGGGCGGCCTCTACAGGGCTTTCGGCCGCACTCTGATCAGAACCTGGAGCGTCAGCGACAGGCCTGGCCAACAAATGCGAGTGTCCGCAGACCGGAAGCAAGGCCCCTCACTGACGTTCGGGGTTCTGCTGGACAGTCCGCCCGTTGGCATGGAAAGGCGGGTCAGGGCTACAGGAACTGGATCGTGCCGAAGTATTCGGGCAGGTGAAAGTTGGGCCTGGGGTGGTCGACCGGGGCCCACGTCAGCCAGTGGGGATGGGAGTTATGCTCGGCACACTTGTACAGGTTGGCTCTCCAACTCACGCCGGACGCGGGGCGCTTGGCGGACGGGCAGTAGCGGGCGACGATGTCGAACGGCAGACGGTACGCCACCGTCCAGGTCAGCGGCTCGGTCATCTCGGGCTCGACGATCCGCGGCAACGAGCAGTGTGTTTCGATCCGACGCACGTCTTCGGGAGACACCGAGACGGCGTTCTGCCACGGCCGGCGCTGATGGTGGAAGAGCATCGTGCCGCCGCAATTCATTTCGAGGTTGAAGTACCCGCTGCCCTCGGCATCGCTCGGTCGGAAGAAAAACTCGACGCAACTGTCCTTCCACACCTGTCCCTGATGCTCCGAGGCGATGGCCCGCACGTAGCGGTCTTCCACGCGGAACATGATATAGACTGCGTCGTCGTCGTAGAGGATCTTGAAGCAGGTGCGTGGAAAGTGGGCGGGCCGCTCGCCCATGTGGTGAGCCAGTTCATCGGGCCGGGTGTCCTCCCAGGGCCCCTGCTCCCAGCCGGCATCCAGGGCGACGGGCGGCTGCGCTCGGCGAACGTGGTAGATCACGGCGGCTCCCTGTCGCGCGTCGTCGCCGGGTGGCGAGGTCGGCGCGGCTGACATTCGAAACGGTGTACAGGGCGGCGATCATCGCCGCACCCTGCCCTTGTGCCCCCGCCGCCCGTACCATATCGGCCGGCCGGCAAAGTCGGCGCAAAAGGGATCATGCTTTTACCAGATTGCGGGCGGCATGCAATCCCTCCGGGCGAGGAGGATTCCGATGAAGGTGATGCTTGGATGGCTGGCGTGCCTCCCGCTGCACGTCTTCGCGGCGTCGCAGCCCGCCTCGCAGCCGGCCACCGCCCCGGCGCATCGGCAGGTGGCGATGGCCGACACCGACGACATACCCGAATCGAGCGGCGTGGTCGCCAGCCGCCGCAATCCCGGGGTCTACTGGACGCACAACGACTCGGGCGATGCACCCCGCGTGTGGGCAGTCCGGCTGACCCCGCCCGACCGGGCGAGAAGAGTCGCCCGCGTGCTGGGCTGCGTGGAACTGCGCGGGGCGAGCAGCGCCGACTGGGAAGACATCGCGTGGGGAGCGGGGTCGCGGGTCTACCTTCTCGACGGCGGGGATAATCCGCCCTGCGATCGCGGGAACAAGCGCATCCACCGGTTCGTGGAGCCGCCGATCGATGCGGACGGCCCTCGATTCAGAATCCCGGTCGCCTTCGAGACGATGCGCTTCGAGTACCCTGACCCCCAGAATCCCGGGCTCCCGGCCCGGCGTAACGACCAGCGCTACGACGCCGAATGCCTCTTCGTGCACCCGGCGACTCAGGATATCTACATCGTCACCAAGCGCGATACGAACAAGATCCCCGTCGCCCGGGTATACCGCTTCCCCGGCCGCCAGGTGCGCTGGGATGCCCCCGAAACGCTGCATGTGCTCGAGTTTGTGGCCGACATCAGCGGAAAGACACGCCGGTTGCCGGGCCTGCTGAGCATCGTGCACTCGATCAGCGGCGGGGACATCGACGCGGCAGGCCGCCGCGTGGTGCTGCGCGATTATGCGATGGCATTCGAGTTCGTGCTGGCGCCCGGCCAGCCGTTCGAACGCATCTTCGAGCAGCCGCCCCGGACGGTGAGCCTGATCGGCGAGATGCAGGGAGAGGGGATCTGCTACAGCCTCGACGGCCGGGAACTCATCACCACCTCGGAGGTCCAGGAGTTCAAACTGACCCGCTGCCCGCTGTTCGCGACGCCTGCGCCGTCCGCGTCGGCGAGTCAGCCGACTCCCTGAACGCTCACCCTCAGAGCAGTCCGCGACGGCGCAGTGCCCTGTGCAGCGCGGGCTCAACGCGGGTGCGGATCGCGGGATTGGCATAGCCCACCCAGGCGACGTCCGGTTCGACCGCCAGCGGACAGCGCACCGGCCCGCCGGCCGGATCAGTGATGATGACACCCGCCTGCCGGGCGATCAATTCCGTGCACAGATCGTACGGGTGGCAGCACAGACCCAGGGGCAGCCCACGCTGTGCCAGGATCGGGGCCATCAGCGGCCGCAGATCGGCGTTGAAGCGGTCACGGCCGCTCAGGAGCTCGAAAAGCTGGCCGCCGGTGGAGGCGTACTGGTCCTCGAAGCACAGCGCTTTGCCCGCCGGCGCGGGGCCGAGCAGCTCACGGACGACCTCTTCGTCGATCGCCGCCAGTTCGTCGCGCGCTCCGGGAAAGAATCGCGAGACCATCGCGTAGCCCTGAGCGATCGACTCGGCACGAGATGGCTGCAGCGCGAGCGGCGCCCGCTGCCCGGTCAGCCGATCGAATCGCTCGGCCCACGCTTCCTCGCCGCGACAGGCCCACGCGCAGTCGCACAGGTGCTGCTTGACGAGGGGGATCTCGGTCTGCACGGCCAGCTCGATGTCGGCGAGCGCGGTCTGCGGACCGCGGTTGGGGGCCACGCCGGTGAGGACCCAGGCGCTGCGTTTCTGGTAGATGAGTCCGCGTGTGCCGTCGATCGGGTCGGCGATGATGCGTAAGGCGGCACTGGCCTCGTCGCGCGCCCCGATCACGCGCTGGCCGCCCGGCAGACCCTCGGCGACCAGAACCATGCCGCCCCAGGCCCCGGCCTCGCGCTCGAAGTGGCCAACGAGGCATTCCTCGCTGACCTTGTCGACCGCGTAGATCGTGTCGCCCGGATCGTCGGCGACCACCCGCGCGAGATCCTCGGCTTCGGTCCGCTCGCACACGGCGACGACGGCCTCCCGGATCTGCTCGTGCAGGCGGCGGATGGACTGCAGCAGGCTGGTCATCTGCGGAGTCACGGCTTCTCCGATCTGAGCCGGTAATGCACCTCGGATTGGGCCTGAAGCTCGGCCGCCTTGTCCTCGGGCGACGTGTCGCTCAGGAAGCTCCCGCCGCCGATCTCCGGGCCGGCCAGATACTTGAGCAGGTCGGGCTTGCGCAGCGGCGGGTGGAACTCGATGTGGAAGTGGAAACCGCGGTAGTCGCCGCCATCGGTCGGCGCCTGGTGCAGGGCCATGACGTAGGGAAACGACATCTGCCAGAGGTTGTCGAACCGGACCAGGACGGATCGCAGCACCGCGGCCAGGTCGTCCACCTCACCGGCCGACAGCCCGGCCACGCTCGCGTGGCTCTCCTTCGGGGCCACGTATACCTCGTAGGCATAACGGGCGAAATACGGGACAAACGCGATCGCGGACCCGACGTCGGCGATGATGCGGCGGCCATCCTGCCGCTCCGAGGCAATGATGTCCTGGAAAAGCACCCGCCCCTTCTCTCGGAGGTAATTGCGGGCAACCGCGGCCTCGATCTCGATGGTCTTGAACACGAAGCCGGTCGCATAGATCTGCCCGTGGGGGTGCGGATTCGAGACGCCGACGACCTCGCCCTTGTTCTCGAACATGAGAACGTGCCGGACTTCCGGTCGATCGCCCAGATCGAGGTATTGCTCCTGCCAGACGCGAATGACCTGGGCGATCTGGTCGATCCGCATGTCGGCGAGGGTCAGGTCGTGCCGCGGATCGAAGCAGACGACGCGGGCGAGCCCCCGGGCCGGGCTGCTGCGGTAGATGCCGGGCGGCGGGGGCAGATCCGCCGGGGCATCCGGCCCGACACAGGGAAGGTCGTTGTCAAAGACGAAGGTCTGGGCGTAAGGCGGGTTCACCGCCCCACTGATCCGCCGATTGCCCGGACACAGGTAACAATCCGGGTCGTGTGCGGGCAATGCACGGTCGCGGGGCCCGCGCAGCTCGCCGCTCCAGGGTCGATTCTGTCGATGGGCGGCGACGATCACCCATTCTTCCCGCAGGGGATGCCAGCGTTGTTCCCACATACCCTCAGGCGGGCCATGCCCGCCTCCCTGTGTGCCCGGCCGCGACGAGACAATGGTCCGCCGCCGCCTTGCGGCCAGTCTATTCGCTCCCGAGACGGCCTGCACACTCATTGCTCTCTACAATCAGGTTGTGTGATCCGGTCCCGGCCGTCCAGATTGTGGTGCGGGCGTCTCGCCTGCAACGGGCAGCCGGGACGGCTGCACCACAAAAAAGCCTCCGGAGGCGGCCTGCACACCCCCGCCCCTCTCGCGTTATCATGTCAACGGGAATGCTCCCTCTTCATCGTGGATGAATCATGCGCGATTATCGACTGCTTCTTGCGGCTTGGTTTCTCTGGGCGGCCGTCAGTGCCCATGCGGGCGAACTGCGCGTCGGTTTCGGCCGCCGCGACATCACCCCCCCGCCGGGCTCGGAAATCCCGGGCTTCCTCACCAAAAAGGTGGGCACCGGGATTGCGGATTCGCTGTTCGTGGTCGCGGCCGTGTTCGATTCAGGCCCGGAGCGCGTCGCCGTCGTCGGCATCGACTCGCTGTGCATCATGGAAGACACGGTTCGAGCGGCCCGCGAGCGCATCGAGAGCCAGACCGGCATCCCGCCATCCCACGTGCTGATCGGGGCCAGCCACACCCACACCGGCGGACCCATCCGGCCGTCGCTCGACGGCACCGTGGACCAGCCATACATGAATCGCGTGCTCGAGGCCCTCGTCGGAGCCGTGACCGACGCGTGGAACGCCCGCGAAGCCAGCGAGATGGCCATCACCACCGGGCACGCCCCCGGCCTGGCCTTCAACCGGCGTTTTCTCGTGCGTGACGGACGCGAGATCACGCATCCTGGCAAGCCGGGGACGCCGCATCACGGCGACATCGTGCGCCCGGCCGCACCGGTCGACGACCGCGTGGGCGTGCTCGCCGTCCGCCGGCCGGGAGGGGCCATCCGGGGATTCCTCGTCCATTTCGGCTGTCACAACACGATCATGAGCGGGGATGACTTCTCGGCCGACTACGTGGGCGCGCTGCGGCGGCACCTGGCGGAGCGGTACGGGTCGGCGATCGAGACGGCGTTTCTGCTCGGACCCTGCGGCGATGTGACGCAAATTGACAATCTCTCGCCTGAGAAGCAAGGCGGCCCCGAATACTGCGACCGCTTCGGTGCGCAGCTCGCCAGGGCGGTGGAGCGCTCGCTCACCGACGCCCGGTGGCAGTCCGAGGCGCAGATCGCCGCCGTGCGGCGGACGGTGCCCATCGCGATCCGTGCCCTGCCGGATCCGGATCGCGAACGGCCGGCCTATGGCCTGGGCAGCGGGTCGGAGGCGTTCTTCGAGGCCGAGCGACAGCGGGTGGCCCAGGAGCGGGCCCGCCACCCGAACGTGACGTGCGAGGTGCAGGGCATCCGGATCGGGCCGCTGGGGATTGTGACGAATGGCGGCGAGCTGTTCTGCGAGTATGGGCTGCGGATCCAGGAATGCTCGCGGCATCCGGCCACGTGGGTGGCGACACTGGCGAACCAGTGGATCGGGTATATTCCGACGGCGAATGCGTGTGCGGCGGGCGGGTATGAGCCCCGGACGCGGAGGGGCAGCAAGCTGGACATCGACGCCGGCCAGCGGATCGTCGAGGCCTCGCTGGCCGTCTTATCGGAGCTTGTCCCGGCCTCTCAACCATCGCCCTGACCAGCATTTGCGCGCGGATGAGCCGCCCAGTTGACTGCCGCCGGAAAGCCGCTAAACTAACGCATCTTTACCGATGGGCCGACGAACTCTCCAACTGTCGGGGAGCTCCGTGGAGACCAACGTCTCCGTGTCCATCGGGAAGAAGTGTCAATGGCAGGGTCCTTCTACCATTCCCCGATAGCTCAATGGTAGAGCGAGTCCCGGCGCGCCGGGATTAACCGCGGGACGGGTAACCGGCGCAACGGCCCTCAGAGGCCGGAACGCCTCGACATGATTGGGTTAGCTTCTACCATTCCCCGATAGCTCAATGGTAGAGCGAGCGGCTGTTAACCGCTAGGTTCCAGGTTCGAGTCCTGGTCGGGGAGGTACCTCAAAAAGCTCGGAATCCGCCGGGCCGGCTGGTTAACGCAGACGCCCGAGCGCGAGAGCGCTCGGGCGTTTTTCGTATCCCGTTGCGGCCAAAGAGTTACGGCCACTCGCCCGGGCACGGCCGCGCTCTCTGATTCGAGATCGTCGAACCGAACCCCGCCCGCAACCCCCACGGTTGCGTCCGTTTCTCGAACGCAACGGGCCAAAACTCTCGCGCTCTCTGTTGAACAGCCCTCTCCCAGTTAACAACCCTGTCCGGTCCGGGCACCCCAAACCGACACCTCGAACGCCCGCCGGGTATGTAAGCAGCAGAAGAAATCTCGACGCCCGCCCGCCGGTGCGGGTAGGCAGACAAACCGCCAGACAGCGCGCTGGTCGCGAAGCGAAGGCCGTTGTGGGCACATCCCCGAGGAGGCCCGCCATGTGCCAGGACTTCGACGACCCCGCCGCCATGACACCTGATCAGCGCCGCCGCGAGATCGCCGCGATCCTCGCCAGGGGCGTACTCCGCCTATTCACTCGCACCCGATCGATTCCGGCGGCAGGCGAATCCTCCGCTCCCCAAGATTCCTCAGAATTCTTCGAGAATTGCCTTGATTCATCAACCACGTCGAGCCCTCATGGCGTCGCTGGTTAACAGAGGTGAGACCATGCGTGGAGGACGAACGTGGCGATGAACGTAGGCAAGGCAATCGTCGAACTCAAGCGGATGACCGTCAAGGAGCTGCAGGCCAGGCACGTCGAAGTCTTCGGCGAACCGACGCGATCGCACCACAAAGAGTACCTGGTCAAGCGCATCGCATGGCGTATCCAGGCCAACGCTGAAGGCGATCTTTCGGAGCGCGCTCGCCAAAGGGCGATGGAACTCGCGAACGACGCCGACTTGCGGACTCACGCCCCGCCGACGGCGAACGCCGGGGCCGCTCAGGGGCCCGCCAAGACGGCAACGGTACAGATCGACCATGACCCCCGCCTGCCGATGCCTGGGGCCGTCGTCACACGCGAATACAGAGGCAGACTTATCGAGGTCCACGTTCTGCCGAACGGGTTCGAGTACGAAGGTGAGGTCTACCGAACACTGTCGGCCGTAGCCAAGGCCGTGACCGGATCCCACTGGAATGGCTACCAGTTCTTCGAGCTGAACCAGAAAGGAACGAGACGATGAGCAAGTCGAACGGAGCCAAGCCCGTCGTGCGGTGCGCGATCTACACCCGCAAGTCCACGGATGAGGGCCTGCAGCAGGAGTTCAACAGCCTGGATGCCCAACGCGAGGCCGCGGAGGCCTACATCGCCAGCCAGCGCGGTGAGGGCTGGACCTGCGTTCCCGATCGATACGATGACGGCGGTTTCACCGGGGGCAACATGGAACGCCCCGCGCTCAGGCGCCTGATGGCGGACATCGAAGCCGGCCGGGTTGACTGCATCGTGGTCTACAAGGTGGACCGCCTCTCCCGAAGCCTGCTCGACTTCGCCCGCATCATGGAGAAGCTGGAGAAACACAGTGTCTCGTTCGTCTCCGTCACGCAGCAATTCAATACCACCACGTCGATGGGCCGGTTGACGCTGAACATCCTGCTCTCGTTCGCCCAGTTCGAGCGGGAGATCATCTCCGAGCGCACGCGCGACAAGATCGCCGCCGCCAAGCGCAAGGGGCTCTGGGGCGGCGGACGGCCCATCCTCGGCTACGACATCGAACGCCTGCCGGGCGGGAACCGGCTCGCCGTGAACGAGGAGGA
>CAZQEN010000008.1:0-12132 GCA_964591605.1 uncultured Planctomycetales bacterium
CGATGCCGATCGCGGTCTTGCCCGTCTTGCGGTCGCCGATGATGAGCTCGCGCTGGCCCCGGCCGATGGGGATCATGCTGTCGATGGCCTTGATGCCGGTCTGCAGCGGCTCATCCACGGGCTGGCGTTCCGCGATGCCGGGGGCCTTGTATTCGAGCGGCCATCGGCTGGCGGTTTCGATCACGCCCTTGTCGTCGAGCGGCCGACCCAGCGGGTCCACCACGCGTCCGATCATCTGGTCGCCGACCGGAACCGACAGGAGCTGCCCGGTGCCGCGGACGGTGTCGCCCTCCTTGATGCTCAGATAGTCACCCAGGATGACGGTGCCGATCGAGTTCTCTTCCAGGTTGAACACCACACCCGTCGCGCCGCTCTCGAACTCGAGCATCTCGCCGGCGGCCGCGGTGCTCAGACCGTAGATCCGGGCGATGCCGTCGCCGACCTCGAGCACCTTGCCGACCTCGGCGATCTCGATTTCGCCGCGGTACTGGGAGATTTCCTGCTCGATGACTGATGTGATCTCGTCTACACGGAATTTCATGGGTTTGTCCGTTGTCCGTTGTTTGTTGTCCGTTGTTTGTGGTTCGTTGTGCGTTGGCTGTTTGACCGTTGAGGCGGATCAGCAGATCGGCCTCACAACCTGCGACTCACAACCAACAACAGACAATGAACCGCCAGATCATCTGAACTCTCTGTTTCGTCAGGTCTCCACAACGTATTGACCGTTGCCCTTGTGTATCTCCACCGTCGTTCGATGGGCGAGGCGCTGGCGCACGGTGCGGATCCGCGTGGCCAGGCTGCCGTCGAGGCGTTTGTCCTTGACGTGCAGGATGACGCCGCCGATCAGTTCAGGCCGCACCTGTTCGATCAGCAGCGCTTCCTTGCCCATGCGGCGGCTGAGCACGTCCTTCAGGCGCACGCGCAGGTCCTCGGAAAGCGGCGCGGCGGTCTCGACGACGACTTCCTGCTGATGATGCTCTTCTTCGAGCCGCAGTTCGACCGCGCGGTAGACCGCGTGGACGAGATCGAGGCGGCGGCGGCGGTTGAGAATCTGCAGCAGGTTGAGCAGCACGTCGTGCATCCGGCCGCGGAAGAGCTTCTCGAGCGTTTCGCGCCGGGCGTCATCATCGATCGTGGCCGCCGTCACAAACGTGTTGAAGTCCGGGTGCTGGTTCAGATACGCGATCAGATCGCGGAACTCCGCGGCCAGCTCGTTCTGATCGCCCTTCTGCCGGGCGACCTGCAGGACGGACACGGCGTACACGTCCGCCACGGCCATGACATCGTCGGTGAAGCTCTTCATTGTCCAATCCACCCAGCGAGATCTGCCATTCCCGGTTCCGATCATCCCCCCGGCTTTCGGCCGCTGGCGATCTCCTCCAGCGCGTCTTCCACCAGCCGTCGATGATCCTCCGGCGTGATCTGGCGCCGCAGCAGGGTGGTGGCGATGGTGGTCGCCAGATTGGCCGAGTTCTCGTACAGTTCCTTCAGGGCGGTATCCTTGGCGATGCCGATCTCACGGCGGGCCCGCTCGATCATCGTTTCGGCGTTGCGGCGGGATTCTTCCTCGATCTTGCGCTTGACGGCTTCGGCGTCGCGTCGGCCTTCCTCGACGATCGCGGTCGCCTCCTCGTGCGCCTTCACGATCCGCTGCTCATACTCCTTGAGACGGGCTTCGGAGGTCTCGCGATCGCGCCTGGCGGCTTCGAGCGACTCGC
This sequence comes from uncultured Planctomycetales bacterium, assembly GCA_964591605.1. Classification (GTDB taxonomy): domain Bacteria; phylum Planctomycetota; class Phycisphaerae; order UBA1845; family PWPN01; genus CAYLLT01. Next base: position 1,719 of record CAZQEN010000008.1, read on the forward strand.
GGATGAACCGCTCGCGGTTCTGCAGGGCCGTCAGCAGCGGCTTCCAGGCAAATCTGCCGAGCACGGCCAGCAGGAGGAAGAAGATCAGCAGCGTCCAGATGGCGTTGCCCAGATCGCCTCCGAAGAGATTGGGCGCCGACTCGCCGTGACCGCCCGCGGCCTCGGCGTGTTCATCGGCGGCCAGGAGTGTCTGAGCGAGGAGAAGCTGGCCGGCGAGCGCGAATTGTCCGAATCGTCTCAGCATCGCACGATCCTGTGTTTGGGCGGCCCCCGCGGCCGCCGATGCAGTCAGGTCTATCAGGTTGGGTGGCATGGGCAGTGTACCCGCTGCCCGTGCAATCGTCGCACGGGCAGCGGGTACGCTGCCCATGCCACCCGCACGTATCATCACGTCATTTCAGGACGCCCAGCAGACATACCACGACCGCAAAGAGCGTCGCACCTTCCACCATCGCTGCGGTAATCAGGGCCACGCCGTTGATCGGGCCCGAGGCTTCGGGCTGCCGGGCCATCGATTCGACCGCACTGCCGCCGATCCGCCCGATGCCCGCCGCGCCGCCGATGAGCACCAGACCCGCGCCGATCGTCGCGCCCAGATAAGCGGCGCCCTTGTCCTGCAGGAGCTGGAAGCCGCTGCTGGCAGCGGCTCCGTGAGTGTCCTGCGCCCAGGCCGGCGTTGCCATCAGCAGCACGCCCGCCACCAGGGCCAGCAGACTGACCTTCTTCATGACTCGAACCCTCTTTCTCGAAGCCGGCGGGAACGGCCTCTTTTTGCTCAACCTTGACGCCATCGCCTTCCGGCCTGACGACCCGGCTACCCGCTCGCCGGGCATGGCGGTTGAATCCACGTAGGGTGGGCTCCGCCCACCGCTCAAGTTCAATCCACGTAGGGTGGGCTCCGCCCACCACTCAAGTTGAATCCACGTAGGGTGGGCTCCGCCCACCACTCCGCCCACCGCTCAATTCCAGGTGGGCAAAGCCCACCCTACCTGCTCGCGCCCTCGTGACTGTGCTCATGGGCGTGAGCGTGTTCGTGCGTTTCGTGGTGCTCACCTTCATGGTGGATGTTCACGGCCATGCCGATGAACACCGCGGTCAGAAACGTAAAGATGAACGCCTGCAGGAACGCGACGAACAGCTCAAGGCACATGATCGCCACGCTGCCCAGCACCACCGGGAGGGCGATCGCAAACCCCATGACCGCGCTCGCGGCGCCGGCCATGAAGATGAAACTCAGCAGAACGGCCAGCAGAATGTGCCCGGCCAGCATGTTGGCAAAAAGACGAATGGCCAGCGCGAATGACTTGGCCAGCAGGCCGATGACCTCGAGAACGCCGATCAGAAGGTTGATCGGGAAGGGGCCCATGAACAGGTGCTTGACGAAGTTCATGCCCTGCAGGCGGAGCCCGTTGAACACGATCATGAACAGCGTGCAGACGGCCAGCGTGCCGGTGACCCAGATGTTACCCGTTGCCGTGCCGGCGATGCCGTGATGCAGGCCGAAGATGGTTTTGGTAATAGGTTCGAGCGGAAGCAGGCCGAGCAGGTTGCAGCCCAGGATGAAGAAGAAGACCGTCCACAGGTACGGAATGAACGCATCGGTGTAGGGGCCGAGGTTGGGCCGGCCGACGAACTCCCGCAGGAACGTACAGATGGCCTCAATCGCGTTGCGCGACCCGCGCGGGGTCAGTCGCGCGACATCATCGCCTTCGGCGGGTATCCGTACCCATCGCGGGAGCAGCAGGACCAGCAGCACGGCGGCCGTGATCATCATGATGATGTGGTTGGAAAGGATGGTGTATCCACCCACCGACATCCGATTGGCATCCACCACGTGGTCAAGCGGGTTGGAGGCCGCCAGGAGTGTTGGGATCATAGTCGCTTCTCGAGCGTCGCCATCCATCGAACCAGGGCGATCGTTTCCACCTGAACGATGACGACGTAACTGATTGCCACCCAGATCAGCAGGGGCCCTGCCGGCAGTGCGAATCTCAGCACCAGCACCGCCGACACCACAATCGTGATGAAGAACCGCAGCACGCCCGCCCGCAGCGCCAGTTGCAGCCGCTGCGCCGCAGGGGCTCGTCCGATCCGGCCGACGAGGCCGGCGAGTGTCGCATACACCACCACGAGCACCGCCAACTGTCCGGCCGCCATGCCGATCACACCTTCTCTGCCCGCTGCCGACCGTGTCGGGCCGTATCCGATCACCGCCAGCACCGCCGCGGACCCGATGGGGCCGGCCCACAGCCACCACGGCGTCGGCGAGACGGGTGTATTCATGTCGTGGACGATCCGCTATCAGGCCCCCGGGGCCGGCGGCGACCGCCTCCGAGGGTAAAACCCGTCTCCTGCATCGCCTGGCGAATCAGGTTGTAGAGCCCCCCGATCAGGCCGATGGCCGTACAGATCAGGAACCACCACGGGGTCGTGCCAAAACGACGGTCAATCCAGTATCCGAGAAGACATCCACCCACGACGGCGGCCGCCAGCTCCATGCCCAATCCCGCCAGGCGCCAATTGGGGCCGGCCGATGGTTGGAGCCTCTCCGGGCTTCGCTCCGGCGAAGCGTCCCTGCCTTCCGGCTCGGGGGTGCTGCGCCCTGGCGAGGCCGGGCCGCTCATTCGGGAGAACTCCTTCGCTTCGCCCGAACCACAGTTCGTGCCAAAAAGCACGAGTTCATCGACAAAAAACGGAGGTGTGTGGTCATCGCCGTCCTGCAGGCGGCCGCACCTCCGAGGCTCGCAGTCTACAACCCATCCACCGCGAGGGCCAGGAAGTGTAGCGAAACGGTGCGCTTGGCGTCAAGGGCCATGTTCAGCGCTGCTGCAGCCTGTCTTTTCGGGAGGTTAGGCCAGCCTTGGGGTGCAGCCGTCTTCCCGGCGCGCCGGGACACGGTGCAGGCGAGATCCCGACCGATGCATCGGCACACCACAAGCGGCGGCCCGGCCCGGAAGACTTGCCAGACTCTCGCAGGGTGCGTGCTGACTGCCCCGGCTTTCGGGCGGCCTGCCGGCTTGAAACCCATCGAGTGACGCGGTAACTTTTTCAATGAGACCGAGGGGGTGGGTCACCGGGCCGGAGGGAAAAGCCATGTCCGCCGTGAAACGGGCCTTCCCGCGCTCCCCGCGAGTGCTGATCTGGTCACTCCTCGCGATTCAGGCGGTGGTCCATGCGGCCGAGCCGCCCCGGCAGGCGCCTTCCAACGCCTACATCGCCCCGACCGGCCTTCATGCCGGCCGGCCCAACGTCGCGGTCATTGTGCACGGGTATACAGCCGATCCGACGATCTGGGCCAGCGACTTCGCCGCGTCATACGCCAACCGGCTCGGGATCACCGGAGGGGCGGGCGACTGGGACATCTGGGTGCTCGACTGGCGCTTCGGCGCGCGGGAGATGGGCGTCTACCCGCAGACCGAGAACGAGGTCAATGCCCAGTTGCAGGGTCAGTTCGTGGCCAGAACACTCGCCGCGATGGGCTACCAGCACATTCACCTCATGGGCCACAGCCTGGGCGGGCGGGTCATTGAATCCGCCGCCACGATCCTGGATCAGCAGACCAGTGCGAAGATCCATCAGACCTTCTTCGATGCGTACACGCCGTACAACTGGAGCTCGGTGTACGGCGAACGCTCCGACTGGAGCGAGCACTATTACGACACCGACGACACGTCGTTGACCAACGCACAGATGCCGCACGCACTCAACGCGAACGTGACCGCCTACCGGACGCCGACGCCGACGGATTACCTGCCGGGCTACGCCTTCCGGGATGCCAGTTGGGCGCACAACTCGCCGCATCGCTGGTACAAGGACACGATCGACGTCGTGGATGAAGAGCCCCCGCACGATCATCATTACGGGTTCAGACTGTCGAAGGGTGGCACGACGCAGTGGCCGCGAGCCGGCTATGACGTGGGCACGAACGTGGTGCTCTCACCGACCACGTCCGCCGCCGTGGTCAGCACGAGCCCCGTTCCGCCTGCCGCCCTGCAGGCCGCGAACAACAAGGCGGTCGACCTGACTGCCGTGGATGCCCTGTTCGACAAGAGCAACACCGGGATTGACGGCATCCACAACGGCATGCTGCAGCTCGATGCATTACATCAGGATCCGGGTTGGGCCAACGTCCGTTTCCGGATCGACCGCCCCGTCAACTTCATCCAGTTTGACTACCGCTTCCCGATGGCGGACGAGGGTCTGCTGGAAGTGATGCTCAACGGGCACTTCCTGTGGGCCGCCGAAGCCGCGTTTGCGTCCGATGCCTTCCTCTCGACCGGCAAGCTCGTGTGGACGGGTACGGATTTCCTGCGAAACCCCAATACGGCCCCGCTCGCGGCGGGGACCTACACGCTTTCGTTCCGCCTGGACACCACGAGCGACCTGGGGGCCTTCGTCGACATTCGCAACATCACCGGCGGGCTGATCGTGCCCGAGCCGGCCACGATCGCGCTGCTGCTGGCCGCCCTGTGGATCGGCGGGCGACGCCGCGGCGCGGGCCCCGCCGGTGCTCGGGGTTGTTACGCTTCGCTTTCCTGAAGCAGTGGCGAACGGCGGCGCCGGCGGCGTTTCTTGGGGGCGCCGGGGACGCGCACCTGCGGCTGACGCGGGGCCGCGCCCTCCGCCACGGAAAGGGCCTCGGCCGCCGTCCGGGCGAACAGATCTGCGTTGACCTCCTTCCAGAGGCCATCGGCGCGGTTGAAGACGCCGCCGGAGATCATGATGTTCATGGCGGGATTCGGATTCACATCATGGATCAGGTCGATCAGGCGGCGGACGCCGGGAACGCCCGAGGGTTGCGTGCCGAACACCAGCAGAATATCCGGGCGGAACTGGCCCACCAGGGCGAGAACTTCGTCGTTGGGCACGCCGCCGCCCACGAAGTAGACCGTCCAGCCGCTGGACTCGAACAGATCAGCGCACATCTGGGCACCGAGTTCCTCGGGCTCGTTCTCGGCGCAGGTGATGATGATGCTCTTGCCATTGGGCTCGCGGCGGGGCAGGCGGGCCTGGAGCTGATCGACCAGGGCGCGGCTGATCCGCGTCGCCATGTGCTCGGTGGCCAGATTGATCTGGTCCGCGCGGTACAGACGTTCGACATGCTCGAGCGCGGGCCACATCAGCTGGCGATACACCGTCTCGGGCTCGACGCCTGTGTCAAGAACTTCGGAGAGCACATCGCGGCAGGCCTGCCGCTGACCGGCCAGAAGAGGGGGAAGGAACCGTTCCAGCAAGCGTTCGGATGTCATGCAGGCACCTCGTTGAGGAGCGGTTGCGGGCGGCCCTGCGGGCGCCGGTCCTGGCTTCGCGTCATGCCGGGTCAGGATGCACCGCTCGACGATGATGTGGACGCCTGCCGGCGAGTCCCCGCCGGCGACTGACCGTCTTTGTTCGCCAGAATTCCCGTCTATCCATGATTTGTGTTAAATTGGATAAACTGGATAGCATGGCGAGAGATGGTATCGGTGCCCGGTCGGATTTTTCTTGAGGCCTTCTGGACAGTTTTGCGCGGTGATCGGCAGGAATGACGCGGGGCTCCACCGCAAAGACCGCGCGCGGGCAGGCGACGGCGTCGGTCAGGGTGTTTATTATCGGACGCCGGCCGGCGGAGCGTATTCCGGTGGGGGCGCGGCGGCCAGACGGCTCAGGAAACTCTCAATCCGCTCGCAGTGGGCGGGGGCCAGACGTTTGCCGCCGAAAGCGACTGCGTAGTAGGCGTCGACCAGGTCGGGAGCGTCCTCATACGGGGGGAGTCGGGAGGCGAGCTCGGCCGCAAGCTCAGCGGACGTTTGCCCCGGTCCGCGACGGATGCCCCAGCGGTCGAGGCAGCGGCAGAAGCGGATATAGAACTCGAGCTCCGGGGGGACCGACGACGAGACCCGATACCGCTGGAGCCGGGCCAGACGGACCAGAACCCAGCGCACGCCCACGGAGACGACGTAGCCAACCAGCAGGACCAGCGTCATCACGAGCAGGGCGAAAACCCAGTAAATCAGGCGCTCCTCCCAGTTGAGCTTGAGCCGCCAGCCGAAGAGCTCGCGGATGAAGGCGGAGACGGCGCCGAGGATCGTGTCCTCGTTCTGCGAGGGGCGCAGGAGCCAGGCGCTGAACTTCTCGAACAGGCTGCGGCGCTGATCGGCATCGTATGAAATGACCAGATTGGCCCACTGGAACTGCAGGTAGTCAATATAGCGGGACAGCGCGGCGAGGTAGCGGTTGGACTGGCTGGTGGTGACGCGCGTCGCGGGGGTGGGGTCGAAGGATTGCCAGTCCCGGCCGGGTATGAACACCTCAACCCAGGAGTGCGCGTGCTTCTGACGCACGACGTAGAAATGTCCGACCGGATTGTAGTCCCCCCCGCAGTAACCCGCGACGACCCGCGCGGGAACGCCGTGGAGCTGGCAGATGAGCGCCATGGCGGAGGCGAAATACTCACAATGACCGGTCCTGCGATGCAGAAGGAATTCGCCAACGGGCTCTTCGCCCCTCGGATAGCGGGGGGGCTCGAGGGTGTAGGTGAATCGGTCGGACTTGAGGAACTCTTCGACTTTTTCGGCGAACCTGGCGCGGTTTTCGGGAACGTCGAGCGCGCCGAGACCCTCGCGGAGGAAGGCAGTCTGCTCGAGGATCTCCGCGGCGCGGGCACTCGGCAGCTCCGGGGGAACGACCTGGGGTTCGTCTTCGCCGGTGCGGCGCCGCTCCTGGGCGAGCAGGTCTGCCACGTGCCCGGTCATGTGCGCGAATGACTCGACGGTGTATTTGAGAGTTCGTCCAGGGGGCCTTTGGATCTGAAGGGTCTGGTCGTCGATCGACTTGCGGACGTCGATGGGCGAATCCGGCCGCAGCCGGACGGCCGGAAACAGGGTGAACAGGGTGAGATTGTCGCCGCCGGGCTCGAGGTAGTAACGCTGCTCGATCACCTGGCCGCGATCGGCGAGCGGAGCATCGGGCAGCAGGTCGATGTATCCATCCTCCTGGACCTGGTAGGAGAGGGGCGAACGCGAGAACCCGCCGCCGGAGCCGGCACGCTTCCACTCCCAGCCGGTGCCCGAGGCGGGGTGATCGCAGCGGTACTGCGTGAGCACGATGCCGCGGAAATAGGGGCCGGGCTCCGACTCGTCCAGGGGCCGGCCGCTGACGTCGACGGTCACGCGCATGACCGGCTGATCGGACTCCGTGATCTGGCCGATGGTGTTGAAATTGAGCGTGTTGGTGAAGCCCGTGACCGACTGGGCGACCCGCGGCGAATCGAACCGCGGGAACAGGCTGTTGGCCGCCAGCCGCGGACACAGCAGGAAGATCACCACGCCCAGCAGGCTTGAGGCCAGCGTGATGCACACGGTGAACCGGGTGGTGCCCACCTCGTCGCCGGACGTGGCGGGAAAAACCGCGTTGGACCAGTCGACCAGCCGATTGTGATGGCGGGCCCGGGTCTTCTCGATATCGAGGTGAAATCGAATCAGCGCATCGAGCCCGACCGTGAGAAAGACCGCCAGCGCGATCGGGAACAGCAGGTTGCCGCTGACGATCGCGGCGACGACCAGGAGCAGGAGGACGAGCACGAAAAACTGGGCGTGGTCGCGATAGGAGCGGCGCTGCAGCAGCTTGGTCAGGCAGACCGCGACCATGAAGTGCGAGAGGGCGATGACGGAGATCGCGCTGTCGCGGAAATACTCGAAGATGAGCAGCAGGAAGGCGCCGATGACGACCAGGCGGCTGGCGGCGGGACCGAGCAGCGGGCGGTCTTGCTGGACGGTGCGCTGCCAGCCGATCAGGGCGCACAGGCCGGTCAAACCGAGCGAAATCCAGCTTCCTTCGGCCAGGGCCAGCGGCGTGGCGACAGAGAGCAGGAGCAGGCACTCAGAGATGTAGAGTCGTCGTGCGTTCATGCGGCCCGCTCCCCGGCCGGATCGTGTTGAGACTCGAAGAGCTGATAGAAATCGTCCTTCTGGGGCGAGAGGATGGCCAGGGCCTCCGCCCGGATGCTCAGAAACCGCACGACATGCTCATGCGGCTCGGCGAGGGTCGCCGCACACAACAGGCAGCGGGCGTGCCAGCCGGTGGACCAGCGAATCTGGGCAACGATGTCGTCGAGTGGGCGGGGGCAGCCGGGGACGGCGCAGGCAAGTTCGTGGAGAATGCGCTGCCGCTGGGCACGGCCGGCCACCGGCGGAAGGACGACCGGGCGGGCGGCCCGGCAGATCAGCCCCGCGCGATAACCGCGTTCCAGTGCATCGCACAGGGCGGTGGCCGCGGCGCTGATCACCACTTCAGCCCGCGCATCCGGACGCACGTGTTCCCCCGGCGCCGCGGGGCGAACCTGCTCGGGCCACGGATCGACCAGCACGATGAGCTGCGTCGGTTTGAGCGGGAGCATCTCCCGGACGACCAGTTCGCCGGTCCGGGCGGAGCGCCGCCAGTGGATCCAGCGCAGATTGTCGCCCTGACGGTACTCGCGCACCCCGTAGAACTCCTCGTGACCCGAGCGGTGGCGCAGCGTGCGGTTGGAGGCGGCGGTGGCCGCCCGGTAGTCGCGCCAGGGGTCATGCCGAAAGTGGCCGAGGGGCGGGTAGATCATCACACTCGCGGGCATGATGAAATCCACGTGGCACGAAAAGAGGCCCAGCGGAAAACGGGTCAGGACACGCACGCCCGAGAGCGACAGTTGTCCGCGGGATGAGAACGTACTGAGCAGGTCGATCCGGCACTCGGCACCCGGCCGCAGCAGAGGTGTGAACGCGCAGGGGAACCTGAACGGGCGATGGGGCTGGCTGCGCCGCGACGACCGGTCGGGCGCCTGCTCGGAAATCACAAGGGACCAGGCATTGAAGAAGCGGCGGCGATTGCGGAGCAGGTAGCTGAGCTGGAAGGGGCGTCCGGCCACCACGGCCTCGGGGATGGTTCGGTCCACGTCGATGCCCCGGACGATCAGCACCGGCAGGACCGCGCTGAGAATCAGGATGCCCAGGCTGATGCCGGTCAGCAGGTAGAGCAGGTTGGCCTCGCTGTTGAGGCCGGCGAGTCCGACGAGGATGACGATGCACGCGCACAGCAGACCGCCGAACGTGATCCGCAGGCCCCTGATCGGCGATGTTCGCGGAGCGGCCGGGGCCGGAGGCGTGAGGGCGGCGGTCAGATTCGCAGGGGCGGTGGCCATGATCAGGGCACGGTGACGTTGCGGACGATCTCCGAGAGAATCTGCTCGCCGCTGGCCGCCTGACCGCCGCCGTGGAGATAGCTCTTGCAGACCACGCGGTGGGCGCAGACGGAGACAAAGAGCGACTTGAGATCGTCGGGGACGACATAATCGCGGCCGGCCAGCAGGGCGGCGGCCTGGGCCGCCCGGATGAAGGCGAGCGTGCCGCGCGGCGAGACGCCCACCTCCAGGTGCTCGTGGTCGCGGGTGACTTCGACGAGGTCCAGTGCGTATTGCACGAGCGCATCGGCCACGCGGACTTCGGCGGTCAGCTCCTGCAGGGCGATGAGGTCGGCGGCGCACATCACGGGCTTGAGCGTTTCGAGGGTGGTGGTGGCTGGCTGCTCGCGGATGATGCGGGCTTCGACCTCACGGGTGGGGTAGCCGATGCGGATCCGCAGGGCGAAGCGGTCGAGCTGATTCTCGGGCAGGAAATAAGTCCCCTCGAACTCGAACGGGTTCTGCGTGGCGATGACCAGGAAGGGCTGCTCGAGCTTCATGGTCCGCCCGTCGACGCTGACGCTGGCTTCGTTCATGGCCTCGAGCAGGGCGGATTGCGTGCGCGGCGTCGTGCGGTTGATCTCGTCGGCCAGGACGATGTTGGCGAAGATCGGGCCCTTCTTGAACTCGAACGTGCCGCTCTGCGTGTCGTAAATGCTCACGCCGATGATGTCCGAGGGCATCAGGTCGGGAGTGAGCTGCACGCGCGAGAAGGTCAGGTGCAGGCTGCGGGCGAGCGTACGGGCCAAAACGGTCTTGCCGACGCCGGGGACGTCCTCGATGAGCAGATGCCCGCGGCTGAGCAGGCCGACGAGGACCTGCGTGACCGCGGCCGGCTTGCCGAGAAAAACCTGGTCAATGTTGTGGCGCAGGTCGGCGAGCCGCTGGAGGAGCGGGTCCGCATGCGTGGGAGCCTCTGCAGGCATAAGTCGCTCCGGCCAGACCCCTCAGATCGAGCACACCCCTGCCGATCACGAGCAGAGCCAGACGGTCCCCGTCCACAGCGGAAGGGGCTCTCGGCGGCACCGGCGGGTGAACCCCGTACCAACCCTCGCCTATTATATCGGAAGTTCGGGCAGGCAGCAGACTATTTCAGCAGGCCGGTTCAGACTCATCTCGCGAAGGTATGGCCTTTTTGTCCAGGATTGTCCGTTTCAGGTCACGTCTGGGGCTCGGCGGAGTTCGGTCTACCCCGAGCCGGACGGGAGGCGTCTCCAT
>CAZQEN010000008.1:12142-23715 GCA_964591605.1 uncultured Planctomycetales bacterium
CTCCATCTGATTCGTCGGAACACGGTCGCGGTGGACGCTCGTGTGCGGGAAGCGGTCCAACCAGCAGAGCCCCGACCGCCAGGGGGCGGGTTCTCCAGCATGACGGCAGACCGCTTCCTCACGGGCGCGGCTCTGGTCGAGCGTCTCACACGCGCCCTGAGAAGTCCGGCAGTGAATCCCACCACACCGTGTGTGCTTATGGAGCAGACGGCTTCGTGGCTGTGTCGAGAACTCTGATCCGGATGTTGCGCCAGCGGATCGTGCCCTGCTTGCCGGCATGCACCTGGAGGGCGATGAAGCCTTCCGGCGTGAAGTCCTTCGGGTCATTGTCCGTGTAGTCCGCACAGGGCACGCCGTTGACCCAGGTCTGGAGGCGGTGACCTCGGGCCTGAATGATGAACGTGTTCCAGCCGTCGTGGTTGAATGCCTTCCGCGCCCGGGCGTTCAGGTCGCCATCGAGGTCGTTGAGCCAGGCGCGGCGGGCTTCGTCGTAGATGCCGCCCGACCATCCCCGCTCCTTGCGGTTGTCGATCTCGCACTGATAGCCGTAGACCCGCCCGTTGCCGTCGCGCTGATTCGAACGGAACTGGATACCAGAGTTTCCTGGCACGTCGAATCTGGCCTCGACCGTGAGGATGAAATCGCGGTAGGTCCTCTCGGTGCGCAGAAACGAGTTCAGTTTCGTCGTCGGATCGCACACGCCGACGATGCAGCCGTCCTCGACGTGGTACTTGGCGGTCCCGTTGACGCTCCGCCAGCCGTCGAGCGTCTTTCCGTCGAACAGCGGCACGAAGCCCCCGGCACGAATGTCGGGCGCAGGCTCTTTCTTCACATTCTCCGCGGCCGGCCGCGACGCCCTCGCCCCGCCGCGCTGCGACGGTCGCGTCGACGGCTGGGCCAGAGCCGGAGCGGCGCCAAGGACACACCCGGCCGCCAGAACGATAAGCCGAACCCCGATTCCTGAACGCTTCCAGCTCTTCATGACTCCTCCACAACTCCCGAGACGAAATTTAACCCCCGCGGCCTGGACCACTTCCTTATCTGTTGGGACGCGCGGCCCGTCAATGCCGTTCTCCCAAGCCACCTCGCGGGTCAGCCCCTTCGTCTCGAACCTCGGACCCCAAATCGTCATTGGCGCGGGCATGGGGGCCTGCCAGCTCCCGGCGGCGGCAGGGGCTGACGCACGGGGGGGGCGCATCCAACACACCATAAACTCTTTGATAATAAAAGTTTATGTGCGTTTATCCGGATTCGAGAGTTTTTCTCAGATTCCGCTTGCATTGTACTAGATATGTAGTACACTATATCAATAGAGCTGAGGATGTGCCATGAGATTCGCCCTCGACCAACGCAGCGGCGTGCCGATTTACCGCCAGATCCGTGATCAGGTGCGATTCGGACTGGCCTCCGGGCAGCTCCGGCCCGGGGAGCAGCTTCCCACTGTGCGGGCCCTCTCGGTCGAGCTGGCCGTCAACCCCAACACCGTCATCAAGGCGTATACCGAACTCGAACGCGAAGGTATCGTGACCAGCGAACAGGGCACGGGCACCTTCGTCTCGCTCCAGCCCGACTCGCCCATCACCGACGAGCAGCGGCGCGAGAAGCTCCGGGCCATGTGCCTGGAATTCGTCGGCCACGCCGGCGCGCACGGGTTCAGCCTCAAGGAAATCGCGCAGGAGATCCGGCAACTTGGCGAAAGGAGACGATGACCCATGGCGAAGCCGACTCCGTCCGAAGCCCAGCTCGAACACGAGCACCTCCAGCGTCAAAAGCAGCGGGCGGCCACGTTCATCATCAACGGCGTGATCGCCGCCCTGTGCGTCATCTGCATCATTTTGGCCTGGTCCCTGAAATCCGCCGATGGTGCGCCGCTGCTCGGTGAGACGGGGCAGTGGGTGGCGACCGCTGGCTTCGGCCTCGCAAGCCTTCTGGCGCTGCTCTCGCTGCGCATCGCCCTGCAGTGGGACCGTGCGGTCGTCCTGCGCCTGGGTAAGTTCCACAAGCTGGCCGGGCCGGGCGTGTTCTGGCTCCTGCCCATCGTGGACCGCGTCGCCCGATACGTCGATATGCGCATCCGCGCGACTGATTTCCAGGCCGAGAGCACGCTCACGCGCGATACGGTGCCGGTGAACGTGGATGCGATCTGCTTCTGGCTGGTCTGGGACGCGAAGAAGTCAGTGCTCGAGGTCGAGAGCTTTTATCGGGCGATCGTCCTGTCGGCGCAGACCGCCCTGCGCGACTGCATCGGCCGCCACACGCTGGCCGAGATGCTCACCGAGCGTGAACGGCTGGGCAAGGCCCTGCAGGAGGTCCTGGACGCCAAGACGAATGCCTGGGGCATCACCGTGCAGTCGGTGGAGATCCGCGACGTGATCATTCCGCAGGCCCTCGAGGACGCGATGAGCAAACAGGCCCAGGCCGAACGCGAGCGTCAGGCCCGCATCATCCTGGGCACCGCCGAGACCGAGATCGCCGGCAAATTCGTCGAAGCCGCCGAACCGTACAGGAATAACCCCGTCGCCGTCCATCTGCGGGCGATGAACATGCTTTACGAGGGCCTGCGTGAGAAGGGCTCGATCGTGATCGTGCCCAGCACGGCGGTCGAGAGCATGAACCTGGGCGCCATCGGCGGCCTGGCCAACATCGCCACCCCCGGCCGCGATGGCGTCACGGCCGCGGAGAAGTAGCAGAATCCTGTGTGTGTTTAAGAGAACATCCATCCGCCCCTGGCCTGAGTGCGTTCCGTTGACCCATGTCGTGTCTACAGCCTCACGAAATCGCTCGCCATCTCGTCAAACCCCGAGTCGGTGAGCCGCGGCGATGGGAGGATGAGGCGTTTTGATGGCGAATGATCCGGTCATTCTGGGGATTGAGACCTCCTGCGACGAGACGGCCGCGGCGGTGGTGGCCGGACCGCATCGGGTGCTCTCGAACGTGGTGGCCACGCAGTTCGACGTGCACGCCAGGTACGGCGGTGTCGTGCCCGAGTTGGCATCGCGGGCGCATATCGAGAACCTGGACGGAGTGATTCAGGAGGCGATGGCCAAGGCCGGGGTTGCCGGCGGTGATCTGGACGCCATCGCCGTGACGCATCGGCCGGGGCTGGTGGGGTGCCTGCTCATTGGCGTGACGGCGGCCAAGGCGCTGGCCCTGGCGTGGAACAAGCCGCTGATCGGCGTGAATCACATTCATGCGCATGCGTGCAGCGCGGCCATCGAATGGGGGGCGGGGGCGCCGGCCGCGACGGGGCATGGGCAGGATGGTCATGCGACGAAACACGGGCAAGATGCCCGTGCCACACTTGACGGACAGGATGCTCGGGCCACACGGCCCGCACAGGATGGCCGCTCCTCTGGCGACACACGGTCGATCTGGCCGGCGGTGGCCCTGGTGGTGAGCGGAGGGCACACGTCCCTGTTCCGGGTGCGCGAGCCGTTGGACATCGAGCTGCTCGGCTCGACGATCGACGATGCGGCCGGCGAGGCGTTCGACAAGGTGGCGAGCATTCTGAAGCTGGGCTGTCCGGGCGGGCCGGTGGTGGACCGCATCGCGAAGGCGGGCGACGCGGCCAGATACAGCTTCCCGCGCACGATGCTGGACCGTGACTCGCTCGACTTCTCCTTCAGCGGGGTCAAGACGGCCGTCCTCTATCAGGTGCACGGGCCCGGCAAGACCAGCGGGGGCCTCGAACGCCTGAGCGGGCAGGACATCGCCGACATCACCGCGAGCTTTCAGGCGGCGGTCGTCGACGTGCTGGTCGCCAAGACCATGCTGGCCGTCCAGCGGACGGGCGTGGCCAGCGTGGTGGTCGGCGGAGGGGTCGCGGCCAACAGCCGGCTCCGCGAACAGCTCACCGTCGCCTGCCGCGAGCGGGGCGTCGCCCTCCATCTGACGCCCATGAAGTACTGCACCGACAACGGCGCCATGATCGCCGCCCTGGCATGCTGTCAGCTCCGGGCGGGCAGGCTGAGCGACCTGATGCTCGAGCCGCTGGCTTCGGGCTGAGCCGGGTGATGCGCCCTCTGTGGGCTCAGCGGCCTGCCCGCACTTCCTCCAACGAACGTTCCCCGTCGTGTCCGTGCCCGGAGGGCATTCGATGGTTGCCAGGGACTTTAAGTCCCTGGATGCCGGCCCTCATTCATCTCCCTCCCTGTTTTCCTCCGCCCTGCGGGCGGAGGAAAACAGGGAGGGCCACAAGGAGAGTAGCAGCTCGTTTCCAGGGACTCGAAGTCCCTGGCAACCATCGTGCGCCCTCCGGGCGAAATCGGTCCTGCATCAGCCCGCCTCCCGAAAACCTCCCGCCGGCGAGCCTGAGCCGGCAGATCGGGGGGTTCGTATTCCACCTCGCGGTCGGGTATAGTCCCTTCGCACCTCACCGTAAGGGCCAAAAACTGAAAGGAGATCACGATGAACGTTCGGAGCGTTGCCGAGAAATTCGTGGAGATGTGCCGACAGGGCAAAAACTTCGAAGCGATGCGGACGATGTACGCCCCGACGATCGTTTCCGTTGAAGGGGACGGCAGCGAGACCGCCGGCCAGGACCCGGTGATCAAGAAGTCCGAAGCATGGGCCGCCCACAATGCGATCCACGCCGCGACCGTGGCCGGCCCCTTCTACAACGGAGCCAATCCCGATCTGTTCGTCGTCTACTTCACCGTGGACATCACGCCCAAAGCGACCGGCCAGCGCGTGACCCTCGAAGAAGTCGGCGTGTACACGGTCCAGAACGGCCTGATCACACGCGAGCAGTTCTTCTACGACGGCGGCACGGAAACCCGGGAAGGCTCGCCCGTTTCCTGGCCGCAAAACCAACCGAAAAACGGGTAGGGATGTAAAAGAAGTGATTTGGTTGTAAAACCCAGCATTGATTTCGTCGAGCACGTGCGGCCTTCTCGCCGCGAATCATCGTCTGTATCGCAGCTATCCGTGTCCTATTGAACGTTTTCGGGGTCTCGCCAATTCACGATGATGCTACCATCAAGGCGACCGGCCCGATATCGTACCTGCATCAAGAAGTTCACGAGGTTAAACATCGCTTTGGGATTCGCTTTCAGGCCTCCTCTACGATCCTGTTCTAACAATACGACGGCCCGCTCGGCTGCAACGAGAAGGTTCAAACTTTTGTCGCTTCCATGATGTTCCCGCAAGCACACCACCCCTAAGCTTCGATGCTTCATGGGGGTCTGGACCCCGGTGCCATACAGAATGCTCTCGCCTTGGTCAAGGGGCACCAGTTCGTCTTCTCTTTCAAGCACACTTTTGATCTTCTCCCCTACTCGAGGATAGTTCGAGCGTTTGATTTCAAGAAAAGCGAAAGCACTCATGCGTGGGATAAGGCCGAAATCATCGATTTCAAATACAGCAGGCATGGGACACGGAGTCCAAATGATTGCATCAATTTCAGGCACGGAGTCAGGACAAATCCCTTCGTAGACGATCGACCCCCTTGAGACGCGCAACGGAGAGACGATTCGAGTGATGAGGCGCCTTACCGTAGCTTCGGCATAGGCTCCAATAAGTTCAGGATTCCGCGTGAAGTCGCGAATCGAGTTGTTGGCGGTCAATTCGGAGGCGAGTTGCTCGGCCAACTTCTCCAAGAACTGATGGCCCGTCATGTCGAACGCTCCCCGTTTTCTCCCTCAGAGGCGGCCACCCATCGGCCCGCTTCCCGAATGGGTATTTACGCTCTCCTGCGGCCTATACCGCTTCACATCACCCGTAGTAATTGCTTCTGCAAGCATACGGAATGCCTGCAGGGGGTAGAGAAGGTGTCATGAACCGAATCTGCTTTTCTCACCCGTGAACCTGTCTGCACGGGGGGCGCGGTTTTCAAACCGCGGCGAAACAAACTGGATCGGGTCCTGCGTCTTTTCGCTTTCCGGCCGCCTGCTCGACGGCTCGATTCGCTGCCGGCGGAATGATGGGCTACGTAGCGGGTGATTTCTTCCCTGAACTGGTTGATCATCTTCTTGAGCGACTCCAGCGTCAGTTCGCGCACGTGCGCGTTGCCGCCCGTCCGGCGACGCAGCGTTTCATAACGCGTTTCCAGCCGCTCAAGCTTGCGTCGTGTATGGACGACCTCCCGTTCGCTGGTCAGGTTCATGGAATCACCTCGATCATGCCTTTCGCCACTTCCCAGCGGTCCGTAGCGAACGTCACGTTCACGAATCCGTTTTCGTCCAGCGTCGCGGGATGGACGCCGGGCGGCAGACAACCATCGTCGTTGAAAGGTGGAATCATGCCGCTATCTTATCGGTGTGAGCGGTGACAGGAAGAGGCAGGAATCGCGGGTCCGCCGAGGCGGTTTTCCGCGGGCGGCGTCTCGGCCGGGTTCACCCGCCCAGGCCGGCTCCGCACGGTCCCGTCTTGCCGGAGCGCTCGTCATGTTCCGTCATCAGGAGGCGTCCGTATTCCAGACGTGGGACCGACCTGACGTGCCGGCAGAAACAGAAAAAACAGGAACAAACCCAAACCGCGTACCCGCTCCGCCCGCCATAAGCCCCGCTGCCTCAGAAGCTTGGATTGCGAATCCCGCGCCGGCGCCCGAGGGCACCGGAAAAATCGAACCCATCCCGACCGCCGGCGAACCGGAATCGGGAATCCGATGCCGCCCGGTGACCCGGCATGAATGCCAGGCTTGTCGCACCCGGCACGAAACTCTCAAACCGAAAACGGCGCTAGGCTCGCCGGAGCTCCTCGAGCGCGTGCTCCCAGTAGTGGGCGTAGCGCTTCTGCAGGTCGTCGAGCGACAGGCCGCCGGTGTCGATCGGGTAACGCCCATGCTCATACGCGTAGTCATACAGGGCGATGACGTTTTTCGCCTTCGTCTCGGGCAGGATGTTGTGGATCTGGTTAAAGACGAAGCCCCCGCCAGGAGCGAGGATCTGGATGCGCCGGCGGGCATCCTCGATGACTTCCTGCGGCGTGCCCTTGTGGAGCACCGAGTGCGTGTCGCAGCCGGCGCCCCAGATGGTCATGCGTTTGCCGAAGTCGCGCTTGATGATGGCCGGGTCCATGCCGGCGGCGTCGGTCTGGACCGGGTTGAACGCGTGAACGCCCGCGTCGATGAGATCCCTGAAGAACGGCATCATCGAGCCGTCGGAGTGGAAGAGCACGTACGCCCGGCTGTGGCGCCGGATGTAGTCGATCAGTTTGCGGTGGTAGGGGAGCAACGTCTCGCGATAGAGCTCCGGTGAGATGAGCGGGGCCTTCTGGCTGCCCAGGTCGTCGCCGATCAGGATCACGTCGAGATTGTCCCCGACGGCCGCGAGGTATTTCCTGAGCCCGGCTAGCAGACTGTCGGTGAGGCGCTCGAGAAAATGGTGCGCCAGATCCCGATCCTCGAGCAGGCGGACGAACAGTTCGTCCCAGCCCAGAATCCCCTGGGCGTTCTCGACGACGGTGCCGTACATGCCAACGATGGCCCGGTCGCTGCTCGCCCGCAGGCGGGCCGACTCTGCCTTCAGGTATTCGACCTCCTCGTCGCTGACCCGCAGGCGCGAGATGTGGTTGCCCTCGCCCGGCGTGTCGAAGAAGCGGTCGATGTCGGCTTTCGTCTGCGAGTTCGCCAGCGGGCTGTGCATGAGCGTGAAACCGTGCAGCCGGCTGGCCGGCAGCCGGGCAATCAGCGTATCGCCCTCGTACCAGCAGGCGTCGCCTTCTGCGTCGATGACCGGGTTGAACTCCTCGCTGACCAGCACTTTCTTGCCCGGCACGACCTCCCACTCTTTCCACGCGACGTTGCGGATGCCCAGCGACGCGCGGTAGCGATGGAGCTGAACCGTGTCGCTGTGCATGCGGTCGAGGACGGCCGGCTCGATGTCGGGGATCTGGCCCCAGACGTGATACACCTTCGGCAGGCCCTCGGTGATGCCCAGCGCGGTCTTGAGCTTGAGATATGCGAGAATCGCGATGCTCGAAGAGGCATGGCCGCCGAAGTCGATGGGAATGCGGTCGGGCTCTTCGTGGTTCAGCGAGGCAATCACACGTTCGCGGGAAGTCATGGGCATCGGACTCTCAAAGAAGGTCAGTCAGTTAAACAGCAACATGGCATCCAGGACAGGAGTATACACGCCAGGCGCAGCCCGCAACCTAAAGAGAGAGTGGCCGCAGAGACGCAGCGCAGCCGTTGGTCGCAACCCAGGAAGGCAACCGCAGATGAACACAGCACGGCCGACGCCGCAGCCCAAACGGTCGTAACCGAAGATGACGGCTGATGAGTCGCGGAACGGTGAAAGATGGCAGCCCCGACGGCTGATGAGCCGCGAAACTGCCGAAGATGATAACCCTGACGCCGAGTGAGCCGCGGAGCGGCGCAAGAGGGTAGCCCACGGCGCAAGCCGTGGGAGAGCGATCACGGGGCATGTCAGCCCCGGTAGGGGCGTCAGAAGGGCGTCGCTCTTTCGCCCCTGCCGGGGCTCGCCTGACCAGGGCGGCGGGATCCCCGCGGCTCACGCCGCGGGCTACCACCTTTCGCCCCTCACGGGGCTGGTCAACCGCCTGGGCGAACGGAGCAACCGTGGATGAATGAAAGCCCTTCAGGGGACAGAGGACCACTCATCACCGGTCGGCGTTCATCTGGCGGGCCGGGGAAATCTTGTCATAAGAACAAGATTCCGCGCGTTTGCAGTGCAGAGGACGCGGAGAATACATCCCGATTTGTCTTCTCTGCGGTCTCTGCGCCTCTGCGGTTCATCCCATTCTGCTATCTGGGAATCCTCTCGCTCTGCGTGCGTGGCCGCACCCGCATTGGGCGCGTTCGGGAGTAATTCATTGGTGAAGTTGGCGGATCGCTCGTACAATCGCTGCTCTGATGTGACGGGGCTCGGCATGCCGGCCAGTTGGCTCGATGATCTGAATACGGCCCAGCGCGAGGCGGCCACATTTGGCGACGGCCCGCTGCTGGTCATCGCCGGAGCGGGGACGGGCAAGACCAAGACGCTCGCCGCGCGGGTCGCGAACCTGATCGAGCGCGGCGTCGCCCCCGATCGCATCCTGCTGCTCACGTTCACGCGGCGGGCGGCGGCGGAGATGATCGCCCGGGCCGGACATCTCACCGGCCAGACCACGGCCGGCCGGGTCTGGGGCGGGACGTTCCATTCCGTCGCCAACCGGCTGCTGCGCCACTACGGCCGGGCCATTCAGCTCGCGCCCGATTTCACCGTCATGGACCAGGGCGACGCCGCCGACCTGATGAACCTCATCCGCAACGAGCTGGGCGTCGCCCGAAACGACCGCCGGTTCCCGCGCAAGGAAACGCTCGTCGCCATCTACTCCCGGACGGTCAGCGCTGAGACAAAGCTCAAGGACGTGCTCAAACGCCACTTCCCGTGGTGCGAGGACGATTTTGAAGATATCCGCGTAATCTTCCAGGCCTACACCCAGCGCAAACGCGAGCAGAACGTGCTCGATTACGACGACCTGCTCCTGTACTGGAACGCGCTCCTGAACGCCTCCGGCACGGGCGAAGTCGTCGCGGAGCGCTTCGAGCACGTGCTCGTCGATGAATACCAGGATACCAACGCGGTGCAGGCCCGGATCCTGCAGGGTCTGCGCCGCACGAACCGCAACATCATGGTCGTCGGCGATGACGCGCAGTCGATCTACTCGTTCCGCGCGGCGACGGTGCGGAACATCCTCGACTTCCCGAAACAGTTCCCCGGCGCGCACGTCGTGACGCTCGAACAGAACTACCGCTCGACGCAGCCGATCCTGGCGGCCTCGAACGCGGTGATGGCCGACGCCCGGCAGCGGTACACGAAAAACCTCTGGTCCACGCGCGAGTCCGAGCAGCGGCCGATCCTGGTCACCTGCGTCGACGAAGCCGAACAGTCGATCGCCGTGGCCCGCAGGATCGTCTCCCACCTGGAGGAGGGCATCCCGCTCATCCGTCAGGCGGTGCTCTTTCGGGTGGGCTATCACAGCGATCAGCTCGAAGTCGAGCTCGCCCGGCGGAACATCCCGTTTCACAAGTACGGCGGGCTCAAATTCATCGAATCGGCCCACATCAAGGATATGCTCGCGTTCCTGCGGATCCTGGAGAATCCCTACGACGAGATAAGCTGGTTCCGCGTGCTGTTGCTGCTCGACGGCATCGGGCCGGCCGGCGCGCGGCGCATCGTCGCGGCGCTGGGCGTGCGGGCGGCGGAACGAACGGTCGAATCAGGCCGATCCGCCGGTCTCTCACCGCTGCGGCGGCTTCTCGATCATCCCCCGGCCATCCCGTCGGCGGCGAGGAAGCCATTCGAGAGTTTGCGCGAGACCCTCCGCGCCTGCCTGGGCGCCGCAGAGCCCGAAGCGCCAGCGAGGCCTTCACGCAAGAAACGCACGACCAGGAAGGACGCACGCCCGCGCCTCGACGCCGCTGCGGCCGTCGGCGATCCCGGTGACGGCGCTTCACCCGCACTCCCGGGCCCCGCCGAGATCCCCCTCGTCTCGCAAATCGAGCGCATCCGGCACTTCTACGACCCGATCTTCCGGAACCGCTACGACAACGCCGCCATGCGCTCGCGTGACCTTGAGCAGCTCGAGCAGATCGCCGCCGGTTATCCCACCCGCGGCCGTTTCATCAGCGATTTGACGCTCGACCCGCCGACCTCGACGTCCGATCTGGCCCAGCCGCCGTTCCTGGAAGAGGACTACCTGACGCTCAGCACGATCCACTCGGCCAAGGGCTGCGAATGGGATGTGGTCTACATCATTCACGCGGCCGATGGGGCCATTCCTTCGGACATGGCGGTGAGCGACCAGGACGGCGTCGACGAGGAGCGTCGGCTGTTCTATGTCGCCATGACGCGGGCGAAGGACCGCTTATACATCTACTTTCCGCTCCGCTACTACCGCACGCGGTCGATGATGGGCGATCTGCATCACTACGCCCAGCTCACGCGCTTCATCACACCGCCGGTGCGCAAGCTGCTGGCCGAGGAGCTGCCCGACGTGCCGCGCGAGGAGTGGATGGGGGCGGATGACAACGGCCCGGCCGCGGCGGCGAATGTGGAAAGACGCTTGAACGACCTGTGGAGCGACTGACAAAGAGCCGCGGGCTTCAGCCCGCGCGGCGCTGGTGCGTCGGCGAACCTTCGTTTCGGAAGAAACCTGAGATTGATGAGGTGCAGGAGGCGAATAAGGTGTTCCTCGGGGCGACAGACCGGGCGGAGGAACTGGGCCTGGATGATGCAGCAATGAGGCGTTCAGCCTGTGGGGAAGACCGCGCGGGATGAAGCCCGCGGCTCTTTGGGTGTCTGTTTGGGGACCTCGTTGGCCCGTGAGATTGACATCCTGCTGGACGACGACGACCTGCTGGTGATCCACAAACCCGCGGGCGTGCTCAGCGTGCCCGGGCGCCAGGGCGGCGAGTCGATCCGCGAGGTGCTCGAACGTCAGACCGGCCGCAGGCAGGACTTCCGCCTCGTGCACCGGCTCGACCGCGACACCAGCGGCGTGATGGTGCTCGCCAAGCATGTGGATGCCCAGCGCTGCCTCTCCGATCAGTTCCTGGGCCGCAGCGTGAGCAAGCAGTATCTGGCGATCGTCCGCGGCTCGCCTGACGACGAGAGCGGCCTGATTCACGC
>CAZQEN010000008.1:23815-47599 GCA_964591605.1 uncultured Planctomycetales bacterium
AGTATCTGGCGATCGTCCGCGGCTCGCCTGACGACGAGAGCGGCCTGATTCACGCGGCCATCGCCGAAGACCCGCGTCAGCCCGGCCGCATGATGATCAGCGACAAGGAGAGCAAGCCCGCCCAGACGCGCTGGCGCCTCATCGAGCGGCTCGGGCCCGCGTCGCTGGTGCGCTGCTGGCCGCTCACCGGGCGGCAGCACCAGATCCGCGTGCACCTGCAGCTCATGGGCCTGCCGCTGCTCGTCGACCCGCTCTACGGCGGCGCCGAGGCGTTCTACCTCTCGTCGGTCAAGGCCGATTACCACGCCAGCCGCCGCCACGAGGAGCGCCCGCTCATCGCCCGCCTCACGCTCCACGCCGAGTCGATCACGTTTGCCCACCCGCGCACGTCGCAGCAGGTCAAGATCGATGCCCCGCTGCCCAGGGACTTTCGGGCCTTGCTCACGCAGCTCCGTAAACTCGCCCGTTCTGAAGGCCCGGAGCCGGCAGACTCAACACGAAGACACGAAGGCACGAAGAAGGAGTCTCGATAGCCCAAACGGACCAGGCCGGCGTCAGCATGGCCGCAAAGTACGAAAACGAATCAGGAGGACCACGAAAGCTCGGAGACACGAAGAAGGCGGAGTTTACTCTCTCTATTCCTTCGTGCCTTCGTGGTGATTTAAGGAGTCTGTTGCTTCTCGAAGGCCGCCGTGATCAGCGCCTGCGTTTTTTCGAGCGCCGTCCTGGCCACGAACATCGGATCCTGCTGGTAGTAGTGGGGGTTGAAGAGTTCGACCGAGAGCGCTCCGTCGTACCCGACGCTGCGCAGGTCCCGCAGGAGCTGCCTGAGCGGCATGACGCCGTCGCCGGGATAGACGCGGTCGGCGTCGGTGAGCTTCTCCCGCGGCGGATGGTCTTTCGGGAGGTCGTTGAGATGAAAGCCGCCGTAGAGGCTGCCGGCCAGGCGGCGGATGCCGCTGAAGCCCGAGCCGCCGCGCACGAGGTGATACACGTCAGGCAGGATGCAGGCTTTGGGATGGTCGGCCTCGATGGCCACGAGGGCGGTCTGCCCCAGGCGATAGAGGTTCGGAGCGAAGCCCCAGAGCTCGATGGCCGGCGTGACGCCGAACGCCTCCGACAGCTCGAGCAGCGTGCGATAGCGCTCGGCCGCCGCGAGCAGACTCACGTTCTTGACATCGCCGTGCGGCGGAGCGGCCATGTGCGTCGCTCCGATCTGGGCGAGCTTGCCCATCATCTGTTTCGCGTCCTCGAGACCCTTCGCGCGGCCCGCATCGTCGTCAATCATCCAGTTGGCGAAATGAATCGCCCCCGTCACGGCAAGGCCGCCGTCCTTGAGGCGTTTGTCGAGGTCTTTGAGCGTACCGCCGGACTGGACGTGCCTGTCCAGGTCATCCGGCCACGGCTCGATGCCCCCGTAGCCGGCTTTCGCGGCGATGTCGATGATCTGCGTGATGGGCAGCTTGTGTCCGCGAAGCGTGCTGGTGTTGAGGCTGATGCGCATGGGCCAGGGACTCCTGGATGTGTTGCGGGACACCGGGATGTTCTGCCGCTCCCGGTTTGCGCCGCCGAGCACCATCATACTCCCGCAGGCGAGGGCGGATCGCAAGCAGTCGCGGCGTGCCAGTGCAGCGTCCATCTTCCACTCCGGCTCAGCGGAGTAGAGGGTATGGCAGATCCCCCGACTCGCCAAGCCGCGTGCCACACGCGGGGAAGGGGGTTACCGGGCGGGGTTCAGAGCAGAGGGTGTGGCGACGACGCCGGGAACGTGAGAAATCGGGCGGGGGCGGCTAGACTCTGGGGTATGGAATCGGATGTCACTTCGCCGCCGGAGCGCGCCGCAGTCCGGGGTTCGCTCGGGCTGGTGTTTATCATCGTCGTGATCGATCTGCTCGGTTTTGCCATCGTGCTGCCGCTGCTGCCGCGCTATGCGGAGCGCTTCCAGGCGGGGGGGGCAACGATCGGGCTGCTGTTCTCGTCCTATTCGCTGATGCAGTTCCTGTTCGCGCCGCTCTGGGGGCGGCTGTCGGACCGGGTGGGGCGACGCCCGGCGCTGCTGGCGGGTCTCATCGGATCGGTGCTCTGTTACGGCCTGTTCGGCGTGGCGACCATCTACGAGAGCCTTTCGCTCATGTTCATTTCGCGCCTGGGGGCGGGCGTGGCCGGAGCAACGATCTCGGCGGCGCAGGCCTACATCGCAGATTCGACCGACCTGCGCAACCGGGCGAAGGGGATGGCCCTGATCGGCGCGGCCTTCGGGATCGGCTTTACCGTAGGGCCGATTCTCGGATCGATTGCCCTGCCTCGTGCGGTTATGCCGGGCGAGGTGGAGCCCTTGAATTCGCTTCCGGGGTTTCTCGCGGCCGGGCTCTCGCTGCTGGCCCTGATTGTGGCCTGGTTGAAGCTGCCCGAGTCTCTGCAGCCGGGGGCCGCTCACGAGCGGCGCACGTGGCTCGACATCCGGGCGCTGCGCGAGGTGATGCACACGCCCTCAATCGCGATGCTGCTGGCTCTCTTCTTCCTGTGCGTGTTCGCGTTCGCCCAGTTCGAGACCACGCTCTCGCGGCTCACCGAGGCGTCATTTCATCTCAGCGATCGCAGCAATTTCTACATCTTCACGTATATCGGGCTGATCCTGACGGTGGTTCAAGGAGGGATCGTGCGGCGGATCGCGCCGCGGGTCGGCGAGACCTGGCTGCTCAACGTGGGGACGCTGCTGCTGGGCGCGGGACTGTGGCTGATCGGGATGGTGGCCAACACGGGGTCGCTGGTGGGGCTGCTGCTGGCAATCCCGATCGTGGTGTCCGGGTTTGCGTTCATCACGCCCTCGGTGCACGCGCTGGTCTCACGGCGAAGCGACCCGGGGCGCCAGGGCGAGGTCCTGGGTCTCAACCAGTCGGCGTCGGCGATGGCCCGCATTCTGGGGCCTTTCTGCGGGAACGTGGTGTTCGAGTACGGCGTTGCATTGCCCTACGTCGCCTCGGCCCTCCTGGTAGTTCCGTGCGTGGTCATGGCCGTGATCAGCGCGCGCGGCGGCCGCGACTGGTCGCCCGCGGAGGGCGGGGGGTTCGACACCGTCGAGTTGGAGCGGCCTCAGGGTTGAACGCCGCACCCGTGCCGGCCTGATTTCGACGGGCGGGATGCCCGGCCGGCAGTCTCAGTTCGTGCAGTCCGGGTCCGCCGTGACGTCTGCGCCGCTATAGCAGCGCTGGAGGACGCCGAAGTCGTCCAGGTCGACGTCGCCATCGCGGTCGAAGTCCCTGCTTTCGCAGCCTGGCGGGGACGGAGTGGCAGGTCCGGTGGAACAGGTTCTGAAGGCATCCAGATCGCCCGTATCCACATCGCAGTCGTGGTTGAAATCCGGGGTGACGAAGACGCTGCAGGGGGGCGCGAGCGACAGGTTGGCCAGACGCAGGCCGAGATCGCTGAACTGGTCCGACGAGTGGAACTCGATGGGCCGCGTCCACACGGCCGTCTCGTCGCTGCCCGTGTCGTACGCTCCGCCCCGAATGCCGCGGCCGTCAAAGAGCGGTATCGATTCGTTGAACTCCCACACGTTGCCACCCTGATCGAACGTGCCGTAGGGGCTCTCGCTGTTTTCGTGTGCGCCGACCTCGGTTCGGTAGTAGGGGGGGCCGATGGTATAGGCGCCGTTGTGGAAGTACGTCGCGTTGTTACCCGGATCAGGGTCGATCAGCGGGTGTTTCGGGAAGATGTTGCTTGTGGTCGGATAGCTGAAGTAGTTCCCGGTCACCCTTGACACGCCGCTGCGGGCTTCGCCCGCCCGCGAAGCGGAGCCGCGTGGCGGCCGCGGCGTGTCAAGGGTCACGCCGTCGTTGGCGTGATAGGCCGCCTTGTACCATTCGTCTTCCGACGGCATGACCCAGGTGGCGTCGGGCTCGCGGACGATGGGCTCCAACTCATGGTCGGCGACCTTTCCGTTGAGGAAGTACGATCCGTCTTCGGTGGTGGTCAGGTCCTGGGGCCCGGCGGGCTGGCCGTTGTGCAGCCAGTTGGCCAGGCGCAGCCCGTCGCCGAACGAGACGAAGTTCACCGGCCGATTCGCCCAGTCCGGCGCGACGCTGTACGTGTAGCTCCCCGAGGAGCCGGTGCGTTCGATGCGGCAGCCGTGGGCGTGCGTCCACATCCTCGCGTCGTACAGGCCGTGCGTGTCCGTCGCTGCGACGGCATTGAGAAACGCGGCGTACTGGCCGGCCGTCACTTCGTACTTGCCGATCCGGTAGACATAGTCCACGCGGCCGAAAGTGCCGTCGAGCTGAGGATCCCCGGCGTTGCCCGGGTTGCCGACGGTGACGGTCTGGATCACGACCTCCGCCTGAGCCTGCGTTGCGAGGACGCAAGCCAACTGCACGACCACAACGGCCGTGATCTTCGTGCGCCGGCGCATGGGCGCCTCCTCCCTGGGGACATGCTTGAGGAATCAAACGACCCAACGGAGAAGCCGCCTTGCTGCCTGGGCGGCGCGGACCGACCGATTGTGATTATACCATTCTTCGCGCCATCTCTCGCCTCGCCTCGGGCGGCCGCAGGGGGCGGCCGCTACATCGCCGGGGGCGGAGGCATCGCCGGGGACGGAGGCCCTGATCGCATGGAGCACAAAAAGGAACCGCGCGGCGGGGTTTCGCCTCGCCGGCGGTTCGTGCAGATGGATGTGAACACCGGGCGCGAGGGCCCGGCGGCGATCACGCGCCCGAGACGGCCACGCGGACGGTGAGCGTGTCGTCGTTGTAACACGTCTCGGGATCGTTGGTGCCCGACTGCGTATCACCCGCACTGCTGGAGAAGCTGTAGGTGAAGTCCTGACTCGTGATAGACTCCACCTGCGCGAATGTGAAGCTGCGCGCCGCAATGGTCCAGCGCTCATCCGCATTGCCAGAGGGATCATCCTCCCTGACACTGCCATTGAAGCTGAACGACTCACCCGGCCGGAGCGTGAAGGTGATGGATTCGTTGCTGCTGAACGTCTTGGAGCCGTTGTTGCACAGATTGGTTTCACCCACCGTGAACGTCTGCGAGCCGCCCGGATGGGTCACGGTGAAACTCCAACTGAAATCGCCGCAATCCGGAGCGGGTTCACAGTCGTCTTCGCCCACGGCATGTGAGACAAACGTGAATGTGACGGTCTTGCCGTTGCCGGTGGAGACGCCGTCCACATCATCCTGAATACCGTCGCCGTCCGTATCCCAGTTGCTCGGATCGGTGCCCAGGGCGAGTTCCTCGCCGTCGTCGAGGTTGTCGCGATCACGGTCCGCTTCTGTCGGCGACGACGTGACGTCGTAGGGCGCCTGGCCGGCGACGCGGACGGTCCAGAATTCGAAGAGCTCCTGTGCATCGCTTCGGCCGTCCTGATCGGTATCCGCGCTGGTGACGCTGGTGCCGTAGAGCAGCGAGCCGGTCGGGTCGTAGGTGCAGGTTCCGGCCCCGAGGCATTTGGCCTCGAAGTCACGGAAGGCGGTGAGGGCAATGCTGTACGATGAGGTTGATTTGAACTCGTCGAAATCGAGCAGTCCATCGTTATCGGTGTCGCGGTTCCGCGGATCGGAGCCGAGATACTGCTCGAGCAGATCGGGCAGGCCATCATCGTCCGAATCCGGATCCAGCGGGCTCGGGAGCGCGGTGCGCGTGCTCGTGGTGCCGTCGGCGTTGCGCACGGTGATGGTCCAGCCGGCGCCGGACTTCTCGACTGAATCGAGCAGGCCGTCGTTGTCGGTGTCGTACGGGGCATCAGCGCGGTTGAGCGGGCTGGAGCCCAGGACCAGCTCCACGCCGTCCTTCAGCCCGTCGTCGTCGGTGTCGGGATCGAGCGGGTCGAGGCCCTGATAGTTCTTATCGTCACCCGGGAAGGTCAGCGTAGCGAACAGTGCGACTTCTTCAGCCGTGCAGGCGCCCTGATATTCGCCTATGTAGGCGATGTCGGTGGGTTTGCCGAACCCGTTGAAGGGAATGGGCTGCAAGGCCGAACTGCCCGAGAAGTTGATCTCGGCGATGCCGTTCGCGCCGGGGAAGACGACGCAGGGAGAGAAAACCTCCGCCCGGTCGCTGATGCCATCGCCGTCGGTGTCAGCATTGCGGGGATCGGTGCCGTGCGTGCGTTCCAGATGGTCCGGCAGCCCGTCCGCGTCGGAGTCGGCGCGGGTTGGGTCGGAGAAGGCGATAAACGGGGATTTCCCTTCCACCTGCACCGTCCAGCCGGTCTTGACCTCCAGGTAGTCTCCCAGCGTGTCGGTGTCGGAATTGGTCTGCGTGTCGGAGCTGCCGTAGAGGTACTCCTCACGATCGATCAGGCCGTCGAAATCCTCGTCCTTGACGTAGGCGAGTGAGACGTTGTTGCGGGCAAACAGGTCGATGTCGTCGAAGTTGACGTTGTCGCCGATCTGGACGTTGGCGAGAATGGCCCAGAAGCGGTTCTTCGTCTGGTCGGCCGACACGTTCCGCACGCGGGTCAGCTTGTCAACGCCGTTAACGACGGTTGTGGCATAGCCGTCGGTCGTGCCTTTCTGGATACCCAGGATGTTTTCCAGGGCGTAGCGCATCTTGATGCCTTTGGGCTGGCCGGTCTCCTCGACGAAGCCGTTGTACGTGGCGATGCGGAAGTTGAGGGCCTCGGTGCCGAAGTCAATGGTCAGGCCGGCCGTGACGTCGTTGACCTCCTGCGAGGTGAAGGCGAAGTTGCGCCCGAACTCGTCGGTGATGTCGTAGTTGGCGACGCGGAAGAGCAGGCCGCGGGGATTGCGCAGCAGGTCCTCGACCAGCGACGGGAACACATCGGTGTTCGAGAAGATGAACGGCCCCTTCTCCGGGACGAATGGCCCGAGGTTG
This sequence comes from uncultured Planctomycetales bacterium, assembly GCA_964591605.1. Classification (GTDB taxonomy): domain Bacteria; phylum Planctomycetota; class Phycisphaerae; order UBA1845; family PWPN01; genus CAYLLT01. The sequence continues at coordinate 30,656 of CAZQEN010000008.1, forward strand.
AAGACGCCGCCCTGCACGGCGGGCAGGAGCGTGCCGACCGGCTTGAACACGGCGTGGTTCCGGGCGTCGAGCACGACCGCCGTGACCTCGAGATTGCTGATCGAGAAGGCGATGTCGCCGACGTTGCGGATGGTGACGGATGTGTCCATTCTCGCCCCGACGACCTCGCGCGTGACCTCCTTGGTCTGGTCCACCGTTTCGGACGTGGTCAGCGATTCCTGATACGCCTGCGTCATCTCGGTGGTCGATTCCTGGTCAAGCTGGATGGTGTCCTCACCCGTGTAGCCGTAACCGAAACTCACCGACCCGACCGGGCCGTCGTCGTAGCCGATTTCAGCCGAGGTCTCGATCGCGTTGGTCGTGGTGTTCGTGTCCGATTGAGCGAAGGTCTGTGAAGTGCTCTCCTGCACCTCGGTGGTCGTGTTCTCCTCGACCGTGCGCGAGGTGCCGGTGGTGTCGGTGAACGTGAAGCGCGTGTCGAGGCTCAGGCGGAAGTCGCCCAGATCGATGGCCGGGCGGGGCAGGTCGGAGATGAGCGGGTTGCGGTTGCGTTCGAAGAGTTCCTGGCCGTCGGTCCACTGGTCGCCGTCGGAGTCGGCCAGTGTCGGGGCGGTCTTGAAGAAGTCGATCTCCAGGAAGTCGCCGACGCCGTCGCCGTCGGTGTCCTGGTTGAGCGGATCGCTGTAGTAGACGTTGAACTCTGCGTAGTCGCCGAGGTAATCGACGTCGGTGTCGCTCGAACGGGGATCAAAGTTCCACTGGTTTTCCACGGCGTCGCCCAGGCCGTCGCCGTCGGTGTCGGCGCTGAAGATGTCGCTGGTGATGTGGTAGCTGACGCTGGTGCCGTTGGCGAGCTTGATGGTGACAAACCAGCCGGCGGTCTCAAAGAAGTCGGCGATGCCGTCGGCGTCGGTGTCGGTCTGCTCGTTGACGATGTCGTCGTCGGTTCCCAGCACTCCGTCCGGGCCGGGATCGATGACCGGTGGCAGTGCGGCGAACACCGCGGTAGCCGGGTCTACGCCGTCGGGCGGAGCCAGCAGACCGCTCGGACCCATGAGTGGGTTTCCGGAGGTGTCCTTGACGTTGACCACGCGTACGGTGTAGCTGCCGGGCGACTGGCTGGAAGTGGTCAGATCAACATAGGTTCGATCAGCGCCCGCCGTCGCTGCGAACACGGCCAGGTAACTGGTCTCGGCGCCGGTCATGCTGTAGTTGGCGATGTTGTCCAGACCGCTGCCCATCGCCTTGCTGAACGTGACGCGCACGCTGGTGTTGCTCAGGGCGATGGCGCCGACGACGCGCGGCAGGCTTCCGGCGCCGTTGAGCTCCGTCTGCCCATTGAACTTGAAGGTGGCGCTCTTGTGTGCAGCATCGATCGCATTGGCGGCCTTGTCCTTGACGTTGGAGCCGACGGTGACGGTGTAATCGATGCCCGCCTGCATGGGCAGCGTGGTGAGCAGGACCTGGGTGTTGTAGGTGCTCAGCTCGGCGGCGGTGACCAGAAGCGAGGGAGCGATGGCGAAGTTGAGCGGGTCGGTCGCGCCGTCGGCCAGCGGCTCGCTGAACGAGAGCAGCACCTTCGTATCACTGACCACGGCCGCGGTGAGGAGCTGCGGCGCACCGGTGTCCACCGGCGGGATGCCCTGGAAGGTGGCGCTGTTGTCGGGGTCGATGAGTTTGTTGCCGTTGGCGGCCGAGATGTTGTAGGCCTTGAGCGTGTACTGCAGGTGCGCCATGGGCTCGGTGGTGAGCTGGACGGTGGTCTGGGCGCCCTTGGCGGCGGTGAGGATCTTCAGATCGGGCGATTCGATGCGGTAGAAGGTGGCGACGTTGGCGTTGTTATCCATGACCTCGCTGAAGGTGACCAGGACGGTGGTGTTGTCGAGCGCGAGGGCACTGGCAATGTAAGGTTCCGACGAGGAGGAGCCCTTGAAGAGGATGCTGCCGGGGGCCAGGCTGACGGCCGAAATGACGGGTGCCACGGCCGCACCGCCACTGCCCGCCACCTTGAGCGTATAGAGGACCTCTGACTGTTCGCCGGTCGTGAGGATCACGCGGCCATCGTCTGCAGCGCGGCGGGCCGCCTTGACCGGCAGGGCGCCGTCATTGGGACCGGTGATCTGATAGCGGCCGGCGTCCTCCGCTTCGGCGCCGACGGCGCCGGCGAAGACGACTTCGACGTAATGCCGGCTGAGCGACTGGGCGGCCTTCAGTGCGGGCAGCGCCTGACTGGCTTCGTCCACGGTCGACTGCTGCGCCTCCGGATTACACGAGGCCAGAGCAAGCGCGGGCAGGCACCAGCACCAGCGGGTCAGATGAAAGCGTTTCATACGATTCTATCTCCTCTGTGTTATTCTGTCTCGCGGCCGCTACAAAAGTCTCTCGCCGAAAACGGCACTAAGTAGGAACGCAGAAAGATCCATCCGGGGTGGCATGGGCAATGTACTCATTGCCCGTGCGCAGGAAACACGGGCAGCGAGTATTCCGGCGCGCCGGGACCCATGCCACCCTGTTCGAGAGTGTCAATCAATCTGCGTTCATACTTAAGTGCCGGGCTCAGTCTTCCGGTCCGTCGGGGTCGGTATCGTCTGCGTTGGCGACACCGTCGCCATCCTGATCGTCATCGTCGGCATTGGCCGTGCCGTCGCCGTCCATGTCCGGGTCGGCGCTGTTCGCCACTCCGTCGCCGTCAATGTCGGTATCGTTGCTGTTGGACAGTCCGTCGCCGTCGATATCTGCGTCGCTGCTGTTGGGCCGGCCGTCGCCGTCCACGTCGCTGTCTAAGCCGTTGACGACGCCGTCGCCGTCCGTGTCGTCGTCTTCGCCGTTGAGCCGCCCATCGCCATCGACGTCGTCGTCCCGTCCGTTCAGCACCGTGTCTCCGTCAACGTCGTAATCCTCGCCGTTGGGCAGATGGTCGCCGTCGACGTTGCCGTCCTTGCCGTTCAACTTGCGGTCACCGTCCACGTCGTTGTCGAGGCCGTTAGGAATGCCGTCGCCGTCGATGTCGGGATCGTTCTCGTTGCGAATCCCATCCCCATCGACGTCGTTATCGAGGCCGTTGCTGACGCCGTCGCCGTCGGTGTCGAAGAGGTGGATGAGCACCTGGCGGGCACTGCCGGGGATACACCTCCGGACGACGGGGCAAACCGGTTCATCAGGCTCCTGGGCCAGCTCGAACAGGCGGTTCACGTCGACGAGGACCTCATCGCTCGCACCCCCCAGACCGATGATCTCGCCGGGTTTGAACAGGTCCTGCAATGCTTCCAGCGTGTCGTCATCGACATCGCCCAGGCCGACGAAGCCGTCCACGTCCGGATCGAAGAGACGGCGGACGTCTTCGAGCGTTGCATCGTCGGTGTCACCCAGTCCCACAATGCCGTCGGGGTTCGGGTCGAACAGGCGGAAGATGTCGTAGAGCACGTCATCTTCGACATCACCCAGGCCGACGACGCCTTCCTGGCCCGGCTTCTGAGGGCATCTTTGGTTGGTCTTCTGCTGTTCGGGCGTGTCGCAGTCGGGGTCGTTGTCGTCCGGTTCGCCGTCGGAATCATCGTCGTCGTCCCGGTCGTCCTCGACGCCGTCGCCGTCGTCGTCGGTATCGACGCTATCGATCAGGAAATCACCGTCGCGATCTGAGTCGGTGTCATTCGACTCGCCGTCGCCGTCGATGTCTTTGTCGTACGCGTTGGGAATGCCGTCTCCGTCGACGTCGGGGTCGTCCTGGTTGAGGATTCCGTCGCCATCGACGTCGGGACCATCGGTGGGGTCGAGCGGATCGGTCCCGGCGGTGAGCTCCTGGAGATCGGTGCGGCCGTCACGGTCGCTGTCGCGCAGCAGGGCGAGGAGCTCGTCGGCATCGGGTTCCTGTGGGTCATCGGAAGAAGAGGGCTGGGCAGGAATGGAAGCGGAATCATCCGCCGGCAGGTCAGTACTGCCGGCCGACGGGGGCGCACCGCCCGACTGCGACGCGATATCCGCGTCGATCGCGGTCTGCGGAGACTCGGCGGAAGGGCATCCGAGCGCGCAAGAAATGAACAGTGCCGCAGAAGCGGCCGCGAAACGCCTCATTCCCACCACCGTGGTCGCAAAGACTCAATGAGGATCTGACTTTTTTCGGGGCAGCCCCTGCGCACATACGACAGGCTCCGGCTGACGTGATTACAGCCTCTGTGCAGGAAACCCCCGACCCGAACGAGTGATATTAGCGACTCCCCCGTGGAAACGTCAACAAAAATCCTGCGATTCTGTCAATTGTTCGGCAGCGGAGCACTCTATCTGCGCGGGATGGGGCCTGGAGACGATGGTTGGAGCTTCGGCTGACGTGATGCGTCCGCGAGAGGTCACGGGCCGTGGCAAACGCGAGGCCGGTGTCACACGAAGGCTCGCGTGACACCGGCCAGACGCAAAGCCGGGGAACTGGCCCGATGGTCCACTTCAAGGGCTGTTCAGGCCCCTGCCGCTCATCACGGCTTGAAGGTCACAATCGACTTGATCGACATGTCGATCCTGAACTCACATGGCCTGCCCACGTCACCGCTTCCTGTGATCGTGTTCGACGCGGGCGTCACCGTGTTGGGCGCGTACCCCGCCACGGTTGTGTAGAGGAAGCTAGAGCTAAAGTTGCTCAGGTTGTTCACGTGGCCCGCGTCGCACTCATTCATATTGCTGCTGGAGGCGGTGAATGACTGACCGGCAGCCAGTATGAACTTTCTCGTGTAATCCAGCGTCTGGTCTGTTGCGATCGTACCCGTTTCGCCCGCACAGGTTTCCTTCCAGCCGCTGGGCCGGTAGCCGGGGTGTGCGGTGCCCGCGACGGAGAAATTGAGTATACCTGCAATCTCGGCACCGCCAAAACCGATGTCATCGCAGTCACCCGTGGTATGGAAGTTGGTGTACTTGAACTCGATGAGGCGATCCGACAACAGCGGATCGCGGCAAACGTCCGCTGTGGCAGCACTGCCATCGTGGTCGAAGCACGTTGTGGTTTCGTCCCCGTCGTTTGTGCCATCCGTGTCGGAATCTGCACTGTTGGGGTCCGTCTCTTCAGCCAACTCCTCGGCGTCGGTCAGTTTGTCGCCGTCGGCATCGGCTGAGTACGGCACTGACTTCGCCTGGACATCGTCGAGGGCCGAGCCGTCAGGGCCGGTAGCGCTCACAACCCAGGTCTGAGTCAGCTCGATGTTGTCATTGATGGTGTCGCCGTCACTGTCAGCCTGGGTGATGTTGGTGCGCAGCGCGGTCGACGGCGCGTCGGGTAGGCTGCAATTGTCGGCGTCGTTGCAGCGGCGGACGGCCGCCTCCATCTCGGCATCGCTGTAGTAGTTGTCCTGATCAGCCGGATCGAACTCCTGAAGATCCGACAGTGTGTCACCATCAGTATCGCGCAACCGCGGGTTGGAGCCGATTGCACGTTCGAAGACGTCGCCCAGGCCGTCGAGGTCGGTATCGGCACGCAGCAGGTTTGAGGTGACTCGTATCAACTTCAAGACACCCGTCTTGTCGGTCTCACTGCTCGCATTTCCCGCCACGACGACCTGGGTGGCTGAATTGTAGGTGATGATCCTGTATTCGTTCCCTGATTTGAACCTGAGATAGGCCCCATTCGCATCTGCAGCCGAGAAGGGATTGGCGGCCCCTCCGGTCCGGTCAATCGTGGAATTGGAGGCGTTGGAAGCCGTCACTGTGATCGGGGCCGTGGTCGTCGCGCTGAGCCAGCCGGCCGTCTCCTCGTCGTCGGTGAGTCCGTCCTGATCGCTGTCGACGACCCGGCCAGCGTCCCTGGAGTTGGGGTTCGTGCCCACAACAAACTCGCGACCATCAGGAATGCCGTCCGCGTCGGTGTCGCGATCGAGCGGATTGATGGCGAAGAGCCGGGCGTGGCGGACGCGGATGAAGTCATCGCCGGCCGGAGTACTGTCAATCAGGCCGTTCTTGCCGGCGCGGATGCACACCGTCGTGAATGCCGTGGCGGCCGCGTCTTTCGCGACGACCTGGATGTCGTCGCCGGTTTTGGTCGTGTTGCACTTGCCATCGGGACCGCTGACGATCTCGTCGGCGGTGGAGAGGAGGTCATCACTGGAGGGGGTGGTGTCGATGACGCCGTTGGGGCCGGGACCGATGACGACGTCACCGGCGGTTACACCGGCGCCCACGGCCTTGACCTGCACATCGTCGCCGGCTTTGGTCGTGTTGCACACGCCGTTTCCGCCGTCGATGATGGCGGCGGTGGTGTAGGGGTTGACGGGCATGATCACGTCGTTGGTTTCATCGGCGTCGCCATCGTAGAGAACGACTTCGAGGGGCCCGACGATCTCGAACTTGTCAGAGATGCCGTCCTCATCGGTGTCTGAGCGATGCGGATCTGTTCCTTCGGTGAACTCTTCCTTGTCGGTCAACTGGTCCAGATCGGAATCGGCGCGGGCCGGGTCTGAGAAGACCTTGTACGGCAGGCCGGGCAGCCGGTTGACGAGCCACCCCGTGCGGACTTCGAAGAAGTCGCCGAGGCCGTCGTCGTCGGTGTCTGTATCGTCGTCCCTGCTGCCGTAAAGGTATTCCTCGCGGGCAAAGAGCTTGTCGTCATCCGTGTCGCTGGTGAACCAGAGCTGCACCTTGTCGCCGGCCTGAAGGTTGATGCTGCTGAAGTTGGCGTTCTGTGAGACGTCCACATCGGAGACGAGGACGGCCCAGGCGCGTTTTTTCGCATTGGGCGTCGTACGGTCGTTCTGTACGCCGCGGATACGCGTCAGTCGCTCGACGCTGTTGTTGACGATGGTGCCATAGCTGTTGCGGATGGCAGGCGTGATGGTTGGCGGGAGCGGCGGATCGTTCCCGGCTGCCCTCTCCAGGCCAGCGATCTGGAGCGCCCGCTGGAGAGTGATGCCGACGGGCAATCCGTTGTCGTCGAACGTGCTGGTGGTGGCCACATGGTATTTCTCGACCACGCCGTCACCAAAATCGATTTCGATGCCCGCGGTGCGCTCGACGACTTCCTGCGAAGTAAATGCGAAGTTCCGGCCCAGCTCGTCGAGGATGTCAAAGTTCACGACTTTGAACACCAGGCCGGTGGGTTCGCGCATAAGTCCCTCGACCAGATTGGGGAAGACGCTGGTGCTCTCGAAGATGATCGGGCCGCGCTCGCCGTCCAGCGGTCCCAAATTGAAAGTCGGCGTATCGTCGCCCGAGGGCCGCAACGTGGCGACCGGCTGGAACGAGAGGCCGCTTCTGCGGTCCTGCTGGAGGACGGAGAGCTCGAGATTCGTGATGGAGAACGCCACGTCGCCGCGGTTGGCCAGGTTGACGGTGGCCTGAATGACGGCGCTCTCGATGTTGCGCGTCACGGAGCGGTTTTGGCTCTGGGCCAGGGCCTTCTCGACCGTCTTCTCCCACGATTGCTGCGACTCCTTGGCCGTCTCGCGGTCGACAGTGGAGCTGAAGCCCAGGGAGCGGCTCTGCTCAAAGCCGATGTCACCGTGCACGTTGCCCACAAAACCGCCGTCTTCCACGCCGGCCTCGAACCCGAGGCTCTGGCTCTGGCCGTTTTCTTCCTCGGTGCTGGTGGTCGAGCTGGTGGCGAGCGTGTCGCTGCGGCTCTGGGCGAAGCTGGTCGTGGAGGAGTCGCTGATCTCGGTGGTCGTGCCCTGCTCGTCAGTGAAGCTCGAAGTGATCTGCAGGTCGAGCCGGATGCTGCCGACGGTGATCTGCGGGATGGGCAGGTCGGCCAAGAGTGGATTGCGGCTGCTCTCGAAGAGCTCGACGCCGTCGCTCAACTGGTCGCCGTCGCTGTCGGCCAGGAGGGGCGAGGTCTTGAAGAAGTCCACCTCGAGGAAGTCGCCGATGCCGTCCTCGTCGGTGTCCTGACTGGCGGGATCGCTGTAATAGACGTTGAACTCATCGCCATCGGTGAGATGATCGGCGTCCGTGTCATCGGTGCGCGGATCGAACGACCATTGATTCTCGACACTGTCATCGAGTCCGTCATTGTCAGTATCGGGGCTGTAGGGATCGCTGGTGACGTGAGCGACGCTGGTGGTGCCGTTGGCGAACTTGATGGTGATGAACCAGCCGAGCGTTTCGAACCAGTCAGCGAATTTGTCGCCATCGGTGTCGATGTGCTCGTCGATGTCATCATCGGTTCCCCACTCGCCGTCGGGGCCGGGACTGATGATGGGTTCGACGGCCCGGAATCTGGCGCTGGAGGGATCCACACCTTCGGGCGGGGCCAGCAAACCGCTGGGACCCATGAGGGGGTTGCCCGACGTATCGAGCACGTTGACCACGTGGACGATGTAGTCGCCGGGGGCCTGGGAGGAGGTAGTAAGGTCCACGTAGAGCCTGTTGGGGCCAGCAACCGCTTCCTTCACCAGCAGGAATGCGGTGTCGGCGCCGGTGATGCGGTAATTGGCGGCCGTGTCCAGGCCGGCGCCCATGGCCTTGCTGAACGTGACGCGCACACTGGTGTTGCTCAGGGCGATGGCGCCGACGACGCGCGGCAGGCTGCCGGCGCCGTTCAGCTCGGTCTGGCCGTTGAACGTGAACGTGGCCTCGCCAGCCGCGGCATCGATGGGGTTGCCGGCCTTGTCATGGACGCCGGATCCGGCGGTGACGGTGTACTCGACGCCGGCCTGCATGGGCAGCGTGGTGAGCAGAACCTGCGTGTTGTAGGTGCTCAGCTCTGCGGCGGTGACCAGAAGCGAGGGCGAGATTGTGAAGTTGAGCGGGTCGGTCACGCTGTCGGCCAGCGGCTCGCTGAACGAGAGCAGCACTTTCGTATCACTGACCACGGCTGCGGTGAGGAGCTGCGGCGCACCGGTGTCCACCGGCGGGATGCCCTGGAAGGTGGCGCTGTTGTCCGGGTCGATGAGCTTGGTGCCGTTGCCGGCCGAGATGTTGTAGGCCTTGAGCGTGTACTGGACGTGCTCCATCGGCTCGGTAGTGAGCTGAACGGTCGTCAGCGTGCCTTTGGCCGCGCTGATGATCTTCAGGTCGGGCGACTCGATGCGGTAGAAGGTGGCGACGTTGGCGTTGTTGTCCATCACCTCGTTGAAGGTGACGAGGACGGTGGTGTTATCGAGGGCCAGCGCACTGGCGATGTAGGGTTCCGGCGCCGACGAGCCTTTGAAGAGGATGCTGCCGGGGGCCAGGCTGACCGCCGAAATGACGGGCGCCACGGCCGCATCACCGCTGCCGACGACCTGCAGCTCATACAGGAGCTCTTCCTGCTGAGCGGTGGTGAGAATGACGCGATCGGGGTCCGCCGTACGGCTGGCCGCCCGGACCTCCAGCGAGGCATTGTTCGGACCGGTGATGCGATAGCGGCTCGCATCTTCGGCGGCGGCGTCGACTTCGCCGGCGAAGACCACCTCGACGTAATGACGACTGAGCGACTGGGCGGCTTTCAGGGGGGGCAGCGCCTGGCTCGCATCGTCAACCGCCGTCTGTTGGGCGTCGGGATTGCAGGCGGCCAGGGCGAGCGCGGGCAGGCACCAGCACCAGCGGATCAGATGAAAGCGTTTCATGCGTTCTATCTCCTCTGTGTTATTCTGTTTCACTACAGTGCCGGGCTCAGTCTTCCGGTCCGTCGGGGTCGGTATCGTCCCCGTTGGCGACGCCGTCGCCGTCCTGATCGTCGTCGTCGACGTTGGCCGTGCCATCGCCGTCCATGTCCGAATCAGAACTGTTGGGGACACCGTCCCCGTCGATGTCGGTGTCGGATGAGTTCGAGGCTCCGTCGCCATCGGTGTCCTCATCGTCCTGGTTCGACGCACCATCCCCATCCATGTCGAAGTCATTGACATTGGGCACGGCGTCGCCATCGATGTCGGGGTCGGAGCTGTTCGACCTGCCGTCGCCATCGACATCTCGATCCTGGCGGTTGGATATGCCGTCGCCGTCGGTGTCGGCATCAGAGCCGTTGGAAATCCCGTCGCCGTCGGTGTCGTCGTCCTCGCCGTTGGGCTTTCCGTCGCCATCGATGTCTTCGTCAATCCCGTTGCGCCGGCCATCGCCGTCGACATCGGGGTCGACGCCATTGGCCAGCCGGTCGCCATCGGTGTCGTCATCATCGCCGTTCAATGTGTGGTCGCCGTCGACATCGGGGTCGAAGGCGTTCGGCTTGCCGTCGCCATCCACATCGGGGTCCAGGCTGTTGGCGATGCCGTCCCCGTCCACATCGCTGTCCTCGGTATTGCCGACACCATCGCCATCGATGTCGAACAGGCGAAGGAGCAACTTCCGGTCGGAGTCGGAGGTGCACCCTGGAGTCGCTGAGCACGCGGTGTTGTCCGGTTGCTGCGCCAGGTCGATGAGGGTGTCTAAATCGATGGCGACCGCGTCCTGGCCAATGGGTACGAGTTCGGTCGGCGCGACCTGCTTGGCGATTGTTGACAATTCGTCGTCATCGAGATCGACGAGAGGAACAGCCTCCGCGCCGATGGGGACAAAAGACTGCTTGATCACCTCTTTCGCGGCCGGCGTCAGGTCGTCGGGCGTTTTCTTGCCGTCCCCGTTGGGATCGACGAGCGCCTTGGGCTTCATCGTGGGCGCAGGCGTGGAAGGCCGCGAAGGGGGTTGAGATGGTTGAGAAGTCGGAGCGCATTTCGGGTCGCTCTGATTCGCCGGATCGGTGCAATCGGGCTCATCATCATCGTCGTCGTCGTCATCCTCCCCGTCCGCGTCGTCGTCATTATCGTCGTCGTCTTCGACATCATCTCCGTCGTCATCGCGATCGGTGAAGTTCGGTTCGCCGTCACCATCGATATCGTCATCATCGGAGTTGAGAATGCCGTCGCCGTCGGCATCAGAGTCGTATTCGTCGGGAATACCGTCGCCGTCGATGTCGGAATCCGCCTCATTGGGGATGTCATCGCCGTCGATGTCGGGTCCGTCGTGAGGATCGAGGGGATTGGCCCCGATGGCGAGTTCTTCGAGGTCCGTGCGTCCGTCGCGATCGCTGTCGCGGAGCAGAGCAAGCAGATCGTCCGCGTCGGGCTGATCCTGGCCAGCGGTGGGAGATTCCCCGGGAGGGGAAGTCGTGTTTTGAGAGGACGGGCTCGCGGTCTCACCCGGCGAGGGAGAGCGTTGCGCTTGCGAGGCAACGTTCGCATCGACCGCGGTCTGCGGAGACTCCGCAGAGGGGCAGCCGAGCGCGCAGACCATCACTGATGCCGCACACGCGGCCCGGAAGCGATTCATTCGCACCGCCGTGGTCTACAATCCTCAACTGAGGAAATGCAGTTTGTTGACTTACCGGCCCTACGTACTCTCAGCGCCCGCGGGTACCGCTGGGGAAGACGAAATACACAATCTCTCCGCAGGGAGCCCCCGGGCCGTTACAGCAGGATTCTACCGGGTGATTCGTCAGAGTGTCAACGGAATTCTTCGACTTCTGTCGATCTTCTGCGCTGGGGCACCGCGGCGGTTATGGACTGACCTGCCCGGCCGCTTCCGGCTGGTAGAGCACCTGCTCGATGCGCAGCCGGCGAGGCCCGCCAGGGGTCCGAAACTGGACGGTGTCGCCCGTCTTGTAGCCCAGAATGGCCGCACCGATCGGGGCGACCACCGAGATGCGTCCTTCGCCGGGGTCGGACTCCTCGGGGAAGACCAGGGTGACTTCCGTGGCCTCATCGTCGTTCAGGTCTCTGACCCGCACGCACGAGTGCATGGTGACCACGTCGGGGGCCACGTCCTGGGGGCTGACGATCCGGGCCCGTGTGAGTTCCTGCTGGAGGACACGGAGGTTGGCCAGGTCCCGGCCGTTGTGCCTTAAACCGACCTTGAGGAGTTCTTTGAGCTTCCTGGCGTCATTCTCGGTGATATGAATTCTTCTGCTTGCCATGGTACTGCCCTTTATCTGATCCGGGCGGCTGGGTTGTTCGAGCCGATCGGATTGGCCTTGCCTCTGACTTCATGTTCGGCCGCCTGCCCCGTTCTCTCCTGCTCGGCCGACTGCATCGTCGGCGCCGGACCCATCCGTGCGGCCGGCTCTCCCGATCCTGGGTGCCGGAGCCATCGGGTCCGCGCGCCGGCGGTAGAACTCGTCTTTGACGCGTCTCACCAGCCGCCTGGCGGCGCCCCTCACGGCCGACTCGACATCTGTGCCGAGACCCTGGGCCGTGATCGTGCCGGAAGGGATCAGGGCTGCCTCGATCGCACACCGCACGTCGAGTCCGCCCCTGGGGCCGTTCACATCTTCAATGTAGACCCGCGCCTGCCTGATCCGGCACGTCCACGAGCCGAGCAGCAGGCGTAACCGTTCCTCCAGATCGTCGCGCCAGGAACCATCGAGCCCCATCCGGCGCGCAGTGATACACAGGCGCATGTCCATCTCCCACCTCGTCCAACCGTTCTCGGCTGGCGTCCATCAGATATTACGTCACGAAAGCGAATAAGAAAGACAAGAAATCCCGAATTGACAATTCGATTATTTCGAATGATGATCGCAGCATGGACTGGCTCAATTACCACCATCTGTTCTACTTCTGGACTGTGGCCCGGGAGGGCTCGATCACGGCCGCGTGCCGGCGATTGCTGCTGTCGCCGCCCACCGTCTCGGCTCAGATCCGCGAGCTCGAGGAGGCTCTGGGCGAGAAGCTGTTCACGCGCTCAGGCCGGGGCCTGACCCTCACGGAGACCGGCCGGCTGGCCTTCCGCTATGCCGACGAGATTTTTTCCCTGGGGCGCGAGTTCGTGGACGCCATCCAGGGCCGGGTCGCCGGTGCGTCCATCCAGGTCAACGTGGGCATCAATGACGTGCTGCCCAAGACGATTGCCTACCGGCTGATCGAGCCGGTGTTCACGCTCCCCGGGCCGGTGCGCATCCTGTGCATCCAGGGCACGCCCGCCCAGTTGCTCCCGCCGCTGGCGGTCCATGAGCTGGACCTGGTGCTCTCCGACGCACCGGTGAGCCCGGAAATCCGGGTTCGCGCCTCCAGTCACCTGCTGGGTGAGTCCGCGATCACGCTGTTTGCCGCCCCGCGTCTCGCGCGGCAGCTTCGCAGAGGTTTTCCCAGGTCGCTCGACGGCGCCCCGGCCCTGCTGCCCGCGCCGGGCGGGGCCATGCGCATTACGATGGAGAAGTGGTTCGAGTCGATCCGCGTACGGCCGCGGGTCGTGGCTCATTTCGAGGATGTCGCCCTCCTGAGCCTCTGCGGCCGGCATGGGCACGGCTTCTTTGCGGGGTACAGTGTCATCGAGGACGAACTGGCCCGCGACTATCAGGTGGAGCCCATCGGCAAGGTGCCCAAGTACCGGGCGCGGTTCTATGCCATCAGCCTGGAACGCCAGCTCAAACACCCGGCGGTGGTCGCCGTCATGCAGGCGGCCCGAACGAGGCTGTTTTCATGACCGCCGCCCCTTCCGCGAGATCGCCGTTCAGTCCGTGCAGTGGGGGTTGGCGGGGGTCTGGCCGCCGTAACAGCGCTGCATGACGGCGAAGTCGTTGGGGTCGAGGTCGCCGTCGGCGTCGAAGTCGACGGGGAGCTTGCCGGAGGGGTCGGCGGTCAGCGTGCAGCCGGGCGGGAGATTCTGCGGATCGTAAGGAACGGCAGCGCGGGTTGCGCAGGCGGCGAAGGCGGTGAGGTCGGCCTCGTCGACGAGGCCGTCGCGGACCACGTCGCCCGGCTGGCAGTTGACGGTCACGCCGCGGAACGTGGGCGTGTAGTCGGGGAAGACATTGGCGAGGTTCGGGTTCGCGAGCCGGAAGCGCACGATTTCCGCGAGCACATCGCGGAAGTCGATGGTGACTTCGAGGTCACGATTCTGGTAAAGCTGGCCGGGACTGAGGCCGGGCCACTGCGTGAGCACGCGGCCGCCGGCGATGTGGTTGCCGAGCACGAGCATGGCGTTGCCGTGGCCGTGGTCAGTGCCGATACTACCGTTCTCCAGCAAACGCCTCCCGAACTCGGACATGACCACGACGGTCACGTTGCGGCCGTTGCCGGCCCACATGTCGGCGTGAAACGCGGCCAGGCCGGCGGCGAGCGTGGTCATCAGGTTGGCCATGGTGCCGGTCTTGGTGCCCTGGTTGTTGTGCGTGTCCCAGCCGCCCACGTCAATGGCGACGGCCTCGACACCGACGTCGGCCTTGATGAGTGCGGCCGTCGATTTGATGGCCGTGCCGAAGCTGCCGCTGGGGTAGACCGCGCCGCCCGCGGGGACATAGCCGGCGAAGTCGATCGTGTTGAGCAGGTCGATGGTGGCCTGCGTGGTCTGGGCGGCGGCCTTGAGCGGATCGGCCACGAGGGCGTACATGTCGCCCAGGGCGTCGGTGCGGGCGGCGACGGTGGACGAGCTGCCGGTGAGGCCGAACGTGTCGAGGTTGGGGATCGGAAGGGAGAGCGGGCCGCCCTGGAGCGTGCGCTGCAGGCCGTAGGCGATGCCGATGCTGCGGAGCTGGGCGTTCGGGTTAATCGGCGGGGCGGTGGCCAGGTGCCGGCCGAGCCATCCGGTGTAGATCGTGTTGTCGCCGGGCTTGCCGTCTTCCATGAAGCGCTGGGCGTCAAAGTGCGAACGCGAGGGATCCGTCGAGCCGCAGGCGTGGACGATGAGCAGGTCGCCGTTGTTGTACGCGGGCAGAACGGCGGTCATGGCCGGAGGAAGGCCGAAGAAACCGTCGAGGTCGGTGGCCGCGAACGGGTCGCCGCTGTCGGGCTGCGGGATGGCCAGCGTGGGGCGGTTGGTATAGTACGCCGCCTCGCCGAATGGGACGCACATGGTGAGGCCGTCGGAAGCGCCGCGCAGGAAAATGGAGATGATCACGTCGCGGTTTGAGCATTCCGACTCGGCCAGCACGATGCGCGGCAGCCAGGCCGGCGCGGCCAGAGCGGCCGTCGTGCCTCCGGCGGCGATCAGAAACTGGCGGCGCGACAGTTCACGGTATTCTTCGCAGCCGGTGCATTCATGGGACATGGGATTGGTCCGTTGTCAGTTGTCCGTTGTCAGTCGCTTAATGTTCGTTGTCCGTTATTCATTGCCTGCTCTCCGTGGTCTGCGTCCCATTCTGGTTTGCACCCCCTCTTCGTTTGCGGGGGTCGCATCGCTTGGGCCGCGGAGCGGCGAAAGGCAGTAGCCCACGGCGCAAGCCGTGGGGAACGGTGCGGCCGGGTTTTCAGCCCCGGATAACGCGTAAGAACCAGCGTAAACCTCTTCCGTCCCCGCCGGGTCTCGCAGGCAAACAACAAAGCACGAACAACAGTCAACAGACAGAAACACCAACCATCAGTACCACTGATATCCCGGCGACCCGATCGCCAGGCCGACGGCCTCGCGGTGCCGCGTGGTCGGCGCGGCGTTGGGCAGCATGTAATCGCGGATGCGGTCGCGGTCGGCCTGGGCCATCGCACCGCCGAAGAGGCGGGCGTTAATGTGGTCGGCCTGGGCATCGGCGTTGTTGGCCACCTGATAGAAGAAACCGGTTGAATTCGCCGTCAGATCGACCGCGGTGCCGCTGACATTGCCGTTGACCAGCGAGGCTCCGAAGTTCCAGCGGGGCAGGATCAGGCCCACCCATGTTTCGAGCGTGTCGGGATAGCCGTCGGGCGGACTCCAGAAAAAGGGCATGTGACCGGCGGCGCTGAGGTTCGTGCGGATGCCGCTGCTCGTATTGATCGTCGCCGCCGTCGCCCGCAGGGCCGAAACAAACAGGTGGTATGGCCGTTTGTAGCGCGGGGGGGCGGTGGCGGGATCAACAGTGTTGAAGAACGTCCGGATCATTTCCTTGATGTCGCCGCCGGTGTTCGCATAAGTCGTCGCAACGGCATCGATGAGCGACTCGGGCGGGTTTTCACCGTAGAACCACCGGCACAACTTGCTCGATATGAATTGGGCCGTGCTGGGGTGATTCACGAGCATGTCCAGCACGGCCAGGCCGTCGTTGATGCCGCCGCCGGCGGGGATGACGACGCCCAGCACCGTCTTTTGCGCGTTGTCGTGCTGACCGGAGCTATACCGGAATGTCCAGCGGAGCGCCTGCGTCGCGAACGTGGCTGGATAGAAGCCCCACCCGGTGAAGCAGCGGGCGACCTCCTGCACATCGGCCTGCGTATAGCCGCCCTCCACGCCCATGGTGTGCAGCTCCATGAGCTCGCGGGCGTAGTTCTCGTTGGGGTTGCCCACGACGCTCGTCGCGTTATCGAGGTAGTAGAGCATTGCCGGGCTGTGGGCGCTGGCCGAGAGCAGAGCAGGGAACGTGCCCAGGGCGTGGGCGCGGATCACCTCGCGGTCGTCCACCGTTTTGAGCTTGTTGTCCAGGCCGTTGTTGATGTCGATGTTGAAATGGTCGGTCCAGAACTCGACCATGCGCTGGAAAAGCTGGCGCTTGCTGAAGACCGAGCGCAGGATCGTTGCTTCGATGAGCTCGTTGATCACCTGATTGTTGGTCAGCGTGGTGCTCACGAGTTCGTAGGGCTGCATGGCAATCGAGCTGTAGTTGGCGGCGATGCGGTTTTCGATGAGGCTGTCGTCGATCGCGGTATAGTTCAGGTGGTATTCGAGATAGCCCTGATAGCCGAGCGAATCGGCCAGCGACTGCTCCTCCGGCGTCCAGCCCATGGTGATGCGGTGGACGAGCCAACGGGTCGGCGAGAAGGGTACGTCGGCCCGGGCGTGGCGCGGCCGGGACAGCCATGAACCCAGGAGCGAGGCCGCGGCGATCAGGTCCCGGCGGGTGCGGCGGCGATTGGAATGTGTCGCATGCGGGGTGCGTACGCCCGCGGCGGCGCTGGTCGAAGGAGGGGCGGGGACCATCTTCGTACCCTCTGATGCCTGAATCTGACTGGCTGCGCCCGAACGACGATAGCCTGAACGCACCATTCTACCGGCTATTGCACGAATTCAACGCTGATTCTCGCGATCCCCAGGTGTCCGGGGTGCGTGAGGCCGAGAGATTGTGGTGTCCCGATGTATCGGGATCCCGCCTGCACGTGCAGCCGTCTGGGCTGCACGTGC
>CAZQEN010000009.1:0-10210 GCA_964591605.1 uncultured Planctomycetales bacterium
GTGTTTACTTGATTTGCCTCCCCACCCACACCGGGGGGGGGCCCGCGCGGCCCCCCCGGCCCCCGGCCGCCATCCGCCGCGGCGGACAGGCCCGCGCCGGCCGCTGCAGAGTCTCTCAACGCACTCCTGAAGGAGATATGGCTGCCTGGGAAGATGCGGGTGACGATCAGTACGGGCACTGCTCGCCGGGAATGGCGTACACGTTCGGGCCCGAGTAGCACTCGATGAAGCGGAGGATGTCGGTGGCATCGACGTCCTGGTCGGCCGGGCCGTCGAGGTTGGCGTTGTTGCAGGATGGGTCGGCGACGGGGACGTTCACGCCGGTCAGGCACGACTGGATGTGGGAGAAGTCGGACTGGTCGATATCGCCGTCCTGGTCGTAGTCGATGAGCATCGCCGGCCGGGCGGATGTCCCGACACCCGCCGAATAGAAGCGGCTGACATCCTGAAAGTACGTGAAGGCCCGGTAGTGATACGTCTGCCCGTTGGTCAGGCCGGCATGCGTGACGCTGCGGTGGGAGCCGGGGCCGGCCGTTTCGTCGATCACCAGGCTGGCCGACGCGTCCGTCGGACCGGTGGGGGGGGTGCCGACCCGGGCGAGAATCCTCGTCCCCGAGTAGTTGCCCCCAAGGGGGTTGTTCCATTGCAGGAACACCGAAGTGCTCGCGGAGACCGCGCCGAGGCCGGTCACCTCGCCCGGAGGCTGCCCGACGAGCACGAAATCCTGCTGGGTGGTCTGATTCTGAACGATGCTCAGCCCGGTGACGGTCTGCGGCGTGTAGAAGTTCTTCGTGGCCGTCGCGCTGCCCGTGCCGACGGGGACCTGGAAGGAGTAGGCCCCGCCGGCGATGGACACGGTCGCCCCCTGCGGGGCCACGCTGACGCTGGCGCCGACCAGCCCTGCCCCGAACTGATCGCGCACGAAGCCGGCCAGCGTGCCCGTCGGGCCGGGAGGCGAGCCGGGCTTGATCGCGTAATACTGCTGCGGCTTGTTGCTGCCCCAGTACTCGAAGATGCAGTACAGCGTTCCGCTGCCGTCGGTGGCGGCGCTGAGCTCGGGCTGGACGGTGAATGCGTCGGCCAGACCCTGCGTCACGGTCTCCTCCGCCTGCCACGAGGCGCCGTTCCAGCGCTTGGAGTAGCACCGGGCCGGATGCGGGTCGTTCTTGGGGTAGCCCGCCTGGAAGTTATTGGTTCCCGGAATGGCGCACGCCCCCTGGAACCACGAATTCTGGTTGGTGATCTGCGTCTTGGCCCCGTTGCTCGACGGCGGCGTGTGCAGGATCGACCAGAGGGCGTTGTTCTCATCCCACACCACCATCACCTGCCCGGCATCATTCACGGAGAGGCGCTGGCGGTTGTGCATTTCCCCATTGCTGTCGAGCGGGATCTCCGGACCCCAGGCGCCGCTGAAGCGGCGGATTTTCAGCGTGCCCGCGTCGGTGAACGATCGCCACACCGCCCCGTCGGGGGCCCGCGCCTGCCCGAAGCACTCGTACTCGCTGCTGCAGGCCGAGTTCACCGGCGCCTCGGCGCTCCAGCTCGTCCCGTTGTACACGGCGTACCACAGTTGCCGCGCGGGCGACGTGCGGTAATACGACATGAGCATCTGTCCGCCCGACAGCCCGTACGGCGTGATGTGCGGGTGCTTGGCCTTGCCTCCCGAACTGCTCAGGACCTGCGTGACCTTGTTCGAGATCAGGCCCGTGTTGTCATCGACGTTGAAGCGGTACCAGCGCACTTCGGGCCCGCTCCCCGACCAGTCTTCCACCACGACGTGCACCGTTCCCTCGAGGGAGACGCCGAGCTTGGGATTCGGCAGAAACGGCCCGCCGGGCGCGACATCCTGGGCCGGTTTGAGGATGCCGTTGAAGTACCGGCGATACTGGATGCGGCTGTTGCCCGCGACGCGGTACGTCGCGTGGAAGCCGTTGGCCGCCGCCACGATGCTGGCTTCCTTGATGTCGGCACCCGCCAGCGCCGGATCGTTCAGAAGCTGGGCCGTGGACCAGGTCTGAGCCCAGGCAGCGGCCGCTCCGAAGCCGACGACGGCCAGCACCGCCAGAGCCATCACCCGAGCAGGTTGAGACCACGCCATCGATGCCGTACTCCCCGATGCCACGGCCAGCGGTCGAGGCCGATACGCCGACCTCGCGCACGCGCCGGATCACCTGGATGAACGAAGCGTCTCCGCGAACGCACTTTGGCCTTACTGTATCGATTCAGAAGGGGCCCTGCAAGCGCACCGGCCCGCCCGCGTACCTGTCGGATCCGTAGCCGTCCAGGCGGCGTCGCTTTCCCAGGCCCCCGCGGGAGCGGGGGGGTGTATGGCCCATCCGAAGGTCGCAGATCGCGATGGCGAGATGAAGGACGCGAAGATCAGATCGCCGGGAGCGCCCGGCCGCGTGACCAGCCTCTGGCGAATCCCACCGCCATCATTCGCGAGCATCCCGCCCCTCGCTCGCACTGCGGGTGCTGTCGCCTGTGGCCCGGTCCCTCAGCACGCTCAGGGATTCAGGAGCACGAATCCGTCGGGCACGTGTCCATCGGTGTCGAAAGCCGCCTGGGCCGCGGCGGCCTGGGCGGTCACGCTCTCGATGGAGTCGGCGCTGCGATCGTGCGGCACGACGACGGTGCAGCTCGTGGTATCCTGCTGCCCGAGATCATCGGTCACCGTGATGACGATGAGATACACGCGCCCGTCGCCGTCACCGCCGCGTTCGGCGCGAAGCTGCAGTGTGTCGGGAGCAACGTCGGCGGCATCCTCATCGGTGTTTCCGTCCCCGTCGCCGTTGACGGGCTCGTCCGAGTAAACCTGCACCGTCACGTCGGGATCGAGATCGCAGTCGTCGGCCACCTCGACGGACAGACCCACGTGACGCAGCTTGTGATTGGGTGGCCAGAGGGTGTTCTCTGCCACGGAGCAGGTGACCTCCGGCGGCTGCTCATCGACGAACACCTCGACCGGGATGTCGCAGCTCTCGACGGGGTTCGTCCCGTCGTTCACCTCGACGTGCACGGTGTAGGTGCCCAGGGCCAGCGTGTGCGTCAGCGTCACATCGGTTTCGAGCGGCGTCTCGGCCGGCAGGTTCTCGGTGCTCACGACATTGCCATCCAGCGACCAGGTCACGGTCAACGGCGTCTGCCCGGTGCGGCTGACATGGACCGACACCGCAACCTCGACCTCCGTCTGATCGCTGGCCGCGCAGCCGTGCACAGCGGCAGGGCACTGGATTGCCAGTGGCGGCTGTTGCTCCCCCTCGGCAACGGCCAGAGCGGCCAGCACTCTGGCCAGATCGATGTTCACGTCACAACTCTGCCCCATGCACAGACACAGGGTCACCGGCGCAAACCACAGCAGCGACAGGTCTCTGATCGTGCGGGTACGCATGATTTCTCTCCGTTTTTGGGTGGGTGACAGCGGAAATCTCCGCAGGACAGTATCCGATACAGATTCTTGCCGAGGCGAGCCGGAATGTCACGCAAGGTCGGAAAACCGACCGATTTCGGTCCAAGCTCGGCTTTTATCGGAAATCGGGGGCGCCGCCTGTGTCCGAAAGAACCTCCAGCCGGTCCCATAAATGCACTGACTTCGGGAGGATTCAGAATACTCCCTTGACCTGCGGCCCCTGCCGGGCCTATCATGGCTGTATAGCAATTCCCTGCTTGTGTTGTCAGCAGAGGAAGGGAGGAGGAAAGATGAAACTACCCATCGCAGAGCTTGCGTGGGCTGTTCTTTGTGTCGTCGGGCTGACCAGTCCCCTGAATGCCACTCTCATCCAGTTCGTTCGACTGTCCAACAACAGTCCGAGCGACCTGGCCGCGCAGTTGAAGGTGGACGTGACCGATCCCGGCAGCGATCAGGTCGATTTCACCTTCTACAACGAGGTGGGCACCCCCTCTTCGATCACCGACGTCTATTTTGACGACGGGACCCTCCTGGGCATTGCCACGATTTTCTCGTCGAGCGGCGTGAGCTTCTCTCAGGGCGCTTCGCCCATGGATCTGCCGGGCGGGGGCAACGCCAGCCCGCCGTTCCAGGTGACGCAGGGGTTCTCCGCCGATTCGGATCCGCCGGCATCGTCCAACGGCGTGAACAGCGCAGTCGAGTGGCTGACCGTCCGATTCAACCTGATCAATGCGAAAACAGTCGCGGACACGTTGAGCGCACTGGCCGACGGCTCTCTGCGCATCGGCATCCACGTGCAGTCGATCGCGCCCTCGGGCGACAGCGACAGCTACATCACGCCCGAGCCGTCGGGCGCGCTGCTGACCCTGCTGGGTGTCAGCATGGGCGGCTGGCGCCGACGACGGTCCCGGATCTGACAGCCTCTGTGCGGAGCTCGAACAGAGCCGCGCCCGTGTGGAAGCGGTCTGCGATCACACTGCAGAACCCGCTCCCTGGCGGTCGAGGCTCTGCCGGATGGACCGCATCTTGCACACGCTCCGAAAGATCCCCCTCCGAACACCCTGAGCTTTGTTCGGTTCTTCGCTTAACCCACAGCCTCTGGCTGTGTGACCCGGAGAGTTGCGGAGCGAGTCGTCGGCCGGTTGATTGTCCCGATGATTCTGCTTGAGCCGCGGAGCGGCGTCAGGCGGTAGCCCACGGCGTCAGCCGTGGGAACAGTCAGCCATGGGGAACTCAGCCCCGGACGGGGCGAAAGAACACCCCCCGACCTTCTGTCTCCCCGAGACTCTCGCTCACGGACCGTGAGAGCTCCAGAGTCGCCCCCCCGCACTACGATCTGATGCCTTACCGGGGCTGCCCGGCCACCCTCCCCGATATGGCCCGACATTCGGCCCCCGGAGGGAGCTTCAGAATCCGCCCGGCCCGCTCGGGCGGGCCTTCCTGAAGCTACGGTCTCTCGATGACGTCTCGTCAAACCGGTTCAACTCCCGTACTCGGCCACGAGCTCGAGCGGCGTGCTGGCGGTGGGGGGCAGGCGAATGTCTTCGCCGATCATCTGCTCGCTGCCGAGCGTTTCATTGTTCACCGTCACCCGCACGGGGCGCTTGCCCTCCGGGTGACGCAGCCGCAGCCGCACCTGCTCCGGCGGGTTTCGCGTCGGCAGGCTGACCGTGGCGAGGATACGGCCGGCCGCCGTCTCGGAGCGTACGGAAACCGCCACCGGGCCGAAATACGTCGCCGCCCGATCGACCTGGATCGTCTTGCCGTTTTCCAGCCACGCCCGCGGCGTTCCGCGGCACAGCCACAGCGTGTCCCCCTCCTCGCTCACCAGAAACTGGCGGAACCACATGCAGAAGCGGGCCTCGTCGGAGGTTTTGTACACGGGCCCGCCCCCGCGGCCGAACTGACGCGCCCATTCCGCAAAGCATTGCACGTCCGGATAGATCAGCAGCGCGTACGCGTTCCAGAAGGCTCTCAGCGACGCCGCATGCTCGCCCCGGACCATGTACAGCCTTGGCAGATCCATCAGGCACGGCTGCAGGGTGACACCTCCCAGGCCCAGCCAGTTCCGGTCGATGTCCGGGATGCCGTAGCCCGACTCGCGTGAGAAGAAGATGTTGTCCTCCAGATCGTCGAGCGTCCACGTGATGACCGGATCATCGGGGCCGACCACCTCTCCCACCGCCAGGTCGATGCCGCAGTAGAGCGCCTCGCGGATCCACCCTTCGGTCAGATGCCGCCACTGGTGCACGCGCGACGGGACGTAGGGGACGTGCGTTCCGTCGCGCAGCGGCACGACGGCGGCCTGCGTCACCGCCTCACGCAGGGCCTTTTCGATGTCCCGGCGGTAGCTCTCCGCCTCGCGGGTGAGGCGCGGCGCCTCCGGATGCTGGATGTCCGACAGGGCGGCCGCGGCATGCTTCAAACCGAGGTAAAAGTACGCGTTCGTGGGCAGCCAGTACTTGAACTCGATCACATCCTCCAGCGATGACGCCGGAGAGAGGCCATGGGTGGGGCTTCTCCGCCCCGGGGCAACGGCCTGGCCTTCCGCAGCGTCGCGGTCGCGTCCCGAGTAGGGGGCTGTGTTCATCGTGGCCTGCCGCTGGGTGATGAGGAAGTCGCACCCTTTGATCAGCTTCGGTGCGACCCGCTCGAGATACGCACGGTCGCGGGTGAACAGATAGTGGTCGGCGATGCCCCAGAGCACGAACCCGTGGTTCATGGCGTACTGGCCGTGGGTGTAGGCGCCGGCACTGTGGAAGGCGCCGTCCTTCGTGGAAAATCGCCCGGTGAGCTCCTCAGCGCCCTGAAAGTGCAGAAGCGGCTCGATGTAACGCTCGGCGTCCTGATGCTCACCGCGCATGTCCATCGAGCGGGCGATCATGATCGTCTCGTTGGCAAAGACCTTGTAGCCGTACGTGCCCACCCCCTCGTTGTAGAGGCCGGTCCGGGGCTCGCGGTCACATGTGATGACGTTGTGCCAGAGATTGGCCTTGTAGAAGTTGACCAGCTCGGGCTCGGGAACCGCGAACTGAGCGTGATCAGCGAGCCGGCGCTTCCAGTAGGCCAGATCGTGCGGGATGCGCTCGTCGAAACTCATGGCCTTCAGCGCGGCGAGCTCCGGGGCGTCGAGCAGGTCAACATATGCGGCCTTGAAATAGATCGTCCGCTTCTCGCCCGGCGGCATCTCGGCGGACCATGTGAGAACGGGTGAAGCTTTGGACTCCTGGCCGGCCACGCCGGGCTGCATCCGCCAGCCGCCGGCGCCGCCGCCGCTCGGTTTCCCCGCCGAGATGATCCCGCGAATGGCGGACAGACCCTCGGGGATACTGGACCGATCCGCCGGTTGAATCTCGATCACGCCCTCGGACGTGAGGGCGATCGGCGTCGGATCGGCGAACCGCAGATGCAGGCGGGCGGTCGCCGGAGCAGCGCCCGGGTTGGTGATATCCAGCCGGGTCAGCAGGCACACCGTTTCGTCTCCGCGGCGTTTGTCGTCTTCGCTGATGTCGCCCAGCAGGATGGTGGCCGCGAGCTGGTGGTGATAATGAATGCCGTCCTGGTCCCACTCCACGTGGACCAGCGGCAGGTGTCCCGCCTCCAGATAGCGCTTCGCCCCAGGCTTATCCTCCTTGAAAACGGGCTGGACGCCGGTGTCCAGCAGGGCGAACAGCGGCTCTTTGCCGCGGAACCTGATCCGCTGCGTGTCGCGGGCCTCGGTCCAGAGGCTGTTCGGAAAGAGCATCCAGTCGCCGCCCGGCGTCACGAAGATCTCCTGCCGCGCGCACGGCACGCCGAGCGGCACCCAGCGCCGCGGCTGCAGGCGCGGGATACTGGCCATCGCCTGTTCGCGGGAGACCTCGGGCAGGTCGGCCACCCGCGACCGAACGGACTTGCGCCAGAATGAGTCGGCCGGACCCGGATCGTTGGCCAGCGTGATCGGGCTCTCGGCCGGCACAACGAGCGCACCCACCGCGGGGATTCGAAGGGCGCCGGCCGCGAGTACATCCTGCGGCACGAAGGAGAATCCCGGCGCGTCCGGCTGATCTCCCAGGCGGACCGTCACGCGGGTCAGGTCGTTGGAGTTTCGGTCATCGGCGTCGGCGTAAAGCAGGTGCATGCGCACGCGCGCCGACTGCCCGGCGTGACCCGCCGCGCTCCAGCCGTTGCCGCTGACCGTCGGCGAAACCATCGAGAGCGGGGAAACGCTGAGCGACTGCGCGTCACCGTTGCTCACGTCCAGCCGCCCGCCAAACGGGCCGGCCTGCGTGGCGAGCACTTCCACATCGAAGCGGCCTTCGCGCCACCTCGAACGGCCGTACACCTGGAGCTGCACGCCTTCGACAGAGGCGCCCTCCGCGCCGACCAGCCGGATCTTGAGCGTGCGCCGGAACTCCGGCGGCTTCTTATCCGGGTATTGCTCCGTCTCCAGCGCTTTTCGCCACTCGCTTTTCGTCAGCGCCGGGAACCGGTACACCAGGGCGCCGCTCTGGGTATCGCGGTTGAAGCTTCCCCCCGGCCGAACCCACTGCCCGTTCCAGTGGTCGTCCAGTTTCATCCAGCCGCCGGTGCCGTTGTCCGGCCAGACGCTGGCCCACCATTCCACCCGAAGGGACTCGGGCGCGATGGTCGCATTCGCGGCAGCGACCGCCCGCACCTCGTGCACGTCGCGGGGATTCTCCCATTCGACGCCCACGACCTTCGGGTTGGGCAGGACGCGGCCGAACGCCCCCAGCTCAACCAGGTCGCCCGGTCGAGCAGCCGGAGGGACATCCGCCCGGGCCGCCCAGGACACGGCGAGGGCCAGGGTCAAGGCGGGGACTCTCACGTAGGCACTGCTGTTCATGTTCACTCCTCCGGGAACGACAGGGTGTCGGTGCATCCCAAGACTCTAAGCGGCTGCGTCCGATACGTAAAATGGCCCGTCGGGCCAACTTGCTCACCCAAGCTGTGCTCCAGGAGCTCCCCTGAGCTGCCGATCCGTCACCACGGAACCCGGGTTGGTCCTCACCCCGGACATCGACCGGTCAGCGGGGACGTCGTCCGTAAGGAGCGTGCTTAACACGCTTTAGACCGCGGCCGGGTGATCGGCCGGTCTGCGCCGATGGCTCGATGGGTCACGATGTGCTGAAAACGTCCGCCAGGTCGGGTCGAAGGCTCGCACCGGCCAGCTCAGCCGTGATTGCGGATCAACCGTCAGTCAATACAATGAGCCTCGCAGCCCTCGGCCGAGGACCACTGACCATTTTGGGACGCTCCCGCATGGGGGGACGCCTTCGGAGACCCGTGTGAAGCCGACTTCGAAACGAGTGACCGTCGCGAACGTGGCGGAACGCGCGAAGGTCTCCACCACCACCGTCTCGCTGATCCTCTCCGAACGGGCCGAATACCTGCGGCAGTTCCATCCCGACACCATCCAGCGGGTCCGCGAAACCGCCCGCCGCCTGGGTTACTACGGAAACCTGTTCGCCTCGGGGCTTCCCACCAAGGCCAGTTCGTTCTTCGCCCTCGTGATGCGCGATGACGTCAGCGGAGAGAGCAGCAGTTGGCACCAGTGGTCCTTCGAGGGGGATTTGCTGGCAGGAACCATCAAAGCGGCTTC
The DNA here is from genome assembly GCA_964591605.1 of uncultured Planctomycetales bacterium. Lineage (GTDB taxonomy): Bacteria > Planctomycetota > Phycisphaerae > UBA1845 > PWPN01 > CAYLLT01. The sequence goes on from CAZQEN010000009.1 coordinate 9,012, forward strand.
CGAGGCCAGGGTTTATCCCATCGTGGCGACCGCCAGTTCGGAGCTCACGCCCGAGACCGTGCGCCCCCTCGAACGCGTGATCGCCGGCGGAGTGTTCGGGGCGATCGTCCGGACCCCGCACCCCCTCCTCGAGCGCTATCTGCGCGCCCGCCTCCGCCACGGCGAACCGCTCGTCGTGGTCTTCCCGCAGCGCATCCGGAAATGGCCGCGCAACGCCATCGATGTCGACAACCTGGCCATCGGCGTCGCCGCCGGACGGCTGCTCGCCGGGCACCAGTGCAAGCGCTGGGGTGTCGTCACGTACAAACAGAGTCGAGACCCCCACACCCTCCGGATCGAGGGCTTCCGGCGGGTCGCCCACGAACTCGGTGTCGCCATTGAGACCATCCAGCTTCCCCTCGGCCTCGACGACCTGCAGGTCCGCGACTACCTCGTCCCCCGGTTCAAGCGCCTGCGCTGGGACGCGATCTTCTCGCTGGATTCGGTCTCGTCGGTGGGTTCGCTCCTGGCGTGCCTCAAGCTGGGTCTGCAGCCGCAGGCCGACTTCCATCAGGTGGGGTGCGATTGCTCCATGTGGCAGAGCACACCCCTGCCGCAGATCACGTCGGTGGACATCTCGTGGAAGGAAGTCGGCATCCGGGCGGTCCGGCGGCTGGTGGATTCTGTCAAGACGGGGCAGGCCGAGTTTGAAACCATCCTGCTGCCCCCGCGGGTGATCGCAGCGGACAGTTGCCCCCTGCCTCCCTCGTTCCAGTCGGAAACCCCTGCCCCCGCACCCGCCAGTCCGACGCCGATCTGAGAGCGTGTGTGAACTGGGCGCCCCCTCCCGCCGCCCCGGGTGCCCCCTCCCGCCGCGCAGCCCCGGATGGGGGGGCTGAGGCAACCGCCGATGAATAGCCGATTTTTCATGTGCAGTGTCAGGGCCGGGTCGTGCTATAATGGGCTTCTGTCGGGTTGTTCGTGTCCGTCGCGGAGTTGGAGTGATAACCCAGGAGGGCGGAAGGTATTCGGACGCTTCTTCCCGCTCTTGCATTGGCCGTCTGCCTGCTCAGCACGGCCGTCGTGCGCGCCGTTCCTCCGGCCCCGCCCGAGCTGCGCGACGTGGCCGGTAATACCCTGCCCCCCGTGGAGTGGACGCACTCGTTCAACTTCGACGACGGCCCGCAGGGCTGGGTCATCACAAGCTGCGGAACGCCGTG
>CAZQEN010000009.1:10310-45632 GCA_964591605.1 uncultured Planctomycetales bacterium
TCCGGCACGAGCGGCTGGCTGGGCGACATGCAAAGCACCGGCGGCGGAAGCCTCTACCTGCCTGGAAGCGACTTCAACGGCGATGAATCCGTGGCCGAACGCACCATCGCCTCGATCACCGGCCTGCCCACCAGCGCCAGCATCGTCATGCAGGTGGACGTCTACGTTCCCAATCTCCTGCCGCTCTCCGGCTTCCGCCACGACAACGCCTACCCCGGCAATCACCTCGAGTCGGCTGGCTTCTGCCTGCTCCGCGATGACATGGAGGGCATGTGCCTGGAGGGCTGCAATGGCAGCGGCGGGCCCTCCGGACACGAGAACTACAACGGCTTCCTGCGTTTCCGCGATTTCACCGGCAGCGCCGGAAACACCTGGCAGTATCCCACCTGCTGCGGCGGCAAGCGGATCATGGAGCTCGAAGGCTCCTGGCCTACCTGCAACAACACGACCAACATGGATAAGACCGCCTGGTGGGACTCCTGGATCACGCTCTACATCAACTACAACTACAGCAAGGCCGATGAGGTCTACGTCTGGGCCTACATCCCCTGGAACTACCCCCGCCCGGATTGCACGATCGTCGGGTCGGGCTCCGGCTGGATCGAGCTCGTGCGACGACCGCTCACCGGCAACGGCTTTGGCGCGCAGAACTGGTCGAAGATCTCCCTGGGCGGGAAGTTCTCCTGGACCCAGGCCCAGTGGGACAACGTCAAGCTGGCCATTCAGCCCTTCTGTTACAGCCCGCCGGTGGACTACGACGGCGACGGCGACGTGGACCTGGACGACTACGGCGTGTTTCAGCGCTGCTATACCGGCTCGGATCCGCCGCCGGGCACGTACGATTCAGCCAATTGCCGCTGCTTTGACCGGTTTCCCGCCGGGGCGCCCGACAACGCCATCGACGCCCAGGATCTGGCGGTGTTCCTCGCCTGCGCGGGCCGCGCCGGCGTCCCCGCGCCGACCGCCGGCTGCGGGAACTGAGCACACCTCGCCCCAAAGCTGAATCGTCGCGCGTTGCCCACGGTGCCGACCCCCGCGGCCCCATCACATGCCGCCCCCCGCGCGAGGATCCGACAATTCCTTCAGCGAGCACGGCCAGCGTTGTGGTGCAGCCGTCTCGGCTGCACGTTTCCGCCATGTCCGCCATGGGCGAGAATCGCCACATGGCGCGATGCGCCGGGGCGAACGTCTCAAAAGGCGCCGCTGCCCGGAAACCGTGCCACGCCCCCCGGCGCGACGCCCGCTGCGCATTCCCCACGAACCCGCCGGAACCGCTACGCCCCCAGCAGATGCTCGATGATCATCCGCTCGAGGCCTTCGTAGTCGCGGTTCTTGATCATCTGGGCCTCGGCCTTGCGGTCGAGCGTCCGCACCTTGCGGACCATCAACTCGAAGAAGCGCTTGCTGTTCGCCAGGTGCTTCGTGTTGTCCTGCTGTTTGGTGGTGCGCAGTGCTTTGACGTCCAGCCCGACCATCTCGCCGTTACGCCCGTAGCCGCCCTCCTCCAGGACCCGCACCTGATTAAACGCCGCCCGCAGGTTCGCCGCGCCGAAGCTCTTGTCCTCATCGAACTTCAGGCCGTTCTGATCGTTGAGGTGCACGCTCCAGAGCTTGTCGTGCGACAGGGCGAACGCCATCTCATCCGACGGATCCAGCCCGGCGAGCAGGGCGTGGGCCGTCTCGATCAGCCCGCCCACCCGCTCCGGATCGTCGGTCTGATACGACAGCGCGAGGGCGTGGCCGATCGTCGGGATGTACGCCTGATCCATCGGCTCGTTGGGCTTGGGCTCGATCGCGATCCGGATTTCGGAGCTGTGATCGAGCATCCTGTTCAGCGCCTCCAGCAGCCAGCCGTGAGCGACGCGGGCGTTCTTGGCCTCGCGGATGTAGGTGCCCTCACGGGCCAGCCACAACACCATCAGGTTGGTCCCGATGGCCGCGCCGATGTCGATGCAGCGGAGCGTCCGCTCGATCGCCCACTGGCGGGCCTTCGGGTCATTCGAGGTGTAGCCCCCGTCGATGCCCCGCGGGTCTTCCCAGAGCCGCGGCGCAACCAGCTCCGCCGCGAGCCCCAGATCGTCGAGCGTCTTCCTGAGCCGGGCGGCTTCCTTCTCGATCTGGCGGGCCGACTTGCTGTCCACGTCCGGCACGGCGTCGTCGTCGTGGAACTGCACGCCGTCGAAGCCGAGCGCCTTGTACACCTTGAGCTTCTTGGCGAATGCCACCGGCTGACGCACCGTTGGCCCGAACGGATCGGCGCCTTCGTGAATGTTCCACGGGCCGAATGAGAAACGATATCCTGTCCCTTTTGCTGCCTTTGCCACGTGATGTCCTTTCCAGAGCGAAAACCAGCCTGACGCACCGCGCCCCCACGCTCGGGCGCGAACGAACCGACCGGCGGATTGCCGGGTGGAGGCGGTGAGATTACTGCGCCCGGGCCAGCGGCTCAAGACCGCACCCGCGATCTCAGCGCCCCGGGGTGTATCCGAAATACAGGGGCGTGTTTCTCGGGTGGCATGGGCAGCGTCCTCGCTGCCCGTGCGAGAAGCTCGATAATGAGAACACGAACGACTCCCCCGGCCGGCACATCGGCCTCGCCATACCGCCGATACGGCGCATCCCGGTCAGCCTTGGGAACAGAATCGCAGCGTGCCGAAACCGCCCCCACCCACCGTCACCCATCCTGCCCGCTCATGTGATGTCCGGCAGCTTCCACGGAGCGCGATACTCGTAGTCGAGGAGCTGGTTGGCCTCCGGATCGTTGGTGATCTGCTCGCGCTGGCCGTCCCACGTCAGGTAGCGCTTGCGGTCGAAGGCGATCAGCCCCAGGAGGGTGGTAGAGGTCGATTTGTGGCCCACGGCCACGGGGCAGTGCGAGGGCTTGCGGCTCCGGACCGAGTCGAGAAAGTTGCGGGCATGCGACTTGTCATCATCCACCTCGCCCCGCTCGCTGAGCTTGGGGCCGACGGTGTGCGAGCCGACCTTCTTTCCGCTCGCCCGCAGAATCGGTCCGGTGACCGGCACGTCGTCTTCGAGCACCGCTTCCGGCAGGACGTCGAGTCCCGACCCGCCGCAGTAGATGGTGCCCTGCGTGCCGCGGATCTCGACCACGTTGCCCAGCTTGGTGCCGGCCGCGCCGTTGGCATTGATCTGGCTGAAGGTGACCAGCGGGCCGCGGGGATACTCCCAGATCACCTCCATGGTATCGGGCACGTCGCGGTTGTCCTGCACCGCATAGCGTCCGCCGAGGGCAAACACGCCGCTGGGCGTGTCCTGCCCGATGGCCCACTGGATCAGATCGATGTAGTGCGTGCCGAAGTTCGTGAGCTGCCCGCCCGAGTAGTTGCGGAACCAGCGGAACTTGTACAGGCAGCGGTTCGCGTTGAACGGAACCTGCGGCGCCGGGCCCAGCCACATGTCCCAGTCGAGCCCCGGCGGCGGACTCGTATCGCCCGGACGGCCGATGCCCCGCGGCGCCTCGTTGCGGATATGGAAGCAGCGCGCGAACGTCACCTGCCCGATGTCGCCGCGCTGCACCATCTCCGCCGCTTTGCGGCACAGCCTCGACGAGCGCCGCTGCAGGCCCATCGAGGTGATGCGTTTGTGCCGCTCGGCCGCCTGAACCATCCGCCGGCCCTCGCTGATCGTGAGCGACAGCGGCTTTTCGACATACACATCCTTGCCCGCCTGGCAGGTGTGGATGAACTGCAGGGCGTGCCAGTGGTCGGGCGTCGCGATGAGGACGGCGTCCACGTCGCTGCGATCGAGCACGCGCCGGTAGTCACCGGTGCGAAAGAGCTCTCCCCCGACCTTCTTCGCGGCCATGTCGAGGTGCGGCTGGTAGACGTCGCACAGGGCGGTGAACAGCGCGTCGGGCTGCGGCTTGAACGCGTCGATCAGTTGATCGCCGCGGTTCCCGACGCCGATGATCCCGAGCCGCACCCGCTCGTTGGCCGGGAACGATGACGCGACGCACCGGTGCGCCCCGGCCGCCACCCCCGCGGCCAGCGCCCCCGTCGAAAACCGCCGGCGCGTGATCGTCCGGCGCGGGACTCTTCCAGCCATGATCCATCTCCCCGCAGCGTGATCGCGACTCAAGATAGGGCGAGATGCCCGCTCCGCACCTCCCTGCATCGCGGGCGCGACGCCGTGACGCTCACCCTCGCCGCGCCGCCTCTTCTGCACGACTCAAAACCGAAGTCTATCCCCCGCGCCCCGCCGCGGCAACGACCAACCGCCGCCGACCTGCGTATTAGGGTCCGCGATACAATCCGCGGGCCGTGACGATTGTGGTGCAGGCGTCCCGCCTGCGCGTCGCGCCGGGGCCTGCACGTGTTCGCCATGGACAGGATTCGCCACATGGCGCGATTCGCCGTGCCGAAGTCGCCGCGGCAACCACCACCATGCACCGCTCCGCCGCCCGCCCAGGCTCTCACGCACCCCCGCGTGGATCGTAACCGTCTCGATGAAAGGTAGTGAACCCTGCCCCCAACACGGCACCCTCCCAGGAGTTCGCGCCCCTCACTTCTCGCTTAACCCCCTCCCTCCGGAGCGCCCGTCATGTTTACTCCCCATGGGAGGCCCCGCATGTTCCGCGCGCTCACCCCATCCGCCCACTCCACCACCGCCTGGTCCGCATCCATCTGCCTGGCTCGACCGCGACAAATCGAACCCAGTTTGCCCACCCCATGCCCCGCACCTCGGCGCCCGGCCTCCGCCTTTCCTCTGTGCCATAAGGATTCAGACTCTTCGCGCCTTGCGCAGATTCCCGGGCTGCTAGCATCTCAAATCTCAAATCTCAGATCTCGAATTGGGTTGGGGGCGATGCCCGCGCCAGGCTCGTCTGCGGCGACAAATCGAACCCAATTTGCCGCCCCGCGCCCCCAATCCCGGCCCACAGCCCGATGCACCGCACCAGCCGCCCCGCTCACGCCGGATACAAATCGAAGCCAATTGGCCGATGGGACCCGCACCCTCGACCCCGCCAGGACCGACGCCCCTCGCCTTGCCCCCGCCCTCCACAGCAGAACGAACCCAATTCCGCCGCATCACCCCCCGACCCCCAGTCCCCGCCTCCTGTCTGCGTTCGTCTGCGGCAACAGAACGAACCCAATCGCCTCACGAACCGGGCCGCGTCCGAGCCCCCAGCCGCGAGACCAGCCCAGTCACACGCCGCCCCTGCACAAGTCCCGTCCCGCCTCCGCATCTCCACCTGCCCCGCCCACCTTCTCACTTTCCCACCTTCCCACTTTCGCCGCCGCTGGCGTTCCCGACCCCCAGGGAACCCTCAGCGCCACACCCCGCCCGGCTTTCGGTTATGATTCCGCCACGAACGGAGAGCGACGTGGAACTCGACCTTCAACGCTTCTACAACGTCAACCGCCGCATCCTGATGTGGATCGTCTTCTTCGCGATCCTCTGGCTGCTGAGCGACTTCTTTGCGGTGATGTTCCTGACCTTCATCATCGGTTTCGTCATGCGCAAGGTGGCCAGCTTTTTCGTCAGGACCACCCGCTCCCCGTACTGGGCGGCCGTCGTATTCCCTTACCTGGTCGCCCTGGGCCTGCTGGTGCTGCTCATGATGACCACCATCCCCCGCGTCATCGATGAGGGCGTGGAGTTCTCCAGGAAAGCGCCTCACCTGCTCTACACCCTGGCCGATGAGGTCAAGAAGACCGCCCAGCGCTACAACATGGAGCCCGTGCTCGCCAAGTACGTCGCCGGAGACGAACCGGTGGTGATCCTCGAGACTCCGCCCCCGAGCACCGAGCCCGCCACCCAGCCCGTCATCCGCGAGATCAGCCCGGCGGCGATCGTCCGTCGCGTCATGGACACCGTCACGACCGTGCTGCCCAAGGCCGAGGGCGGCGAGCAGCGGATCACCTTCACCGAGCTCTTCCTCAAGTTCGCCGCCGAAGTCACCGAGGGGACGATCAAGTTCCTCCTCGCCATCCTGCTCTCGTTCCTGATCGTGCTCGACTTCGACCGGCTCCAGCACGAGCTCTCGAGCTGGCGCAACAGCACGGTGGGCAAGTTTTTCCACGAGGCGGCCGCCAGCGTCGTCGAATTCTCCGAGGTCGTCGGCACCGCGTTCCAGTGCCAGCTCGTCGTGGCCCTGGTGAACGCCGCGATCACGTCGGTGGGCCTGGCCATCCTCGACATTCAGCCGGCTCTGCTGTTGACGACCATCGTTTTTCTCTTCGGCCTCATCCCCGTGCTGGGCGTGTGGATTTCCTCGGTGCCGATCATCCTGATCGCGTTCAACGACCACGGCCTGGGTACGGCCATTGCGGCGGTCGGCCTCATCACCGGCGTGCATCTCATCGAGGCGTACATCCTCAACCCGCGTATCTACGCCGCCCGGTTCCACCTCAACCCGGTCATCGTGCTGATCATCCTGCTGGTGGGGCACGAGCTGTTCGGCGTGTGGGGCATGCTCCTGGGCATCCCCGTCACGCACTACGTGCTCAACGTCGCCCAGGTGCCGCCGCTGCCCAAGAAGGGCCGCCGCGCGGCGGAGCCCGTCATGGCGGCAGCGCCGCGCGGACCGTGAGCACCGGAATGCTCGTGCGGTGCCGCAGCTCGGACGTGGTCGAGCCGTGGAACAGGTCGCCCAGCCAGCGGTGGCCGTGGCTGCCCGTCACGATCAGATCCGCGTGTTCCTCCTCGGCGATCCGGGCGATTTCGTCCTCCGGCTCGCCCGCGCCGACGCGGAAACCGCACCGCACGCCGGACTGGGTCAGTTGCCGTGCGACGCCCTCCAGGTAGCCCGCCGCGGCCAGGGCGTGCGTGTCGCGGACGGACGAGCCGATGAACCGGGCGGTGGCGCTCTCCAGGGCGTGAATCAGCACGACCTCCGAGCCAGCCGCCCGGATGAGCGGGATGACGCTGGCCAGGATCTGCGGATCGTGCGGTGACGCCTCCAGGGCGATGGCGATGCGCCGGTACTGACGCCCGAGGGGCGTTTCGGCCGACGGCAGCACCGGCACCGGCACTTCGATCCCGCCCGCGTGCCGCCACCCGCGCCGCAGCGGCTCCACCACCATCCACAGCAGAAGCGGCACCAGAAGCAGGATTGCTGGCAATAGGAGGTAACGCACCACCGGGTGCCCGTCGATCACCGGACGGCTCAGGTGCAGGCCCGCCAGCGTGAACGGCGCGTATCCGCTGACGATCGTCTCGTACACCAGTTTCAGGTTCAGGCAGATGATCAGGCTGGCGGTCAGCCAGGCCAGCACCTGACCCCAGGCCGGCGTCGCGAACTCCGCCATCCTGCGGCGGTCGCTGGTGAAGTGGACCAGCGGCACGATGGCGAATGAGAGCTGCAGCGACAGAATGACCTGCGAGAGTACCAGCAGCGGGTCAACCCCGGCCTCGCCTTGCCAGAGGATGACCAGCACCGCCGGCACGATCGCCAGCGACCGCGTGAGCAGCCGCCGGATCACCGGCCGGAGGCGCAGCCGGATGAAACCCTCCATGACGATCTGGCCGGCCAGCGTGCCCGTGATGGTGGACGACTGTCCCGCCGCCAGCAGGGCGATCGCGAACGCGAGCGGCGCCACGTGGCTCCCCAGCAGGGGCTCGAGCAGCGCGTGGGCCTCCTCCAGCGTGGCCACCTGGTGGTGTCCGGTCTTGAAGAACGCCGCCGCCGCCAGCACCAGGATGGCCGCATTCACGAAGAACGCCGCATTCAGCGCGACCACCGAGTCGATCAGGTTGAATCGCGTGGCCTGCGCCACGCCCGCCTTCGTCGCCTCGACCGCCCGCGACTGCACCAGCGCGGAGTGCAGATACAGGTTGTGAGGCATCACCGTCGCCCCGATGATGCCGATCGCGATGAACAGCGCCCCGCCGCTGAGCCGCTGCGGCACCAGCCCGCTGACCACCTGCGTCGCATCCGGCCGCGACAGCACCATCTCCAGCGCGAAACACACGCCGATCGTCGACACCAGCACCAGGATCAGCGCTTCCATCTTGCGGATGCCGTACGCCTGCAGCATCAGGAGCAGCAGCACATCGAACGCCGTCAGGACAACGCCCCACAGCAGCGGGATGCCAAAGAGCAGGTGCAACCCGATCGCCGAGCCGAGCACCTCGGCCAGATCGCACGCGGCGATGGCGATCTCGCAGAGGATCCACAGCACGTACACCACCGGCAGCGGGTAGTGCTCCCGGCAGGCCTGGGCCAGGTCGCGGCCGGTGACGATCCCCAGCCGGGCGGCCAGCGTCTGCAGCAGGATCGCCATCAGGTTTGAGATCAGGATGACCCAGATGAGCTGATAGCCGAACCGGGCGCCGCCCTGAAGGTCGGTGGCCCAGTTGCCCGGGTCCATGTAGCCCACCGACACCATGAAGGCGGGGCCGCTGAACGTGAAGAGCCGCCGCCACAACGTCGAGCGGGGCACGGGGACCGTGCCGTGGATGTCGGGCAGGGAACGTCGATCTCTCTCGCGCCACAGTCGCGGGCGGGAATGCCCGGCGCGGGCCGTGGCCCGCTCATCATGTGGATCCGGTGTCGTGTCCATGGTGCTTCATCATGTTGCAGGTCAGTGCGACTCAGTCATCGACATCATCATCAGCCGTCAGTGCATCCGAGACACAGGAGCGTCCATCTCGGGTGGCATGGGTCCCGGCGCGCCGGGATACTCGCTGCCCGTGTGGGCCTCCCGTGCATCCGAGACACACGAGCGTCCATCTCGGGTGGCATGGGATCCGGCGCGCCGGGATACTCGCTGCCCGTGCTGCCCCCTTGCCACCGCAACACCCATCAGCTGTCCGCCGACGCGTTGCCTTTGGGGATCGGCTCGCCGTGCGGGTCGATCTCCGGATGACCGAGTTCGGCGGCGACCTCTTCGGCGATGTCGTGCGCGTGTTCGAGCCGTTCGGCTTCCTCGTGGATACGCTCCTGCGGCACGCCCTTGTCGGCCAGATACGTCTCCCACAGGCGATGACTTCGCACCAGACGGTCGGCCTGCTGAGCCCCGCGCGGGGTGAGCCGCACGGTGGTGGCCGTCCGCTCCACCGCGCCCTCGCGGGCGAGCGTGTCGATCGCCGTGGTGAGCTGCACCTCGCTGGTCTGGGTGCCCATCGCGGTCTGAACGCGGGTCAGCTCGGCCTCCGAACCCAGGTTGCGCAGCCACTTGAGCACGTCCTCCTCGAGGATGTGTGCCCGCACGCGGCGCCGGCGGATCGCCTTCGACAGCACCCCGTACTCGGGTGCGAAGGCCATGGTCAGCGCGAAGAGGATCGTGGCCACGACGACCATCGCCGGGCCGGGCGGCCAGTCGTTCACGAACGCCAGATCCAGACCCAGCAGCGCAGAAGCCCCGCCCGCTGCCGCGCTGAGCACCAGCATGACGCCGAAACGATTCGTGAGCTGATACGCGATCGCCGCCGGCGTGATGAGCATCGCCACCGACATGATCACGCCGACGCTCTGCAACGCGGCGACGATAACCGCCGAGAGCATGCCCATCAGCAGGTAGTGCAGGAAGTGAACCGGCAGTCCGGCCGCCGCCGCCATCTGCGGGTCAAAGCTCATGAGCTTGAGCGGCCGGTAGAACAGCAGAACGAGCGCGAGCACCGCCACGGACACGACGGTCATCGTAAGCACGTCGTCTTCCTTGATGGCCAGGACTTCACCCCAGAGGAAACACTTCAGGTCGAAATGCGCTCCTTTGGGCATGCTGCTGATCATGATGACGCCGATGGCGAACATCGCGGTGAAAGCGATGCCGATAGCGGAATCCTCCTTTACCCGCGTGTGCCGCGCGATCAGACTCACTCCGCCAGTCGTCAGGAGCCCGGCGAACAGAGCGCCCATGAAAAGGCCCGTCATCTCCAGCGTGCCCGTCACCTTTTCGGCGAAGGCGTTGATCACGATGAACGCCAGCACCACGCCCGGCAGCACGGCATGCGAGAGCGCATCGCCCAGAAGGGCCATCCGCCGCAGCACCACAAAGCAGCCCACCAGCCCCAGCATGGCGCCCATGATCGTGCTGACCAGCAGGGGGATGGGATGGTATCGGAAGGGCTCGACCATCCGCTCGAAAAGGCTCAGGCCAGGATCAGCGGCCGCGAGCAGCAGCATCGACATCGGAGGGTCCTTTGCGAAGTTCAAGGTCCGCCACCTCGAGCAGCGTGAGGCGCCCGCCGTACGTGCGGCGCAGGTTCTCGTCGGTTGCCGTCGTGGCCACGGGGCCGTAGGCGATCAGCGAGCGATTGAGCATGAGCACGCTGTCGAACCGCCGCCGCAATTCGGTCAGATCGTGAATGACGACGAAGAGGGTCTTGCCCGCCGACGTGAGTTCGTCCATGAGGCGAAAGATCGTCTCTTCGGTGCGGGCATCGACACCCACGAATGGCTCATCGAGCAGGAGGATGTCCGCCTCCTGGGCGAGCGCGCGGGCGAGGAAGATGCGTTGCTGCTGGCCGCCGGAGAGCTGCCGGATGTGCCGATGGACAAACGGCGTCATGCCCACCATCTCCAGCGACTGCGCGACGATCCGGCGGTCTGCCTCGCGGGGCCGCCGCCACAGCCCCAGGCGCGGATAGCGGCCCATCATCACGACCTCGCCCGCCGTCACCGGGAAGTCCCAGTCCACCGTCTCGGTCTGCGGCACGTAGGCGATGCGGTCACGGGAGTTCTCGACGCTCTGGCCGAAGACGCGGATCGCGCCTGCATCGATCGGGATCAGACCGAGCACCGCCTTGAGCAGCGTGCTCTTGCCCGCACCGTTGGGCCCGATGATCGCCACAAGCTGGCGAGCTGCGATCTTCGCCGATACGTCACGGAGCACCGGTTGATCGTGATAGGACACGGTCAGACCGCTCAGCTCGAGCGCTGGAATGTCAGTCGTGGCACGGCCTTCCAGGCCGTGTCCCTCGGGCAGGGTGCCCGGGCCTTGTGCGTCCATTGCAGCAAGCTCCCGGTTCATGATGCCGCTCCCGTCGCCGTGCCGGCCAGGATGGCGGCCTGGCCGCCCAGGGCACTGACGATCATGCGTGTGTTGGCCAGCACCGCGCCGATGTAGGTGCCCGCGTCGGTTCCCGGCGCATCCAGGCTGTCGCTGTAGAGCGGGCCGGCGATCCGGATCTCGTGCCCGTGTTTCTCCTTCGCGAGCCGCCGGATCGTGTCGACGAGCTCATTCTGCGCCGCCGAGACCGACGTCTCATGGAAGATCGCGGGGATCTTGCGTTCGTGAGCGATGCGGGCCAGTCGTGCGGGTTCGTCGGCGCTGGCCTGGGCGTCGGTGCTGATGCCCAGAACGGCATCGACGTGGATCCCGTACGCCTCACCGTAGTAATAGAACGCATCGTGGCTGGTGATCATGTACCGGGCCGATTCGGGGATGGTCGCGATGGCACGGCGCACCCTATCATCCACCGAGCGCAGTTCGGCGATGTACCGGGCTGCACGCTGGTCGTATTCGTCCGCGTGGGGAGGATCGAGGCGTTTGAGCGCGTCACGCGTCTGCTCGGCAAAAATGACGAAGTTCTGCACGTTCCACCAGACGTGGGGGTCCGGGGCCGAGGCCGCCGCCGATTGGCGCCGTCGGATCCGCGGATCTTCGGCCAGATGCACCGCTTTTGCCCCGACGCCCTCGATCATCTCGATCATTTTGCCCTCGAGGTGCAGTCCGTTGACCAGAACGAGGTCGGCCTTTCTGAACCAGATGCTGTCGTTGGGGGTCGGGTCGTAAATATGCGGGTCGGTGCCGGGCTTCATGATGGCGACAACGCGGATGTGCGGCCCGCCGATTTGCCCGGCCAGGTCGGCGATCATGGTCGTGGTGGCGACCACAGTTTTGCCCGAGCCGTCGCCGGCGGCACGCCGGTCCGGGTCGCGAGAGCAGGAGGCGGTCAGCAGCCCGGCCGCGATGCTCGCTGCGACGACCGCCGCCGGCGCGCTGCTCCGGCGGCGGGGGGTGGTCCGTTTCAATCTCATGCCGTCCTGATTCCTTTCTGTCTTCTCATGGTAATCAGATCATCGGCATTGTCAAACAAAAACTTTGGCTCTCCTAACTTTTGAGCGGCTTCCCCCCTCCGGCGTTGGCCCCAAGTGCTGAACCGGTGGCCGTTTAACTCAGGAGGGCCTGCCCGGCTGAGGGGTTGGAAAAACGGACGCGATGTGCGATGATCACGTCCATCCAGCAGCGGGAGGCGCCGAATGCCGAGCCGTTCGATCGAAGACTACATCAAGGTGATCTACCGGCTCGAGGCCGACAACAAGCGGGCCACGACCCAGCGCATGGCCGACCGGCTCGGGGTCAAGATGGCGTCGGTCACCGGCATGATCAAGCACCTGGCCGCCGAGAACTACCTGCGCCACAAGCCCTACTACGGGGTGAAACTCACAGAGAAGGGGCGCCGCGTCGCCCTCACCATGATCCGCCGGCACCGCCTCATCGAGTTGTTCCTGCACGAGACCCTGGGCTTGAGCTGGGATGAAGTGCACGACGACGCGGAAGTGCTCGAACACGCGGTGAGCGATCGCCTCATCGAGCGGATCTTCGATTACCTGGGGCAGCCCGAATTCGATCCGCACGGAGCGCCCATCCCGCGCGTCGACGGGACGTTCGAGCCGCTGGACGGCCGGCCGCTCGCCCATTGCCCGGCCGGGACCCGCGGACGCGTGCTGCACGTCTCGGACAGCGATCCGGAGTTCCTCCGCTACCTGTCCGGGTTCGGCATCAAGATCAACACCCCGTTCCGGCTCATCGAAGCCGCGCCGTTCGACGGCCCGCTCACGCTCAAGGTGGGGCGGCGGCGGGTCGTGCTCGGCATCGAAGCCGCAAAGCGCATTCTCGTGAGATGCAGCGATTCTGCGGAAAACACGGGGTAAAAAGCGAAGCGGGCGCCGATCTCGATGATCATCGCGACCGCACGCCCGCTTGAAGAATGTGGCCTGCCGTTACTTCTTCTTGCGGCTGGCTTTCTTCGCTGCCTTCTTGGCTTTCTTCTTAGCCATGGCACAACCTCCATAAAAGGAAGTACGCTTCCCGCGTGACGCGGCGGGAATTGCGCACGACCCTAACCCCCTCCGCGAGCTTCGTCAACACCTTTTTCGCGCGCAACCTCATTTTTCTTCAAATGATGATTTCCGCCTTCCGAGCCGCGCGGGCGGCTGAATCGCGCCTCCGGCGCGTGCCTGAGGCGGTCTGCGCAGTCGTCCGATGAGCAGAATCTGCCGATGAATAGGGCATGCGTTCGAGGTCGCACCGGGAAAACGCGGATGTGTTCGACGAGTCGCTGCTCGCGCTGGCGCGGCTGCCGGCGGGTCTGGATCTCTCGCGGCGGCGCCTGCACTTTTTCTGGCAGGAACCGCATCCGCGCGCCCTGGCGCGGCTTCGCGCGGCCGATCCGCAGGTCCCGATCCTGATCGGGCGCTACGTGGCCGAGACGCCGGTGCGCGGTGCGGGCCTGGAGTATTTCTGTCCGGCTGACTTCTTTTCCCTCCGGGCACTGGTGGATATCGAGCTGGCCGGCGTGGCCGCACGTGAGCACTGGCGCGGCGACCCGCCTCCCCATTACCTGAATATGTCGCTGGTGGACGGCGATCTGCCCCGTCTGCGCTTCTGGAACGAAGGGCTGCCGGCCGTCGCGACGCTGGCGTTTCTGGCCCGGGCTTGCCCCGGCCTTACCGTGACCACCGATTGGCTGGGGGCCCGTCTGGCGCGGGCGGCCGGTCTGCAGGTCCAGCGGTGGCGGATAGCCGACATCTACGACCGTAACTGGCCTCCGCGCCGCTGGTTACGCGAGCGACGATCCACCAGATCGACTGCCGGAGAGACGGCTCATCGTCACGAGTCTGCTGGTCTGAAGGAGCAGGTAGATATCGTCTTCGCGCTGGGAGGCTGGGTCGAGGAGCGGATGCTGGACACCTTCCCCATCCGCGCGCTCGCGGCGTCTGGTCAGCGGTGCCGGCTCTGGGTTCATCGACACACGGCTCCGCTGTACGCGCTGATTGCCGAGACCGGCGCCACGTACGAGGATTGGCGCCTCCCGGCCGACGCGGCGGGAGTAGAGTCGCTGCAGCGGGCGGTGCGCAACTGGTGTCGCCACGCGGTTCGTGACGGGCGCTTTGCCCCGCTGCGAGGCCGTCTCGCCGAGGCGTTTATCGAAGTGATGGCCTGGCCGCGGTGGGTCCCGAAGCTGGTCGCCATGCATCGCCTGGTCACGCACTGGCTGCAGCAGTCGCGTCCCAGCCTGCTGATCGCACCGGCGGAGAAAGACTGGGGTCCGTACTGCGCCCTGCACGCGGCCCGGCATCTGGGCATCCCGACCATCGGCGTCAAACATGCGACGTGGCCGCCCGGCTCGCATCTCGAGCGGTACGACGATTGTCACTATGTGCCCAGCGCGGCCGATCACGTGCTCGCCTACTCGCCGATGGATGCGGAGGTGAACCGGCAGGTCAATTCGACCGGGCAACCAATCGTGCAATGGCACGGAAACCCGCGCCTGGACAAGTCGATGCTGGAGAACGGCTCAGCGCCGCGGCCGCTTCAGTTGCTCGTGGGCGCGGCAGGCGCAGGAGCGGGGCGTACGATGTCGCTGCGGCGCGTGGCCGTCGCCCGGAACATCCGTCTGATCGCAGCGCTGCATCGCGAGCTGGGTGACCGCATCCGGGTGCGTCTGCACTCGTGGGACAGCCTCGAGCAGTATCCGGAGGACCTGCGCCGACTGATCCTGCCGGCGGATGAATCGCTCCAGGACCAGCTCGCCAGGCACGCCGGTCTCGTGGCGACGTACAGCACAATCGCTTTCGACGGGGCGGCGGCCGGGCTGCCCGTGTTCTTCTGGGATTACGGCGAGCTCGACATGGATCGCAGCGAGATTGCCGTTCGCGGCGGGGGAGTGGTTGCCCAGGACCTCGAAACCCTGTGTCGGGCAGCGCGCCGCTTTCTCGAAGATCCGCTGTATCACGCTGAGCTGCAGAAGAAGGCCGCAGCTCTGCAGCGCCAGTTGTCCCATCCAGCCGCTGAGCGGATGGTCTGGATTGAATCCGTTCGCCGGAACCACGTACCCGCCGGATTGCCGGCCGTCGTATCAGAGCTCGTGGATTCGGATTGAAGACCTCACCGGCCGATCAGCCGAAGCGATTCGCTCAGCACGTCAAATGCCGCCCGCGGATGACCCAACTGCCGGGCGTTGTCCTTCAGGCGGGTCAGACGCTCGGCATCGCGAAGCAGCGTGGTGATCTTGTACGCGAGGATGCTGACGTTGTTCACCTTGATCGCCGCGCCGTTTTCGAGGAGGAAGTCGCTGTTGCGGCTCTCCTGGCCGGGAATGGGGTTGACGATGACCAGGACGGCTCCGCGGGCGAGGACTTCAGAGGTGGTGAGGCCGCCGGGTTTAGAAACGACCAGGTCGGCTGCGGTGAGCAGTTCGTCCATCTGGTCGGTGAAGCCCAGAATGTGGGAGCGGTGACGCCCGGGCGTTTCGATCTCACGTAACTGCGCAGCGGCCTGCTCGTTTCGACCGGTGACGACCACGATCTCCAGTGGAACGTCCACGTTGAGGAGGGCCTGGTAGATCTGGGCGATCGGACCGACGCCGAATCCCCCTGCGAGTTGGAGGACCACCGGACGATCGCCTTTCAAACCCTGGCGTTTGAGGCATTCGGCCCGGTCCCTGGGCTCGGCGAACACCGGGTGAATCGGGATGCCCGTGACGCGCGTCCGGTCGGCCGAGACGCCCCAGGAATGCAGGTTGATCGCTCCCTCGGGCGTGGCCGTCGTGTACAGCTCGCAGGGGTCGTTGATCCAGAGGCGGTGCGTGTCGAAATCCGTGGTGACCGTCACCTGCGGGACTTCGAGCTTCTCGTCTTTTCGCAGCGACGCGATGATGCTTGCCGGGAGAAAGTGCGTGTTGATCACCAGATCGCAGGGTTCTTCTCGGAGCAGCCGGGTGAACCTGGTCAGATTCAGCTTGCCGATGGCCAGTCGGAAGCGATCGGCCCGGTTTCGGCCGGACTTGCTCGGCCGATCGAGCAGATCATAGAAGTAGCCGAGCACGTGGGGAGCTTTGTTGACCACATCGAGATAGATCTCGCCGTACATCTTGCGAAAAGCGGCGTTGGTGAGCTCGAGTACGTCGAGGTTGGTGATGCTGGCGTCGGGGAGCATCTTTCGCGCGGCGAGCTCGACGGCCTGGGCGGCCCGCAGGTGCCCGGCGCCGACCGATGCGGACAGGATCAGGATGCGGGGTGAAGACATGCTGCGCCTTCCCAAAGGACCCGGGTGAGTTTATCACCACGCAGTCACGGAGGACACTGAGAAGACAGGAGATTCTATCAGAAGTTAAGAACGGTCGGGAAGTTCACTCCAGGACAGAGTGGATTCCCGTGCTCATTGTCCCCAAGTCCTCTTCTCCGTGTCCTGTGTGTCTCCGTGGCGCAATCCTACGCGTTTCCGGCGCCGGGGGCGGGGCCGCGGAGGGCCTGGCGGACGACCTCGAGCCAGTGGCGGCACTGTTCTCGCCGGCGGTCGTCGCTCAGACGGTCCAGCAACTGGCTCAGGTGCTCTTCGGCGACCTCGAACTGCTGGAGATCCCGGGCGTAGATGATGCCGAGCAGCAGCTTGACCTGATCGGCCTCCGGCGAGCCGGGATAGGCGGTCAGGTACTTTTCGTAGGCGGCCGCCGCCTGCGGCAGACGCTGCATGGTGTAAAGCTGGTTGGCCACTTCGAGCTGCTGGCCGCGGGCGAGCACCTGGCGGGGATCCATTTCCATGAGCCGCTCGTAGAGGCCGGCCGCCGCCGCCCGGTCGTTATTGGCGAGGGCTTCGGCCACCCGCATGCGCAGGTCGGTGAGCGGATCGGAGACGCCCGCTCCCCCCGGCAGATCGTCGGCCGCGACAGGGCGGGCAACCCGCCCGAACTGCGCGCGGGCCCGCGCCTCCGGGTCCGCCATCATCGTCTGGAGCGTTCGCCGCTGAAACCATCGCCGCCACAACGCCACGATGTCGAACTGGTCGCGCGGCAGGAATCGCAGCGCCAGCAGGGCGGCCGAAACGAAGAACCCGAACGCATATCCGTAGAGGTGCGCGTCAAACGCGACGTTGCTCTCGCCGACGAACCGGGCGGCCAGCACGTTGTCCCAGAGGATCATCTTGAAGACGATCATGAACATGCTGGGCAGCTCGAACGTGCCGACCAGGTAGAAGAAGTAGACGATCGTGATGTAGCTGCGCGGGAACAGGGCCAGGTAGGCCGTCGTGATCGAGGCCACCGCACCCGATGCGCCGAGAATCGGATTGTCGTGGCTCCAGACATAGCCGGTTGCCGCGAACACGCCGCCCGCCAGGTAGAACATCAGATACGGCCCGTTGCCGAGCTTGCTGTTGACCGGGTTGCCGAAGACCCACAGGAACAGCATGTTGCCGATGAGGTGGGCGAAATTCGCGTGAAGGAACTGGTACGTGATGAACTGGTAGAGCTGCGGCTGGCTCCCGTCGAGGACGCCCAGCATTTCGATCCGCGACACGGCGGATCCGCCGCCGGGGGCATGCTGCGACGCGTAGACGATCAGGTGGATCGCGATGTTGATCGCGATGAGGCCGTAATTCGCGAGCGGCGTGCGCCGGACCGGCGTATCGGTATAGATCGGAAAGATCATGCCTGAGCGGGCTTGTTTCCAGAGACCGCCTGACCGGCCGCCGCTGCCGCGGACTGGGCGATCTCCACGAACGCCAGCCGGAGCTGATGCAGCGTTGCGTCCATGACCTGCGATTCTTTCGGGTCGATATTGCCGCGCGTCTTGTCCGCCAGAAGCTGGAGCAGATCGATGTAATGGCGGGCGAGCATCAGGTTGGGAGGAATGACGCGGCCGCTGCCCGGATCCTGGTAACCCTGCAGACCGATCGAGGCCTGCATCACCACCATTTCGACCAGTTCGAGGATGGAGGGTGGCGGAAAGTCGCCCGGGTCGGCACCCGGACCGGAGCCGCGGGTCTCGCGATCGAGCTCTTCCTTCTCCTTGCGGGCCTCCGCCTTCCAGTCAGAATCCACAATGATCTTCGGCGCTTCCTCGTCAGCCATGTGCCTGCTCCATTGGCGTGGGGCGGAAGTCTCCTGAGCCTGGACGGCCGATTCTCCGCACCCCGCGCAGTGTTTCGATGCTCACAATCGCGGCCGGCCACGGCTTCGCAACCGAGGGCGCTGCGACCAGTCGATGCGTCCACGAGCCGTTCCGCAATCATAGCATCTCAGCCGCCGGACCGGTAGGCAGGTCAGGAAACTCTCGAGCAGGCCGTCTGGAGGCGATCCGCCAGCATCTCCAGTCGCGAGCGGGGCTGGAGGGCATAGAAAAACTCGCGTGACGCCGCCGTCGCGTTGCTGGCGATCTGGCCGCGAAGCTCGTCGGTCCTGCGGGCGAAGCGGTCCGGCAGGTCGGCCTCGGAGGCGACCAACCGGTGATTGACTTCGCGCAGGGCCAGGAAGACGCGGCGTCGGTCGAGCCGGTCGGCCCTCAGGTCGCGCAGGCGCTGCGATTCGACAATGAGGCGCTCGCGCTCCTCCAGCAGCGGCGGGGGCGCCGCCCGCAGGTAACGCTGGGGATTGAACTGCAGATCCCGCAACCGGTGAATGGCGGCCGCGAGGTCGCCGGGCTGCACCGCCGCGCGCGGCAGAGGAAGCCTGAGCGTGGCCGAGACGCAGGCCATGGCCGGCGGCTCGCAGCGGTAGTATGTGCGGAAGATGTCGTTGGTGACGCGGTCGTACTTGGCGCCGCCGATGCCGTGCACGAACAGGTCACAGAGCAGCAACCGAACCCAGAGAGTCAGCGTGAGCGCCCGTGGGCGGATGACCCAGGGGGCCAGTGAAGCGAGGGCGCGATCCGGGTTGTCCAGCAGGTCAGCGGTGCGGAGCTCGCCGACTGGCTGGCGGTCAGCGAAGAGGCGAAGCCGATCGCCGGAAAGCTCAACCCACAACCGGCGCCGGCGCTGCAGGGGCTGGTAGATCCACAGCGCCGCCTCGGTGCGGTCATCGAGGCGGCCCAGATCGGGCAGCGGGCGATCCGGGCTGCGGACCCGTTCCCGCCGGCGGTAGGCCTGCAGCGCGCGGTTATACGCCCCTGCGAAAGCCGGCGCGTTGAGCAGGAGATCGGCGACAAACGGACCGCCGAAGCATCGGCTGACCCGCATCTCATGCAGCGACGCACCCAGCGCTGCGTCCACGCGGACTCTGCCCATCACATGCTGATCGACGAAGTCGCCGGGCGCAGATGCCTGCTCGAAGCCGTTCAGATACTCCGCCAGCATCCCGCCCGGCAGGAGCGTTTCGACCGTTCGTGCCGCGTCGCCGATGCGCCGCAGGTCAGGCCCGTCCAGGCGGGGTCGGCCCTCGTAGGCCGAGCCGGCCGGTCCGATGGAGAAGGCGGTTCGCTGTGTATGAAGCAGGCCGTTGATCGACACCGGAACGGTGAGATCCGCGTCGGCAGGGGCGTCGTTGTCGACGACCCAGTCGATGGTATCGCAGCCCAGCGGTCCGGACACCTGCCGCACGACCACGTGCTTGGCCCAGACGCCCGGATGCACGAAGGCCGGCTGGTGTCCGCAGGCGACGATCGGCCGGCCGCCACCGTTCGGGAGGAGGGCCGCGCGGGTCGCCTCACGCACGTCGCGGATCTCTCGGCCAGCCAGCGAGAGCGATGTGTGGTCCTGCAGATGACGGTTGTGATCGAGCAGGGCGGGCCAGTCGTGAGCCGGCGGTTCGATCAGGCAGTCGCCGTCGTCGGGCGGGGTGGTCAGTCGGGTGTAATCGAGTTCGATGTTCACGCTCCAAAGGGATAGTGCCCCAGGGGGCCGCCGGTCAAGCGGGCGAGCGGGCCGGATGCCGATCGGCCCCGCATCCGTTAACATTGCCGGCCATGCACATCCTGCTGAGCAACGACGATGGCATCCTGGCGCCGGGGCTGGCGGCGATGCGCGAGGCGCTGGCGGGGATCGGCGAGGTGAGCGTGGCGGCGCCCGAATCGCCGCAGTCGGCCACCGCTCACGGCATCACGTTTCCCGGCCCGATCGCGGCGCGCCGGATCCACGTGCAGGACGCCTTTTTCGGCTGGAGCATCGACGGACGGCCGGCGGACTGCGTCAAGCTGGGGGTGACCGAGCTCCTCGAGCGCAAGCCCGATCTGGTGGTGAGCGGCATCAACGACGGTGCCAACGCGAGCCTTAACGTGTTGTATTCCGGCACGGTGGCCGCCGCGGCCGAGGGGGCCCTGATGGGCTATCCGGCCATCGCCGTTTCCCTCGAGCGCGGCGTCGAACGCGACTTTCGCAAGGCCGCGCAGCTCACCCTGCCCATCCTCCGCTGCTTCATCGAACGCGGTCTGAAGCCCGGGCAGCTCATTAACATCAACATCCCTGACCTGACGCGCGGTACGCCGAGGGGCATCCGCGTCGTGCCGCAGGCCACGCGGACGATGGAGACGAAATTCGCCCGCCACTGTGCTCCGGACGGCCGTGATTACTACTGGCTCTACGGCGGCGAGGTGTGGGAGGGGCATTCGACGGACAGCGATCTGGATGCGCTGGCGGAGGGCTACATCTCCATCACGCCGCTGCATTTCGATCTGACCCACTATGGCTTATTGAAGGACCTTCAGCAATGGACCTGGCCCGGCGTTCCTGTCAGCGAGGTGTCCGCTTGAAGACGCAGCATGCATCATTCTTCACCTTTAACCTGTCTCTGAAGCATTCCGTCCATGGGTGCGGCGTCGGCATCTGGTCCGCGCCCGGCCGCCACGGGGGGCGGCCGCTGCAGGCTTCCACAAATGCGTGCGTCGGACGGCGGATGCTCTCGCTTGTTTCGCGATTACTGATCGGGCTCCTGGCCGCCGCGTCACCTGTTCGTGCCGCGTGCCCGGATCTGGCCCGCGCGTGCTGGGCGGGCGTCGACGATGCCATTCAGCACGCGATCGACTCCAAGAGCATTCCCGGCGCCGTGATGCTGGTGGGGCAGGACGATCACGTCATCGTCTGCAAGGCGTATGGCAGCCGCTCGCTCAAGCCCGAGCAGACGCCGATGGACGTCGGTACCGTGTTCGATCTCGCCTCGCTTTCGAAGGTTGTCGGTTGCGCCACGTCGGTCATGGTGCTGGCCGACCGCGGGAAGCTCCAGCTCACCGACAAGGTGTCCCGATACCTGCCCGATTTCGCAGCCAACGGCAAGGGCGACATCACCATCGAGCAACTGCTGCTCCATCGGGGCGGGCTGATTCCCGACAATCCGCTCAAGGACTACGAGTCGGGTCCGGCCGCGGCACTCGCGAACGTCTTCGCGCTCAAAACATCGTACGAGCCGGGCACGAAGTTCGATTATTCCGACGTCGGCTACATCGTGCTTGGCGAGATCGTGCGGGTCGTCTCGGGCAAGCCGCTGGATGAATTCGCCCACGAGGCGATCTTTGAGCCACTGAGCATGAACGCGACAGTGTACAAGCCCAAAGACCCGCTCCGGAAGCGCTGCGCGCCGACCGAGGAGCGCGAGGGCCGCTGGATGGTGGGGGAGGTGCACGATCCGCGGGCGTACCTGCTCGGGGGGGTGGCCGGGCACGCGGGGCTGTTCAGCACGGCCGACGATCTTGCCCGGTTCTGCCGCATGATCGTCAACCGCGGCGAGCTGGCCGGCACACGCATCCTCTCGCCGGCCGCCGTCGACGACATGGTCAAGCCGCGATGCCTGCCCGACGGCGGGGGCTGCCGGGGCTACGGGTGGGATATCGGCACCGATTACTCCTCGCCGCGCGGGCGCCTGTTTGCGAAGGGCACGAGCATCGGCCACACGGGCTACACCGGCACGTCATTCTGGCTCGATCTGCCGAGCAAGGTGTACGTCATCCTGCTGACCAACTACGTGCATCCCAAGGACGCCCACCGTCCGATCACCGCCCTACGGCGCGAGGTGGGCACGCTCGTGGCGGCGGCGCTGATGGCTGAGGGTAAGGTGCCCGTTCCTCCGGCGAGTGCGCCCGCTGGCGATCAAAAAGCCGCGTACTCTGGCCCGGGCCGGGTGGCCTATCCTTCCGAAAAGGCGGCCGATGCATCAGAACGGGTGGCCCATCCATCGCGCAGCGATGGGTGGGTTGACGATGATGAGAAAACGGGCAGCGCTGCGATGGCAGAAGGACCTGCCAGGGAGGCGGCATCCGCCGTGCGTGAGCTGAACGCTTGCGGGGACGCCTCAGCCGTGGCCATCATCGGGACCCCATCCTTTGCTTCTCAAAGGATGGACCACCCGGGCATTCTGGGTGGACCGCAGGGGCCGGGCAGCGGGTTGCGGAACGCGGCCGGTCCGCCGGCGGACGTGCTGTGCGGCCTCGACGTGCTGGAGCGCGACGGGTTCAAGCTCCTGCAGGGCCGCAAGATTGCCCTCATCACGAACCACTCCGGGCGCGACCGCCAGGGCCGCCGCACCGTGGATCTGCTCGCGAAAGCGCCGGGCGTCCAGCTCGTCAAGCTGTTTTCGCCGGAGCACGGTTTGTACGGAACGCTCGACGAGCATGTGGGCAACACTGTGGACAAGGCCACCGGCCTGCCGGTCCTCAGTCTGTACGGCAAGACGCGCCGGCCCAGCGCCGAGATGCTCGAAGGCGTCGACACGCTCGTCTACGACATCCAGGATATCGGGGCGCGGTTCTACACCTACCCGGCCACGCTGGGCAACTGCATGGAGGAGGCGGCGAAACACAAGCTCAAGGTCGTTGTGCTCGACCGCCCGAACCCGATCACCGGCCTCATCGTGGATGGCCCGCTCGCCGACCCCGACCGGCTCGGCTTCACCGCGTACATGCCCATGCCCGTCTCGCACGGCATGACCATCGGCGAGCTCGCGAAGATGTTCAACGTCGAGCGGAAGATCCAGTGCGATCTGACCGTCGTGCCGGTCGAAGGTTGGAAGCGCGACATGTGGTGGGACGAGACCGGCCTGATGTGGGTGAACCCGTCGCCCAACATCCGCGACCTCACGCAGGCCACGCTCTACCCGGGCGTCTGCCTGCTGGAGGCGACGAACGTCTCGGTGGGCCGCGGGACGGATCAGCCCTTCGAGCTCATCGGCGCCCCGTGGATCGACGGCCGGGAGCTCGCCGCCGCGCTGAACGGCGCCCGGCTGCCCGGCCTGCGGTTCTACCCCATCGAGTTCACCCCCACCTCCAGCAAGTTCAAGAACGAGCGCTGCCAGGGCGTCTTCATCGTCGTTACCGACCGCACCGCGCTGCAGCTCGTCCGCAGCGGTCTCACGATGGCCTGGACGCTCAAGTCGCTCTTCGGCGCCCAGTTCCAGATCGACAAGGTGAACAACCTGCTGGTCAACGCGGAGACCCTGGCCGCGCTGAAGGCGATCGACGATCCGGCGAAGCTGCCGGCAGGGTGGAAGGATGATGTGCAGAAGTTCGTCCAGATACGGCAGACGCATCTGATCTACCATTGAGGGGCTGGAGACTCTTTGTAGAGAGGATGTCGAGGCAGGTCCCATCTGCGCGGAGGGACTGCGGAAGTGACAATCGGTTTATACAGGAAGTTCTGATCCAGAAGAGGTGACTGACCGGCTGATCCAGGTGGCCGATCGGCCGGCGACTTCAGGTGACCTTCTTCCCTCGGCTATAATCCGTCCCACGCCTCTGCAGGTCGTGACCTGCGGGCGATGACACCACGATTCAGGAGCCTTCGATGCCCACGCTGACCCGCCGCCCGGTTGTGATCGTCGTTCGCGACGGCTGGGGGCATAATCCGTACCCCGAGTGGAATCACGCGAATGCGGTTCATCTGGGCCGTACGCCGGTGAACGACCGTCTGCTCGCCGAGTACCCCAGCGTGCAGATTCACACCTCCGGCGAGGACGTGGGCCTGCCGGCGGGCGTGATGGGCAACAGCGAGGTGGGGCATCAGAATATCGGAGCGGGACGGATCGTCGACCAGGAGATCATGCGCATCACCCGGCGGATCCGCGACGGCTCGTTCTTCACGAACCCCGTGCTCGTCGGCGCGTTCGAGCACGCCCGCGCCACCGGCGGGTCGGTGCATCTCATCGGCCTGTTCAGCGACGGCCGCGTGCACAGCGACATGGATCACGCTTTCGCGATCATCGACATGTGCCGGCGGCAGGCTTTCCCGGGCGACCGCTTCTTCGTTCACGCCATCACCGACGGGCGCGACACGCCGCCCACGAGCGGGCTGGGCTTCGTCCGGCAGCTCGAAGGCAAGCTGCGCGAGTTCGGCGTGGGTCGCGTGGGCAGCGTGGTGGGGCGGTACTACGCGATGGACCGCGACAACCGCTGGGACCGCGTACAATCCGCCTACCAGATGCTCACGAAGGGCGCCGCTCAAACCGCTGCGTCCGCCGTCGAGGCCGTCCAGCGCTACTACGATCACCCCAGCGAGCCGAGCCGCACCGGCGACGAATTCATCACCGCCACAACGGTTGCAGCGGCCGCTCCCGGCAGCGGCTCTGCCGGCATCGACCCCGCGCAACTCATCACATCCGGCGACAGCGTCATCTTCTTCAATTACCGCGGCGACCGCCCGCGTGAGATCACCAAGGCTTTCGTCCTGTCCGACGAGGAGTGGAAGAAGGTCCCCAACGGCGGCTTCGAACGCGGCCGGCGGCTCGACAATCTCTACTACGCGACGATGACCGGCTACGAGCAGGGCCTGCCCGTGCAGGTCATCTTCGACAAGCCCGAGCCGATGACCGACATCCTCGGCCAGTACATCAGTGGGCTGGGGCTCAGGCAATTCCGCTGTGCCGAGACCGAGAAGTTCCCCCACGTGACGTTCTTCTTCAACGATTACCGCGAGCCGCCGTTCCCCGGCGAGGAGCGGCAGATCGTCCCCAGCCCGCGCGATGTGACCACGTACGATAAGAAGCCGCAGATGTCGGCTTTCGAAGTGACCGACGAGATGCTCCGCCGCATCGCGTCCGACCAGTACGACCTCATCGTGCTCAATTATGCCAACGGTGACATGGTCGGCCACACCGGCGTGCTGGCGGCGGCGATCAAGGCGGTCGAGACCGTCGATGAATGCGTCGGCCGGGTCGTGGAGGCGGTCCTTGCCAGGGGCGGCGCCCTGATCGTGACGGCCGACCACGGCAACTGCGAACAGATGATCAACCCCGCCACCGGCGGCCCGCACACCGCTCACACGACCTACGATGTCGACCTCATTGTGGTCGACGACCGCCTCAAGAACCGCGGCGTGAAACTCAAAGAGGACGGCCGCCTGGCCGACATCGCCCCGACCGCCCTCGCCCTGATGGGTCTGCCGCAGCCGAAGGAGATGACGGGCGAAAGTCTGGTGGCGCCCGGACTCCTCCGGTGAGCGACCGAGCATGGAACCACGAAGGGTCCAGACAGGAATGTGCTGCATCAGCCAGAGTGCCGCGGATCAGAGCTGCTGATCAGAGCCGCGACCGTGAGGGAGCGGAGGGAGTTGGTGATCGAAAGACTGCTTCCTGACGGGCGGGGCTCTGATTGGCGAATGATGCCTCATTGCAGACGCACGATTGTCGTTGATTCCATCGCCTCGTACTGTCCATACGAGTGGGTCTGATCACGATGACCGGTAAACAGCGAGCACTGGCAGCACTGAGGGGCGAGCCGCACGATCGGCCGCCGGTGATTCCCATTGTCGGGCAGGCCGGAGCGACGCTGTGCGGGGTGTCGATTCACGATCATGCGCACGATCCGGCGCTGCTGGCCCGCTGTCAGATCGAGTGTGCCCGCCGGTTCGGGTATGACGGCGTGTACATTTCCGCGGATACCTGGGTCAATGCCGAGGCAGTCGGCTTCCCGTGGATGGAACATCCGCCCGACGGGCCGGCCGGCGGGAAGGGCACCTGGATCGAGAACGTCGATCAGATCGAGCGGCTCACCCTGCCCGACCCGGCCACTGCCGGACGCTGGCCGCTCATGGTGCAGGCCGTGCGGGAGGCGGTGCGGCTGGCCGGCGACGAGCTGCTCATCATCGCCAACTTCGACCAGTCGCCGTTCTCGCTCGCCTGCCAGCTTCGCGACATCAGCCAGTTCATGATCGACATCATGGAGAACACCCAGCTCGCGCACCGGCTCCTGGCGTTCTGTGCGGACGCGGTCGCAAGCTATGCGATCGCCCTGGCGCGGGCGGGGGCCCACGTGCTCAACACCGGCGATTCCTCGGCCGGCGGAAGCCTCATCGGGGGGGAGTGGTACGAACAGTTCGCGTTCCCCTACGAGAAGCGGGTGTTCGAGGCGATCCGCCGCGCGTGCGACGTGCCCATCACGCTGCACGTCTGCGGCGACACGCGGACGTGCATCGATCGAATGCTCGAAACCGGCGCGGATGGCATCGAGGTGGACGAATTCATGAACCTGCGGCTCGCCCGCGACAAGGCGGCCGGCCGGGTGACCGTCATCGGCAACGTCGATCCCGTGGACCCCCTCCTGCAGGGCACGCCCCAGCAGGTCCGTCAGAAATGTCTCACCTGCCTGGAGACGTTCGCCGGCTCGAACCGGTTCATCCTGTCGTCCGGTTGCGCCCTCTCGCCGCTCACCCGGCCGGAGAATGTCCGGGCGATGGTCGAGGCGGTGGGGGAGTTCATGGGAGGTGAGACGTGAGATGTGAAAAGGCAGAATCGAGCCGTTGTCGGGCAGTTGGCCGCTGTGAATGAAGGAGCAACAACCCACAACAAACAACACACACGGAGCACCGCATATGCCCACGAGGATCTGGAACGTCTCGATTGTCGGTCCCGGCTGGGTGGCGACCGCCTACATGGATGCGTTTCGCCGGCGCGACGACATCCGCGTGACGCACGTGGTGGGGCGGACGCGCGAGAAGGCGGCGGCGTTCGCGAACCAATACGGGCTCGACTGCGGTGTACACGACCGCATCGAGGACGCCCTCGGCAACGATGTGGACATCGTCGGCGTGTTCACGCCGCATGACGTGCACGTCGGCCAGATCACCGCGGCCGCCCAGGCGGGCAAGCACATGATCGTCGAAAAACCCCTGTGCATGAACGTGGACGAGCTGCGGCAGATCCGCACGGCCGTCCGCGCCGCCGGTGTCCAGACCATCGTCGGCTTCGTCCTGCGCTGGAACCCCCTCATCGGTCTCATCCGCCGCAACATCAGCGAAGGTCACCTGGGCCGGATCATCTTCGCCCAGTGCGATTACCTGCACGGCCTCATCGGCAAGCCGTATACGAAACCCTGGCACTATCGGCGCGACATCGGCGGATCGAGTCTGCTGCTGGCCGGCTGCCACGCGGTCGACGCCGTGCGATTCCTCGTCGGCCGGCCGGTCGTCGAGGTGCAGGCCTACAACACCTCGCGGCACGACGAATTCGAGTATCCACCCACTGAGATCCTCCTCATGAAGTTCGACGACGGCACCGTGGGCAAGACCGCGAGCTGCCTGGAGTGCACCATGCCTTACGTGTTCGACGCCCAGGTCTACGGAACCGAAGGGACGTTCCGCGGCAACCAGTTTTACGGCAGGATCTTCGAGGGTCAGACCCACTTCGCGAGCATTCCGACGATTCTGCCTGATTCCGGCGACGTGTCGCACCACCCGTTCGACGGCGAGGTCGCCGAATTCATGGAAGCTCTGAACACCGGGCGCCGCCCGATGCCCGACGTGGAGGACGCCGCCGAAACCATGGAGATCTGCTTCGCCGCACAGATGTCCGCTGGGGAGCACCGCCCGATCAAGCTGCCGCTGTGATGTGTCGCGGCCGCCGCCGGCCGCGGCCGTGCGGTGCCGCATATGCTGACACCGACGTCGCATGATCGATCCGCCGCTCGGCGGAACCGCCGGTCATCCCGTCTCACATCGCATACTCCTCACGACGTTCGAACCTGGGGCCAATACCTCAATTCTTGATTCATCCCATCGCGCCGCTGGTCGGAGCGAACGGTGTTTCCTAATATCGGCGACAGCGTTGGCAGAGCAGCGCGACACCCCAGCCAACTTCGCAAAAGCCAGCAGCTGTTTCTGTGGTGGGATTGATACACGAGTTTTCCCTCTGCTGAGCTTTTAGTCCCATCCATTCAGTGCACCGGAAGTTTTTGTCCAATCAGGACACATGAGCGCCGCTGCGCGCGCACCGCATGACGGGCGATGCGGCGCGATGGGACCGGGAGTTGTCGATGGGCGGGTGGAACCGGCGGCCGAGCATCCCAGGCGTGCTCGTGAACATCGTGGTGTTCTCCGGCTGCTGCATCCCGGCTGCGTCCGGGCAGGCCATCCCGCTTCCCCCTGGCACGCGCGGCTGGGAGTGTATCCCCGGCGTGATCCGGGCGACCGGCCGCGACAGTTTTCGTCTGGAGGTCGACACGAACGGGCCGGTGCAGAGCGTGGTTCTCACGCTCTGGCCGGGGCTGCTCGGCCCCGCAAGTGGGCTTGTCCCCTTGCACGACGACGGCATCGCCCCCGACACGGCGGCCGGAGACTTCGTCTTCACCGCGGGCCCGTTTCGCTACGATGTCACAAGATCCTTTCGGTCAGAATACAGTGCCGATCCAGCGAGTGCCGCCGGTGTGGATATGCTGGATCTGGGGACCGTGGAGATCACCGAGTTGGACGGTGGCAAGACCGGCTTTCTGGTTGAACCGGCCGTCGGGGCCTTGGCCGCGCACGTGCCGCTCCGACCTGCCGCTCAGCTCACCTCTACCGTGGCTTTCTCGAAGCACCTGATCAATGTTGCCGCCTCGACGCACGAAACGCAGAAGTTCCTGCGCTCCCTCGGCGGAGATCTGCGCAACCTGACCCTGCCGGTTTATCGGCAACTGCCCGATTCGATTCACTTTCTCATGCTGTTCTCCACGTACAAGATTGAACTCCTGCCGCGGACAGCGCCGGCGAATTTCGTCGCCGGGAACCACTCCACGGCTCGCATCGACTACACGGGGACCGGCCGGGCGCCTGTCGACAACTCCGGTTTCTACGGCAGCAATCACGTACTGCTGAGCATCAACGCCATGGATGCGTATGGCCGGGGCGTGTACGCCGCCAATGCGCTGCATGAGCTGGAGCATCAATGGGGCCTGGAGACGGGTGCCTCGCCGGGGCTCACGGACGACACCTCGCACTACAACCCGCGCTCGAGCGTGGGGAGCCTCCTCGGCGGCCAGCGGTGGGACCGCGACGGCGGCGGCCAGTGGATCATGAACTGCGATGAGGGCCGGCTCTATGGGGGCCATCGCGCGTCGCCTCTGGACCTGTACCTGATGGGCCTGTTGGACGCTTCGAGTGTGCCAGGCATGTACGTCTACAGCTCGTCCAGCCCGCCGCCCTTCTTCCGCTGCGGCCAGATCATCGACGATATCGTGGAGACGGTGACGATCGGGCAGATCCAGACCGTGTACGGCGTCCGATCGCCCGGCCCGCCCGACGCTTTACGCCATTTCACGCTCGGCTTCATCGCGGAGAGCAACGGGCGGCTCCTGAACTTGACCGAGATGACCTTCTACGACATCTTCGCCGAGCACTTCACGTCGGCAGTGCCCAAGGCCGATCCCGACCCGTACGTCGGCTTCAATTGGCCGTCGATCTCGCGGTTCTTCGGGAGCGATGTGACGTGGAGCTCGGCCGTCCGCCAGCGGATGGACTTGGACCGGGACGGCGATGTGGATGACGGCGATGTGGCGATCTTCCGGAGTTGCCCGGGTCGAGCCGCAGTGCCCGTCACGCCAGAATGCGCGGCGGGCGACCTCGACGGCGACGGCGATGCGGACCTGTCGGATTTCGGCATCCTTCAACGCTGCTTCAGCGGCAGCGGACAGCCCCCCGAGCCGACCTGCGGCCTTTGAGTGAGCGGGGCGTTTCCATCTGTCGCGGAGACACCGGCAGGCCACGCCGGCACGCCAACCTTGCCTGGCCAATCAGCTCGGTTAGAGTCTGCGATTGTCCGCTGGCCGAAGTACAGCAGCGGCCTCGAATCGATTCTTCCTGGGGCGACACCATGAGTCTTCCGCTCTTCTGGTTCACAGCGATTCAGATAGCCATCGCCGCACCGGAGCCTGCGTGGCTGACCGTTCCCGGTGAAGCCTGCCCGCTCATCCGCAAGGAGTTCAAGCTGAGCGCGGCGCCGCAGAAGGCGGTGGTGCGGATCGTGGGGCTCGGCCACTTCGTGCTGCGCGTCAACGGGAAGCGCGCGGGCGATGCGGTGATCCATCAGCCCTGGTCGCAGTACGACAAGACGATCTACGCCGAAGAGATCGACGTGAAGCCGCTGCTGCGGGCCGGCGACAACGCGATCGGCGTGATGCTCGGCAACTCGTTCTGGGTGAACCCGCCGGCGCCGAAGGAGCGGTACCACAAGGGCGGGCCCGAGACGAATTTCGGCCCGCGGTTCCTGCTGTATCTGGATCTGTCGGTCGAATCGGCCGACGGCCAGCGCACGCAAATCGTGTCGGACGACACGTGGACGACGACAGCCGGCCCGGTCACGTTCAGCCACATCTACGGCGGCGAAGACTACGACGCACGGCTCTGGCCCACCGGCTGGGACGCCCCTGGTTTCGATGATTCGTCGTGGAAGCGGGCAAACCGCGCCGCGCCGCCCGCGGCGAAGATTGAAACGCAGTTCTGGCCCCCGCTCCGCGCGAAGGAGGTCTTTCCCGCCCGCGACGTGACCCGCGCCGGTCCCGGCGTGTTCCATGTCTTCTTTGGCCAGAACGCCGCGGCCATCCTGCGCTTCGCCGTCGAGGGGAAGCCGGGTCAGAGTCTCACCATCCAGCCGTCCGAGTACCGCACCGAGAAGGGCGAATTCATGAAGCAGCGGTGGGGGGCGCCGGTGCTCTTCCGCTACACCTGCCGCGGCGGAGGGCCGGAAACGCACCAGTGGCTCTTCCACTACAACGGTTTTCAGGCGATCGAACTCACCGGCGCCGCGCCGGCCGGACAGCCCAACCCTGACGGTCTGCCCGTCCTGCAGCGCCTTGAACTCGTTCATGTCCGCGCCGACCTGCCGCAGGCGGGCGAGTTCCAGACCTCATCGCCGCTCTACAACGACACGCACCGACTGATCGACTGGGCGATGCGCTCCAACATGTCGTACGTCATGACCGACTGCCCGCACCGGGAGAAGCTCGGCTGGCTGGAATGCGCCTATCTGCTCGCCCCGACCTTTACGTACCGCTACGACTGCCGCGACTGGTTCGCGAAGATCTGCCGCGACATCCGCGACGCGCAGGAGCCCTCCGGGCGCATCCTGACCGTCGCCCCGTCGTACCCCGGCACGCGCTTCCCCGACGCATTTCACTGGACCGTCGAGTGGGGGGCCGCCGGCACGCTCCTGCCCTGGCATCACTATGTCTGGTACGGCGATCCGCAGATCCTGCGCGACAACTACGACTGCATGCGGCGTTTCGTCGATTACGTCGCCTCGGCCTCGAAAGACGGCATCGCACCCGCCGGCCTGGGCGACTGGTACGACTACGGCCACGGCCAGCCGCCCGGCCCGAGCCGCTTCACGCCGGTCGATCTCTCAGCCACGGCCGTCCAGGTGATGTGCATCGATGCGGTGATCAACGCGGCGAGGGTGCTCGAGCGAAGCGACGACGTGCAGCGCTATGAGAAACTCCGCAGCGACACGGCCGCCGCGTTCCGGCGCAAGTTCTATGACGCCGGCCAGCGCACGTTCACAAATACCGGCTCACCGCAGTGCGCCCACACGATCGCCCTCGCCGCCGGCCTCGTGCCCGAAGCCGACCGTCAGGCCGTGCTCGATGCCGTGATTGCCGACCTCGAAAAACGCGGCTGGCAGCAGACGCCCGGCGACGTGGGCCACGTCTTCTTCATCCGCGCGCTGGCCGAGGCCGGCCGATCCGACATCCTGCACCGCGTGTATTCACGCGACGGCGTGGGCAGCTACGGCGGGATTCTCAAGAAGGGCCTGACCGCGATGCCCGAGACGTGGGACGCGATGAACGACGGCTATCAGTCGCACAACCACTGCATGCTCGGCCACGTCATGGAGTGGTACTACGGATACGTCCTGGGCATCCGGCAGCAGGGGGGCAGCATCGGGTGGAAGCGCGTCCTCATCGCCCCGGCGCCCGGCCCGCTGGCCAGCGCACAAGGCTTTTTCGACAGCCCCGCCGGCCGCATCACCTCGAAGTGGACTGTCGCCGACGGCAGGTTCCGCTTGGAGGCCGACGTGCCCGAAGGCGTCCACGCCCGCCTCATCGCGCCTGACGGCACGCAGCGGGACGTGACCGCCGGCCGGCACACGCTCGAATGCCGTTACGTCCCCTCCGGCGCCGCCTCAAAGCCCGCCGCGGCCGCGCCGCGCAACTTCGACCGCTGGGAGAAGGAAATCTCCGCCTACGAGCGCGCGGATCGCGATAATCCGCCAGCCAGGGGCGGTGTCCTCTTCATCGGTTCATCGACGATCCGCGGCTGGAAGACGCTCCAGCAGGATTTCCCGAACCATCGCGTGCTCAACCGCGGCTTCGGCGGGTCGCAGATCGTCGATGCCACGCACTTCGCCGAGCGGATCATCTTCCCGTACGAGCCCAGGATGATCTTCCTGCGCTCGGGCGGCAACGACATCCACGCCGGCAAGACGGCCGAGGAGGTTTTCGCCGACTTCAAGGCATTCGTCGCCAGGGTCCGCGAAAAACTGCCCGACTCGAAGATCGCCTTCATCGCCCTGAGCCCTGCCCCCGCACGCTGGGCGGAGCGCGAGGCGAACCGGAAGCTCAACGAGCTGGTCAAAGCCTACGTGCGCGGCCGCCCGAACCTGATCTACGTCGACGCCTACGACATCAGCCTCACGCCCGACGGCCAGGCCCGCCCCGAGCTCTTCGTCAAGGACCGCCTCCACTTCAACGCCGAAGGCTACAAACTCCTCGCCGCCCGCGTCCGCCCGTTCCTGCCGAAGTAGCGGATGCGCTGACAATAGAGCCCGAAGCGCAAGCGAGGGGTTCGTCACGACGATTCTCGGAAGCTCTGAGTGCACCCGCGCCCACCGGCTCGCACACCTCATTTCAGTGTGAGCGCAGCGAACCGATAGCGCCCGAAGCGCAAGTCGAAGATCCCCCGCGGCGAGCGAGGGGCCCTTGCGATCTTCATGCGATCCCGATTACCCTCTCGCTGATGGCTGAACCCTTGGCCTGCTTCCTGACATGGACCTGCTACGGGACCTGGCTCCATGGCGATGAGCGCGGGTCCGTAGACCGTCGCCGCAATCAAGTGGGAAGCCCCACGCACGATCGGAATCGCGCGTGGTTGGATTGGAGCTGCAACCGGATGAAGCACAAAGCTGTCCTCCTGTCGCCTCAAGCCCGAACCGTGGTGGAGAAAACGATTGAAGCGCACTGCGAGCACAGAAAATGGACGCTGCACAGCCGGAACGTGCGATCGAATCACGTGCATGTGATCGTCTCATCCGATCGAACCCCGGCACGAACGATGGATGAGCTCAAAGCGTGGTGCACGCGGAGATTGCGGGAGTCACGGCTGATGACGGCGGACGCTGAAGTCTGGACGGAAGGCGGGTCGAAGCGATTGCTTTGGGATGAACGATCGCTTCGGGAGGCGATCGAGTATGTCGCCGACGGGCAGGGGCCGGATCTCACCTGATTGACCGTGACGCTCAGCGGCGCAGGGCCATTGATTACGGTCGATAGTCATCGTGACGAGCCGCGCGCTTGCGATTCGGATTTCACTTGTTCGCTTCGCTCACCTTGCGGCGAAGGGCCGGTGTCGGTGGGCGCGGGGGCCGTGTGCGTGTTCGTGGAATCGCGTGGCGAACCCCTCGCTTGCGCTTCGGGCTCTATTAGTAGACGCCTGCGCTGGTGACCTCGTACCATATCCTCCTGCCGCCGGCGGTTCGGCAAAATACACATTGAAATGAGGACCCCAATGAACCCGATTCAACCTCCCCGACAATCGCGTCGCGATTTCATCCGTCATATTGGCATCGGCAGCGCCGCGCTCGCCGGCGCTCCCATGCTGACCCGCGCCCAGAGCACACGGCCGTCATCCAGGCAGGTGCGCATCGGCGTCGTGGGCGGGGGCTTCGGGGCGGCGTTTCAGTGGCACCTGCACCCCGACTCCAAAGTCACGGCCGTGTGCGACCTGCGCGAGGAGCGAGTCAAAAAGCTCAAGCGCGTCTACAAGTGCGACACCGGCTACCGGGACTATCATGAGTTCCTCAAGCACCCGCAGCTTGACGCCGTCGCCCTGTTCACGCCCGCCCCGTTCCACGTGAAGATGGCCGTCGAGGCGATGAAGGCGGGCAAGCACGTCATCAGCGCCGTGCCGGCGGGCATGTCGGTCGCCGAGCTCGAGGAGCTGCTGGCCGTCGTCAAACAGACCGGCCTCAAGTACATGATGGCCGAGACGAGCCGCTATCGGCCGGAGGTGCTCACCTGCATCGACTGGGCCCGCGAAGGCCGCTTCGGCGAGATCTTCTACTCCGAATCCGAGTACCACCACACCGGCCTGGGCCCGTACGCCTACGGATCGAGCTTCGACTGCCAGTCGTGCGATTTCATCAAATCCATCGACCAGGTCGACAAGAGCAGGACGGCCGGGGAGCGGGAACTCGTCCCCACGTGGTCGTACGCCTACCCGCCCATGCTTTACCCCACCCACTGCACGGGCATCATCATCCCCGTTACCGGCGAGCGTCTCACCGAGGTCACCGCCCACGGCTGGGGCAACGATCATGAGATGCTCAAGAAGAATTACTACGATAACAACCCGTTCATCCATACGGTGGGGCTGTTCAAGATGTCCAAAGGCCACTGCTGCCGCATCTCGATCGGCTGGAACATCGCGGCCGGCGGCACCGAGCGCGGGATGTTCTACGGCGACAAGCTGTCCTACATCATGGCCCGTCCGGAAGGCTCGCCCAACACGGTCGTCGAGCAGAAGATCCCCGCGGGCAGCCCATTCGGCCCCTTCGGCGGTGAGGCCGAGAGCCGCGCGTTCGAGCAACCCGGCCACCAGGACCGCCTCCCAGAGCCCCTGCGCATCCAGACCGGCCACGGCAACTCGCACGGCTTCATCACGCACGAATTCATCAGCGCGATCCTCGAAGACCGCCACCCCGAGGTGAACGTCTGGGAAGCCATCGCCTACACGATGCCCGGCGTCATTGCCCACCAGTCCGCCCTCGCCGGCGGCGCCTGCCTGAAAATCCCCGACCTCGGCACCGCCCCGGCGTGAGCAGGCCCCCGGCGAGCAGGCCCCGGCCAAGTAGGTCCCGCCTGCCGGGCGGGACCTGGAAGGGCCGCAGTCACACGGCTGTCAAGGTCCCGTCCGGCAGACGGGACCTACTGATTGGCGTCATCTGTTCAAACTGTTGCTCGGCAACCCTTGCCTT
>CAZQEN010000010.1:0-45449 GCA_964591605.1 uncultured Planctomycetales bacterium
GGTTGCCCCTTGACACGCCGGGCGAGCCTGGCTCGCGGGCCGCAGGCCCCACGCTTTGCGTGGCCGGCGTGTCAAGGGTGCCGGGCACGTCGGCGGCGGTCACCACGCGGATCACGCCGGGCAGCGCCTCGGCCGCGCTGGTATCGATCGACTTCACCAGCGCCCGCGGGTGGTCGCTGAAGCGCATGGCCGCGAACGTCATGCCGGGGATCTTGATGTCATCGACGTATCGCCGGTCGCCCAGCACCGCGTCGTGACCCGTATATCGCGGCAGCGACGAGCCGATTCGCCCGCTCAGGTCGGGCGCGGGCAGCGGCTCGCCCCGGCGCACCTTCGCGAGCAGCTCGATGGCGTCGATGATCTTGGTGTAGCCCGTGCAGCGGCACAGATGCGCCCTCAGCTCGTGGGCGATCTGCTCGCGCGTCGGATTCGGATTCTTCTCGACCAGCGCGTGGGCCCGGACGGCGATGCCGGGAATGCAGAAGCCGCATTGCACGCCGCCCGCCCGCACGAACGTGTCGGCGAGCTGCCGGCGCTGCGTGTCGCTGAGTCCTTCGAGCGTCGTGACCGACTTGCCCGCCACGCTGGCGGCCCTGGTCGTGCAGCTCAGCCGCGGCTTGCCGTCGATCAGCACCGTACAGCACCCGCACGAGGCCTGCGGCTGGCAGCCGTCCTTGGGGCTGATGATGTCCAGCGCGTCCCGGAGCAGATCGAGCAGCGTGAGGTCCGGATCGATCTGGACGGTCGTTTCCTGGCCGTTCAGCGCGAACGTCAGCGTCTTGCGATCGGCGGTCGGGGCCACGGCCATATCGGGGCTGCTCCGGACTTCGAGGTGCGGGCGCTACAACTCACGTTATTATCCAAAATGCTGAGGTTTGTGGCAACCCTGTCTTGGGTTCAGCCCACTACTCACCGTGGTTCTGGGGGTGGAGGGCCTTCAGGAAAGCGACGGGGTCCACCACGCGAAGAGGATGTGTCCTGCGCCGGAACTCCTTGCAGAATGCCGAGTGGCCGGTCATCAACCACAACATGTCCTTGTCACGCGTGACGAGGTAGTCGGCCCTGGCGGCCGCCGACAGATCGAGATAAGGCTCGTCGCGTGGATCGCGTGGGAAGTCGAAGATGTGTCGGACGCGACGCACGAGCGTGCTTCGATACGCCAGCCGTTCGAGAAACGCGGCGATCCGGTGCGGGGTCAGGCGCGGACTGATGGCCAGAATCTCTTCGTATCCCAGCACCTGCCGCAACTCACGGAGCGTGGCCACACTGTTGAACAATTCGCAGTGTCCGCCCTCAATCAGCCGAAGTGCCTGCGCGGCGGGGCCGGTTTCAAAGGCCAGCGCCTGCACACAGACGTTGCAGTCGAAGACGGTGCGCGTCCTCCCGGGCGGTCGGCTCACCGCCGTGTGCCCCGTTTTCGGCGTCGGCTTGGATCTCGGGCGCGATCGATGATGCGGTCAAGTTGCGTTTCGGTGAGTCCGCTCTTCCGGAAATCCTCACGGATCGGTGCGAGGATCTCGTCGAACGACTTGTCCATGAGAAGGTCCCGTTCGACGAGCGAACGGACGTACTCCGGGGCGGTCTTTCCCTTCCTGCGCGCCTTCCGGTCAAGTGCCCTGAGCTGAGCGGGGCGCAAACCCAGATCGTGCAATGAAAGCGTCGTCATAACTCCTGATTATAACGCAATTCAACAAAGCAGGAACAATGGGTGAAGCAGCAGGAGTGCAATACTAAGACCTGGTGACGCGGTGAGTTGTCCCGTGCAGGTGTCAATCCACGTCGAGGGCCGTGCTGATCTCGTCGGGAGGCTGGGGGCGGGGGCGCTGGCGGGCCTCGGGGTGCAGACGCCTTTCCAGGGTAAGCTGGCAGGCCAGCCGGATGGCGGACTTCATGCTCTCGGCGTTTGCCGAGTTCTGCCAGACGATGTCGAAGGCGGTGCCGTGGTCGACGCTGGTGCGGATGATCGGGAGCCCGAGCGTGGTCTGGCAGGCAGAGTCGAACGCCAGCATCTTGAGCGGAATCAGCCCCTGATCGTGGTACATCGCGACGACGCCGTCGTAGCCGCCCTTGCTTGCCTTCCAGAAGAGCGTGTCGGCGGGGAACGGCCCCTCCACCCACCAGCCGGCCTCGCGGGCCATGGTGATCGCCGGGTCGATGATCCGCTTCTCTTCGTCGCCGAACATGCCGTTCTCGCCGGCGTGAGGGTTCAGCCCGCAGACCGCGATCCGCGGGTTCTCGATCCCGAACCAGCTGTAGAGGGCCTCGGCCATCAGGTCGATGGGCGTGAAAACCCGGCCGATGGTGAACTTGTTGCGCAGATCGAAGAGCGGTTCGTGGATGCTGGCCAGCGCCACCCGGAGCTTCCCGCCGATGAACATCATGGTCACGCGGCGCGTCTGGAAGGCATGCCCGAGCTTCTCGGTGTGGCCGGGGTACTTGTAGCCGGCCATCATCCAGCTCTCTTTGCAGATGGGCGCGGTCACGATGGCTTCGATCGTGCCGCTGCGGGTCCCGGCGATGGCGGCGTTGAGAAACCGCATCGAGGCCTCGCCGCCTTCAGCGGTGGGACAGCGCACCGCGGGACCGAAC
This sequence comes from uncultured Planctomycetales bacterium, assembly GCA_964591605.1. Taxonomy (GTDB): domain Bacteria; phylum Planctomycetota; class Phycisphaerae; order UBA1845; family PWPN01; genus CAYLLT01. Next base: position 2,590 of record CAZQEN010000010.1, read on the forward strand.
ACGCCCAGTTCATCGAAGTCGGCCGCTATCACGCCGCTTTCGATGCGCGTGACCTGCTCGTGCGGCAGCCGGAACCAGAAGGGGTTGATTTCGGCGAGATCGGCGGCGTATTCGAGGACTTCATTGAGCCCGTAGATGATGAACCGCCCCAGGCGGCGGATCTCAGGGTCGGCGAGGGCCTTGACAATCACCTCCGCGCCGATGCCCGCCGGATCGCCCATGGTGATGCCGATGAGCGGCTTGCCGTTGTGCGGCTCGGGCGGGCGCGGCGGCATGTCAGGGGAGTGGTTCATGGCTGCCAGCCGTTCTCGCGGAGGGATTCAACGGTCAGCGGGGATTCCAGGCGGGCGGCCACTTGTTCCCGCGTTAGCGGCCGAATTCCGCCGCGCTCCTCACCTCTTTCCCGCCAGCGCTCCAGCGTGGTGACCACCGTACGGGCCAGGATGTCGGTCTCGACGTTCACACGATCACCGATCTTGAGTGTCCCCAGGGTGGTGACGGCCAGCGTCGTGGGAATCAGGGCCACGGTGAAGGTATCGGCCTGCACGGAGGCGATGGTGAGTGAAACGCCGTCGATCGCCACCGACCCCTTCGGAATGACGTAGGCCATCAGGTCTGTACCGGCTTCGAAGCGGACCACGTGCCCGGCCGGATCGATCGCGACCTCGCAGACCAGGGCGGTGCCGTCGATGTGCCCCTGGACGATGTGCCCGTCCATGCGGTCCCCGGCCCGCAGGCTCGGTTCCAGGTTCACCTGGCTGCCCGGCCGCAGCAGGCCGAGCGTCGTGCGGGCGAGAGTCTCGGGGATAACGTCGAAGCAGAGCGCGCGTTCATCGGCGGCGGTGACGGTGAGGCAGACCCCGCTGACGCAGATGCTGGCGCCGAGTTCTACCGGGCGGGGAAGGTCAGCCGCGTCGAGGGCAAGGCGCACGATGGGCGGTTCATGACGGATCGACCGAACGGTGCCCCTGGCTTGAACAATGCCGGTAAACATGCTTGCCACACCATCGCCGGGTGACCTCGCTGGGAACTCCCTTCATGCTAGTCATTTGTGAAGCGCGGTTCAAGAAAGTTGTCGGCTGCGGGCGGATTCGCTATCAATAGGGCATGGACATCACGCAAGTGGATTGGAATCAGCGCTACCTGCAGAACGACGCGCCCTGGGACACGAACGCCCCGTCAAGCGAACTGGTCCGGGTGCTGGAAGAATGCCGGATCGGCCCGTGCCGGGCTCTGGATGTGGGCTGCGGGACCGGGACGAACGCCGTGTACCTCGCCTCGCGCGGGTTCGACGTGACCGCAGTCGATCTGGCGCCTCTCGCGATCGAGGCGGCCCGGCGCCGGGCCCAGGCCGCGGGCGTCGCGTGCCGGTTCATCGAAGCCGATACCCTGAACCTGCCGGGCCTGGGCCCGACGTTCGACTTCATCCTCGACTGCGGATGCTTTCACATCATGCGCCACATCAACGAGCGGGCGATGATCCGCGTCTACGAGCGGCAGCTTGCCCCGCAGGGGTGGCTGCTCGTCCTGGCGGGCAATGCGAATGAGGAGAATCCCCCGGAAGGCGGGCCTCCGCGGGTCAGCGAGGCCGAGCTTCGCCAGGCCTTCGACGGGTTTGATATCGTGCACCTGCGCCCCTTCCGGTTCGACAGCGTCGTCGGGCGGGACTTCCATCCGCTGGCGTGGTCGCTGCTGGTCCGCAGGAATTGACGTGCGAGGAGTGACGACGTGTCGTCTGCCATCTCTGCCCTGATCGAACAGGTTCTGCCCGAGGTGACGGCCCTGCGGCGGGAGCTGCACGCCCATCCGGAGCTTGCGTTCAAGGAGGTTCGAACCTCCGGCCGCGTCCGGGAGATCCTCTCCAAGCTGCCGAACCTGCGCGTCCTGCCGCCGTTGCTGGAAACCGACGTGGTGGCGGTATTGAACCCGGACAGGCCGGGGCCATGCCTGGCCCTGCGGGCGGACATGGACGCACTCCCGATCGTCGAAGAGAACGACGTGCCGTACCAGTCCACCGTGCCCGGTGCGATGCACGCCTGCGGGCACGACGGGCACACCGCCATCCTGATCGGCACGGCCATGGTCCTTTCTCAGATCGCCGATCAACTGCCGGGCCAGGTGAAGTTCGTGTTCCAGCCGGCAGAGGAGGAGGGTGGTGGAGGAGGGCAGCTCTGCGAAAAGGGGCTCCTGGAGTCGCCGAAGGTCGATGCGGCGGTGGCCCTGCACGCCTGGCCCACGGACGTGGCGGGCAACGTCGTCGTGAACAAGGGCCCCGTCACCGCCGCGAATAACGAGATCAACATCAGGATCAGGGGACGGGGCGGGCACGGGGCGTATCCGCACCGATGCATCGATCCGGTCGTCGTCGCCGCGCATGTCATCACGGCTCTGCAGACGATCGTCTCGCGGACGGTGCCGCCGCTGGACTGTGCAGTGGTCACCGTCGCCCAGGTGAACGGCGGATCGGCGTCGAATATCATTCCGCCCGAGTGCTTCATGCGCGGGACGGTCCGCTACTACAAGCAGGAGGTGGGCGAGCTGATCCGACAGCGCGTCCACGAGATCGCCGGGCACACGGCGCGGGCGCACGGGGCGGAGGCCGAGGTGTTCATCCGCGAGGGCTATCCCCCGCTGTACAACGACGAACGGGTGTTCGAGCTGATCTGCGCGTCCGCCCGCGCCGTGCTGGGGCCGGAGCGGCTCACGATCGGCCAGGACCCGAGCATGGGCGCAGAGGATTTCGGCTTCTACGCACAGAAGGTGCCGGCCGCGATGTTCCGCCTCGGCGTCCGCCCGCCGGAAATGGACGCGTACCCCGGGCTGCACCATCCGCGATTCAACTTTAACGATGCGTCGCTGCCCGCCGGAATCGCCATGTTCTGCGAACTCACCCGACGGTTCTTGTCCGAGCACGGCCGTTGATGCCTCGAATCCGGATGGCCCCGATCAGAAAGCCTGACCGGCTCTCCCTCATCGCATCTTCGCGACGAGCAGCATGCGGTCGTCGTCCGGAGCCAGCCCGGCGGTGAATGCTTCGAGTTCCTCCAGAACACGATCGACGATCTCCTCTGCGCCCATCCCGCATCGCTCAAGCACCCGGTCGAGCCGGGCCGTACCGAAGAACTCCCCGGATCGATTGCGGGCCTCCGTGATGCCGTCCGTATAGAAAATGACCTGGTCGCCGTGGTGAAACGGGTGCTCGACTTCGTGATACTGCTCTCCGGCGAGGATCCCGAGTGGCAGACTCGAGAGCCCATCCAGCGACTCGATGCAGCCCGTCTCGCAACGCTTGAGCCGCGGCGGATTGTGCCCCGCGCAGGCGTAGCGCAGGCGGCGCGTGCGGGGGTCATAGATCCCGTAGAAGGCCGTGACAAACGCGCCGAGCTGCGTCGTATACCGCCCGGCAAGCTGGTCGTTGACGTAAGTGAGGATGGACGCGGGCGAGACGGGCGGGCCCGGATACGTGTGAGCGATGCTGTGGGTGATGGCCATAATGACCGCGGCGGGCGTGCCGTGACCGCTCACATCGGCGATCAGGATCCCCCAGCAGCCGTCGGGTAGTGGAAAGAAGTCATAGTAATCGCCGCCGGCCTGACGTGAGGTCTGATAGTGAACCGCCAGATCCACGCCGGGTATGTCCGGCAGCTCCGAGGGCAGCAGCGACCGCTGGATCTCGGCCACCACCTGCATCTCGCGGTCCACCACGTCGTAGGCGCGCCGCAGTTCCTGGGACAGCACCAGATGGTGCGTGGCCCGGCCGAACAGGTTGCTCATCCAGACCATCTCGGGCAGCCGTTCGTGGTCGAAGTAGCCCGGCTCGTGCTTCATCACCACCACCATGTTCAGGGCTTCGCCATGGTCAAAGTTGGGCAGGGCCATGAGCGAGCCCACGCCGGTGAGATACTCCGCCGCCGGATCATCATCGCGGACGTGCAGATCGTTGATGATCCGCGGGACCCCGGCGTAGATGAGCTCGCCCAGCAGCCCCCCTTCCAGCAACGGCAGCCGCTGGGGTTGCTGCCAGGGGTTGACCGCTTCCTTCCAACTGCTCGACCGGGTGATGCGGTACTGGGGGGCGGGCAGGTCGCGGCGGCTCAGCGCCACCATGCGATCGCTGGGAAGCAGCTTGCGGACGCGGGTGGCGTAATCGCGTACCATCGCCTGCGGGTCGGTGTGCCGGCTCAGTTCGCGCATGGTCTCCACGATGTGCGCGAGGCGGTCCTGCCAGTGCTGCGTTTCCATGTCTTGATCTCTCCGGTCTCGAAACCTGGGCCGTTCGATTATACTCTCAGTCGCTTCGATCCGGGGCTTTGCAGGAGCAGACATGGCCAGGCTGGGTGTAAACATCGATCATGTGGCGACGGTGCGACAGGCACGGCGGACCTTTGAACCTGATCCGGTGTGGGCCGCGGCCGAGGCGCAGCTCGGCGGTGCCGACGGCATCACCTTTCACCTGCGCGAGGATCGGCGGCACATCAACGATCGAGATGCCCGCCTGCTCAGACAGACCGTCACCGTCAAACTGAACATGGAGATGTCCACCGTGCGCGAGATCGTGGACATCGCCCTCGAACTCAAGCCCGATCAGTGCACGCTCGTGCCCGAGCGGCGCGAAGAGATCACGACCGAGGGCGGGCTCGACGTGGTGCGGCTCCGGGCACAGGTCGAGCCTGTTGTGCGCGAGCTGCGCAGCGCCGGCATGGAAACCAGTGCGTTCATCGAGCCCATCGCCGATCAGGTGAAGGCATCGGCCGACATGGGCTTTCACGCCGTCGAATTGTGGACGGGAGGCTACGCACACGCGCGGGGGGCCGATCAGGTCACGGCCAGGCTGGGTGAGCTCTTCGAGTCGATCGAGGTGGGCCGAAAGGCCGGACTCCTCGTTCACGGCGGCCACGGGCTGACCTATCAGAACATCGGCCCCGTCGCCGCACTCCCGGGGTTCGAGGAATTCAACATCGGGCATTCGATCGTCTCCCGGGCGGTATTTGTCGGGCTCCGCGAGGCGGTCCGGGAGATGAAAGCCCTCATCCGGAACGCAGGTGCGTAGGAGTCTGACGAATACAGCGGGGCAAGTGAACTTGTTTGGGTCCTCAGCCGTTCTCTCCCGGGCGCGAAGCTGCCCAGTCGAACTCCGAGCCCCCGCGAGTGCCCGTGCGTGGATTCCCCCACCGTGCAGACGAGGATCTTGACCGGACTCCTGGGCCGGACCTAGCATTCGCACCAGTATGCCGTCTTTCCCCGGAGAGTAGACGATGATCCGCCGTCCAGCCCTGGCTGGCATTGCCCTTACCCTGCTCATGCTGACGGGTTGCCCGCAGCCCTCCTCCCTCACAATCGAGCCGGAATCACTCACCACCGCCGTCGAGGGCCAGCACTACGAGGTCAATCTGGGCATCGGGACGGACGCCCGGCAACGCTGGTCTGTCATCGCAGGCGCCCTGCCCGCCGGGGTCACGCTGGAAGAACGGAGCGGCGTATTATCCGGCACGCCGACACAAAATGGCGATTTTGAATTCACCGTCCAGGCGCTCGACCTGTCCGGACTGGGCACGCGGAGTGGCGAGCGGACATACCAGTTGCACGTCATTCCGCAGCTCAAATTCAGCGGTTCGCTGAGCAGCGCTCGCGTCAACGAACCCTACAACCAGAAGATTCCCATCACCGGGGGCGTCGAACCCTATCTGATCACCGTCATCGGGCTGCCCGCCGGCCTGACCTTCGACGATGCAACGGACACGATCTCGGGGACTCCTCTCCTGGCCAACACCGGCCAGCGTCTGGACATCACGGTGCATGACAGCGGGACCCCTCAGCAGGCCGTCGCCCTGATCACCGAGCTGGTCATCAAGGCGGCGCCGGTGAACATCACAACGACGCAGTTGCCGGCCGGTCGAGTGAATCGGGCGTATACCGCCCAACTGCAGGCGGCGGACGGGCTGCCGCCGTACACGTGGGGCTTCCTCACCACCGCGCCCGGCACGCTGCCGGCAGGCCTTTCGCTCAATCCCGCGACGGGGGCCATCACGGGAACACCGACCGCCCAGGGGACTTCAACGTTCACGATCCGCGTCACCGACAGCGAAACGCCGCCCAACTCCGACAGCCAGGAGCTGTCGATCGTCGTCGGCCCGTGACCCGGCCGCAGGGAGCGAAAAATCATGAGGAAAGTAATTCTATTCGCTGGTGTCCTCGTCCTGTGCGGGCTGGCCTGTATCGTCCCGGACGGATCGCCTTTCTGTGAGAATGTCCCGTTGAATCAGGCAACGGGGGTGATCACCATCACGCAGGAGGCCGGCGCGGCCCAGGCCAGCGCCGTCGCGTCGCTCAAACATGGCGTGTGCACCGAAACGCTCGAGGGCGGGCAGGAAATCGCCATTAACGGGCAGGCGCTTTCGGGTCCCGACGAGAGCAGCCGTTACTCCGCGATCATCCCCACGGGCGCCGGCGTCACCACGTTCAGCATGCTGGTCAACGAACCCACGCGAGGAGTGTCTCAGACCGACATCGACCTGCCGGCCGCGTTTGATGTGACCTCACCCGTGAGCGGCGGTGCTCTCTCGCTCTCGGGCACCACGTTCAGCTGGAGCAACGCGGATCCCGATCTGGACGTGAGCATCACGATCCGCCAGAACCTCTTCGGGGAGCTGCGCGAACGGGACTACGGACCTTTCGATGATACCGGCAGCGTCCGTCTGGGCGTCTCGGATCTCTCCACCTTCGCTCAGGGGGCCGACGTCACCGTCATCGTGGCCAAATCCAGGCAGCGCAGCGTCATCAACGGCCTGCAGTCGGGCACCCTGACGGCCGAGCTGACCCGCACGTTCACCGCCGTTCCCGCCCCGTGAGAAACGATGCTCACGGCCCATCCGACGCCACAACGCTGATCTGCCCGAGAGAACCGCGAGCCGGCTGGGTCCGCCATTTTTTTCGGGAAGTAAGGTCAGCGTTGTGGTGCAGCCGTCTCGGCTGCACGGTGCAGGCGAGACGCCTGCACCACAAACGGCGGCTGCCGCCCGGAGGAATTGTCAGACCCAGCCGGCTCTGCAGTGCCGCCCGCTTTGCTCTGGGCTCGTTTTTCCCGTTTAATCTGTGGTCTCCGCCCGCGGGCGGTTTCTGGCGACGGGTCGTTGCCCTTGATGGGAGATCATTGTGTTCAAAGGCAGCATGGTGGCACTGGTGACGCCGTTTCGCGACGGCCAGGTCGACTGGAAAGCGATGGATGCGCTGGTGGACTTTCATATCGACGCCGGCACGGACGTGCTCGTTCCTGCGGGCACCACGGGTGAGAGCCCGACGCTCACGCACGAAGAGAACGACGCGGTGGTGGCGGCCGTCGTCAGGCGCGCCCGCGGGCGGATCCCGGTGATGGCCGGAACAGGCTCGAACAGCACGGCCGAGGCCATCGCGATGACCAGGCACGCGAAGGAGAACGGGGCCGACGGCTCGCTCCAGGTCGCCCCCTACTACAACCGGCCCACGCAGGAGGGCCTCTTCCAGCACTTCAGCACGATCGCCAAGGCCGTCGACTTCCCGCACGTGCTCTACAACATCCCCGGCCGCTGCGCGGTCGAGATCACAACCGACACGATCGTCCGCCTGCGCGAGACACATAAAAACATCGTCGCCGTCAAGCACGCGACCGGCTCGATGGACGGGGCGAGCGAGCTGCGCGTCCGCAGCGACATCGACATCATCAGCGGCGACGACTCGATGACTTTGCCGCTCATGATCGTCGGCGGGGTCGGTGTGATCAGCGTGCTCGCGAATCTCGTGCCCAAAGACGTGAAGGCGATGACCGACGCGGCCCTGCGCGGCGACTGGGAAACCGCCCGCCAATGGCACCTCAGGATGTTCAAACTGGCCAAGGGGCTGCTCTCGATCGAGGTCAACCCGATCCCGATCAAGACCGCCATGGCCATGCGCGGCATGATCGCCGAAGAATTCCGCCTCCCGATGTGCAACATGGCCCCCGCCAACCGGGAGAAGCTCGCGGCGGTGCTCAAGGAGTACGGGATTTGAATTCGTGCGTGCAACCGTGCGGCGTCAATGGAGCCCGAAGCGCAAGCGAGGGGTTGGGACGAGGTGTGCACCCTCACGCAAACCCCTCGCTTGCGCGTCGGGCTCTCTTCGTCGCATCTTCCCGCATGAAATGGCCGGCGCGAGGCCGTCCGCACGCCGGGGTCCGACTCATAACACTGCGGGCACTCATGGTGCTGGCGGCGGCTCTCCCGGCACACGCCGAGCAGCCGGCCTCTCCGAGACTTGTGGGAAAAGAGGTGTTCTGGCCACGGCCGCGGGACGGGGCGCGGCTGGTGGCCGTCGCGTTTTACACGCGGGCCAGCGGCCTGGAGCTGGCCTGTGATGCCATGGAGGAAATCGAGAGCGACAAGAGCAACCGGGCCTGGCGCCGGTACTCGAGCGACAACGGCCGCACGTGGTCAGAGCCGCAGCCCGTCGAATCATTCCGCCGCACCGACCAGGGCACCATCCGCCGCAGCGACCTGCCCGGATTCGTCGATCCCGAAAACGGCGTCCTCATCACGCTCATCAACCACGGCGTGCTGCCGACCGACAACCCGCTCGAGGGAATGAAACACTGGACGCTGCGCTATGCGATCAGCCGCGATGGCGGCCGCACGACCGCGTTCGAAGGCCCGATCGTTGTGAAGGGCGAGCCGTTCTCTCCGCAGCATCCCATGCCCGGCGTCTGGCTCGGCAAAAACGCCGCCATGATCGGCGACAGCACGTGCGTGCCGATCCGTCTGCGCAGCGGCGATATCCTCGTGCCGATCCAGATCACGCCGGTCGGACCCGACGGGCAGTACTACAACCCCGGCGGCGGCTACACCTACCACGACGCATTCGTGCTGATCGGACGCTGGAACGCCCGGGGCCGGCTCGACTGGGAGCTCTCCGAAGGCGTCCGCGGCGATCCGGCGCGATCGACGCGCGGCCTGATCGAGCCGACGCTCGCGGAGCTACCCGACGGACGCGTGCTCATGGTCATGCGCGGCAGCAACGACAGCAAGCCCGATCTGCGCGGCTATCGCTGGTACAGCCTCTCGAGCGACGACGGCCGGACGTGGTCGAAGGCCGAGCCCTGGCGCTTCGCCGGCGGCGAACCCTTTTTCTCGCCCAGCTCGTGCAGCCAGTTGATCCGCCACAGCAGCGGGCGCCTTTACTGGATCGGCAACCTCTGCGACAAGAACCCCCGCGGCAACGGCCCGCGCTACCCGCTGGTGATCGGCGAGGTCGATCAGACCAGCGCTCTCCTGAAGAGAGACACGCTCTGCGTCATCGAAGACCGCCGGCCGGGCGAGCCGGAGTGGTTCGCCGCCAGCAACTTCTACGCCCGTGAAGACCGCGAGACGCACGAGATCCTCATCCACTGTACGCCGCTGGGCAAAGACATCCTGCCGACGGCGACGCAGCCCACCCGCCGCTTCGAATGGACCGCCGACGCCTACCTCTACCGCGTGCGCGTGCAGTAGGTCCCGCCTGCCGGGCGGGACCTGAAGGGGAGGCCACTGCCTGCGCGGGTAGGTCCCGCCTGCCGGGCGGGACCCGAAGGGGAAGCCACTGTCTGCGCGAGTAGGTCCCGCCTGCCGGGCGGGACCTGAAGGGGAGACCACTGTCTGCACGAGTAGGTCCCGCCTGCCGGGCGGGACCTGAAGGGGGGGCCATTGCCTGCGCGAGGAGGTCCCACCCGGCAGGCGGGACCTACCAGGTCAGAAGCGTACCGACAGGCCCACGCCGGTGAAGAAATCCGGCGCCCGCTCATTGAGCCCCATGCCAATGCGCCAGTCGAGCTGGATGTTGTCGGTGAGCAGCCAGGTGAGGCCGGTATTCGCGTTGTGCGCGCAGTCCTGGCCGATGGCGTCGGGCGCAAACACGAAGTATTCGACATAACCGCCCAGTGGACCCATGATGTCGTACGCGAGACTGACCGACTGTGTGGTCTGCAGGAACCGGTGCGTCCCCTCGCGCAGGATAAACAGCCCCGTGTTGCCGGCCAGGCTGAACCGCTCGCTGAGGTCCCAGGTGTAGAGGAGCACGAAGTTCGGCTCCACGTCGCCGCTCGAAAAGCCAGTGCTGCCGCTCGGCACGGTGAGCGCCCCCATCACCGCGAGCTGTGGGATCAGCCCGTCCTGATCGCAGACCTCCAGCTTGGCGCCCAGATACAAGTCGCTGCCCCCCTGCTCCCAGCCGCTGCTCCAGGATGTCCGATAGCCGCCGCTGTCGGTCCGCTCGGTGATCCGCTCGCGCGTGTGGGCGTACGTGTATCCCGCCCAGCCGATGCGCAGCTCAAGATGCTCGATGAGCCCGATCCGGAACAGAAACTCGGGAACGGTGTGTTCGCGGGTCTGGAGGGTGTACTCGCGCTCCTGCGTGAACGTGTAGCCCATCTCGAGCTGAACGTGGCCGTAAGGAACGGTCTGCGAGCTCTCGGTGAAATCGGGCCGGTCGGTGACGATCGGCTCATCGAGCGGCGCCGCTGGCAGGCCCAGAATCGCCGCCGGAGAGAGCGCGATCGGCGCTTCGGCCGACTCACCGGGACGACTGGCCGTTTCCTGCCCGGAAGCGACGGCCCACGCGAAAAGCTGGCAGATCGCGGTCAAACTCGTACGCATGATACTTGCGGCCCAGACAAATCGGCCGGGAATGTATCCCCAAAATTTGGAGTTGTCAATATCCAAATTAGCCTGGGCTAATCATTGATTCCCCGTCCGCCCCTCCGGCTGATTCCCTCAGTGGATCGACGCACCCCGGATTGTGGTTTACAGCGCGGCTACCGTCTGGTTATGATGGTGGCGGAAGTCGGGCCATCCACAACATACGACACTGTCAGGTCGCACAGGATCATTCTGCTTGCCGGCAGCCCGCGCTCAAGCAGGCAAGTCACTCCGGCGCCTCTCGCGGCGGCAGGCTTTTCAGGTCCAGGGTCGTACACGTACCTCTCACGCTCCCCGGTGAGGAGGAACATCATGTGTCCATACCAGCGGCACGCTCACGGACGCCCGCTCTCCCCCTGGCGCCACCGCGGCCGTCTGCGCAGCCTCCTGGCGGCATTCCTGATGTCGGCCGTTGCCGTCTCGCCGGTGCAGGCGACGGTGGGACCGCCTGTCAAGATCTCCATGCCGCCCGACTCGAAGCCGGCGGTGGCCGGCCAGCCCTACGCAGGCGTCTTTGAGGTGCGTCTGGGCCGGGCCGGCGTGCTGAGCGACTTTCAGCTCGAAGGTCAGGGCTGGACGGTGCGGTCGTTCGAGCCCCCCGCCAACGGCGCGGTGGCCGGGCCGGGCGTGATCCGGATACCGTTCACCGCGACGCCGGCCGATCCGGCGCAGTTGCTCCGGCTCCGTCTGCGGTTCGACGGGCGGCCGGTCAGCCGCTCGCTGCGGCTCGGGGCCGCCGCGTTTGCCCGGCGCGGCAGAGGGCGCGCCGCCCTTCAGGTTGTGCCAGGTACGCAGAAAGGCAAAGCCGGCAGCACTCCGAGCCGGACGGCGGGCACCGCCGACACGCTGACGTTCCACTTCATCGGTCGCGTTGTCTACGAGCGGCCCGGCAATCTCGATGGCAACAACGGTCCGATCTGGTTTGGCTCGACGTACGAAGGCGTAGACCGAATCCGGGTGCGGATCAAGGATGACGACGGCGCCATCGACGATACGGTCTGGGAGGGCTTCACAGACACCTACGGCTACTTCGACACCGGCGTATTCTCATGGGAAGACTGCGACCCACTCTGCGAAAACGAACCGGACCTCTATGTGGAGTGGGAATGTGATACGGATATCGTCAACGTGCAGGACGCAGAGGATATTACCCAACCCGACTTCACCTGGGACACCGAGGATGTGCTGATTTACGAAGACTTCAACGGCGGCTTCATCGATTTCGGAACGTGGACGCCCGGCACGACGCAGGAGATGCCCCCGCTGCACATCCACAACAGCATCACCCGCGCCCACCGGTTCATCTTCAATCAGAGTGGTTTGTCGCTCAACCTCCCGGAACTGGATGTGCTCTGGCCAGTTGACGACACCAACGCCTTCTACGATGGTGAGATCAATCTCCCTCATTCGCGGGAATGGGTGGAGGACACGCACACGCACGAATACGGCCATCACTTCCTCGAGAGCTTTGCCGAGAACGTCGAACCTGAATACTGTAATGGCCTGAACTTCTGCGACGGAGACCTGCCCTGCGCGTTCGATGGTTGTGACAAGTGCACATCCCCTGGCGATTGCGACAATCCCGGCCATTGCCTGTGGTGTCCCGAAACCGATCACGACGCCTGGAACGAAGGGTTTCCCAACTGGCTGGCAGACATCGTCACGCGCGACTACCCATTCAGCTATCAGTTCGACGACGGGCGGCGTTACGAGGCCCTCCGTACGCGCGATCTCGAATCACTCAACGTGTGCTGCCAGGATGGCCAGGTGCACCCCCCACTCATCACGGAAGGCTACATTGGCGCCCTGCTGCGCGATATCGAGGACGGGACGGCCTATGACGGGACAACCCTGCAGGATGATCACGACGACGACGGCATCTGCGACTGCCTTGAGCTTGCCTACGACGAGATCTTCCACGTGGTGACGCTGACCAATGTCATCACACCCTCCGACTTCCTCAGCTCCTTCATCAGTCTCTACCCGCAACACATGCCAGGGCTCTATTCCACGGCCTACAACGTCCATCCCGATTTCGTGGCGGGCATCTTTCCCGCCGATACGCAGCCGCCGGGAGTGCCGCAATCCGCGACCTCGCCCAGCCACCCGCCGTTCGTGGGCGGCACCTCACCCTGCATCGAAGTCCACCTGGGACCGGTGCCCGATGATGTCACCGGCGCGTGTGCGTACAGCGTCGTGTGGTCGTCGTCGCCTGACGGGATCGAGCCGGACTTCACGGAAGACGTGCAGGGCTCCTGCTGCATCGTCAGCCATACGCGCGAGCCGGGCAGCCATTATGTCAGCCTCCGGGCCAGGGACTGCGCCGGTCACTGGAGCAGCGAGTGGACGACCTTTGGACCGTTCACCGTAACCGAGTGCAACGGCAACGGCATCCTCGATATTTGTGAAATCCCCTGCTCTGACGTCTGCCCGTGCGATGTACCGGACAATTGCGCCCACATGTGTGATGCCTCGCTGCTGGCCAGCGACCCGCAGCGGCAGGTGCGGCTCAAATGTCAGCCGCACCCCGATTACTGCCAGAACCTCTACGGAGGCGTCTGCGGTCTTGGGCGAGACTGCAACCTCAATCTCGTCCCCGACGACTGCGACATCGCCAGCGGCGCCAGCAGCGACTGCAATGAAGACGGTATACCCGACGAGTGCCAGGACATGGCCCGCTGGGTGGGCGGCACCGGGGTCTGGCAGACCCCCTCGAGTTGGGAGGACGCGTCAGGGCCAACCGGTCTGCCCGGAGCCAATCAGCACGTGTGCATCGACGGCCAGCCCGACGTTACGGTGACGAATACGACCGGCGTACAATCGATAAGGAGCCTCTCGTGCCACGATCATCTCATTCTGTGGGGCACGCTGACGCCGGATGTGGACATCACCCTTGCTGAGCCGTCATTTGTCCGCGGCGATCTGCGTTTTTTGGGCTCGCGGAATATCACGCTGCGCAACAACCTGAAGCTGACAGTGAGCGGCAAACTGACGCTGGCTGCCGCAGGTTCGTCAGGCGCTTATCTCAATCGATTGGTGGGTCTGGGAATTCTCGACCTTGAAGGCGGCATGGAAATGACGGCCAACACCTTCATCGACGCGAAGATGCTCCGGTTGCGGAATTCCAGCTTCGCGACTGCCACGCGTGGTTTCTCACTTGCGAACAATGCCGTTTTCCGGATCGAGTCCGGTTCGACTCTTGACTTCCAGGCCGAAGGTGGAACAGGCGGAGCGGGAGAAGTGTTCAGCGGCACGACTGGTAAACTGGAGGTCCAGGGGCAGTTTCTGCGGTCGATGGGCAACAGCGAGGCACACATTACCTGCCGGGTGGAGAACTCCGGGCAGATGCGCGTCCAGTCAGGTACGCTGCGCCTCGCGCGGGGCGGCAGTCATACCGGACAGCTCATCGCGGATCCCGGCACGATCCTTCTGATCCAGGGCGGCCAGCACGAGTTCCTGGCCGGCTCGAGCATCGTGGCCCCCGACGTCGAATTCGCCAGCGGCATCTCCGGCGAAAACCGCATCCGGGGAATCTATCACGTATCCAACAGCACGAAATCCACCGGCCATCACACGTACTTCGAGCCCTCCGCCGACGTTATCGACTACGGTGATCATCTCATCATCGACGGCGGAACCCTCCACCTCAATCACAGCTCCGGTCAAAGCAGGGTTTTCCAAACCGTGCTGGTTGATGGAGCCCTTGACTGCGCCGGCAGCGACCCCATCGTGACCGCATCGTTGACGCTCGGTCATGCGGGCGGCGGCGGGAGCAGCCTCGTTTCCGGGCCCGGCTCCGTTACCGTCAACGACAGCTTCACCTGGCTCAGTGTCGGCACGTTCTTCAACCATGTCAGCGTTCACGTCAACGGCCAACTGCTGATCGTGCCCAGCACCAGCGTCCGCAATCTGGACGGCGATTCGGTCCTGAACAATGCCGGCTACGCCACCTTCCAGGGTGCGATCGGCTGCCGGGGCAACGGCAAGTTCAACAACCTGCCGGGCGGAACGGTGGACATCACCATGGACGGCAACATCATCACGCGCGAGTCCGCCTTGCCCACGGATAACGCCGGGATCATTGTCAAGACCGCGGGGGCGGGTACCAGCAACATCGACGTGGACGTGAACAACACCGGTACGGTGGAGGTGCGCGTCGGCGAGCTCGAGTTCGGGCGCTTCTATATTCAGACCGCCGGTCAGACGTTCCTGAATGGCGGCCATCTTCGCAAGAGCGACTTCCATCCCAGCATCAAGAAGCCCGCACAGATCCAGGGCGGCTCGCTGCGGGGCGCCGGGACGGTCACCGGCGATGTCGAAATCGCCGTCTGCACCCCCGGACCCTGCAGCGCCCAGATCATCCCCGGCACCTCGATTGGCACGCTCAACATCGTCGGCAACTACACACATGGGGCCGGCGGAACGCTGCGGATCGAACTCGGCGGATTGACGGCCGGCACGGAGCACGACCAGCTCACCGTCAGCGGAACGGCCACGCTGCAGGGCGGCACGGTGGACGTGGCGCCCTTCGGCGGCTTTATCCCGCAGGTCGGCCAGCAGTTCGTGATCCTCACCGCCGGCAGTGTGACGGGCACCTTCAGCGGCGTCACCGGTCCGGGCGCTTACACGCTCACGCACAACCCGACCAACGTCACGCTCACCGTCACGCAGGCCCCCTGCGCGCAGCTCGTCGGCCCCGATTTCGACCTGGACTGCGATGTCGACGCCGACGACGTGCTCGCGTTTATCAACTGCGCCAGCAGGTCGGGCGTGGCCGTCGCCCCCGGCTGCGAGCCCAAGGATCTGGACGGCGACCAGGACGCAGACCTGGCCGACTTTGCACGCCTGCAGCGCTGTTACGCTGGCGAAGGGATTCCAGCAGATCCAAATTGCGGCGATTGATCTCCTCGCAGCTTCCACCAAGGACTTTTATGCCTGAGCAACACCTGTGTGGCTCGATGAGCAGCATCGCCGGGGCATCGTCTACAGGGCCTCGGTTACCTGCAGAAAACGGTCAAGAAGGCTTTACATAGCGGCCGGTCCTGCACTATAATGAAACCAATCAACGGACCGCGATCGCGGAATCGGGCCAAATCACACAATACGTCGCCGTTCGGTCGTGCCAGTATCGCTCTCGCTTGTCGTCGGCCCACCGGCCACTCAGTAGGTCGTTGGGCGTCTCCCGCGACGGCAAGTCCCCCAAATCCAGGGTTGTATCCGTACTTCTCATTCGCGCCTGCGAGGAGGAACGCGATGTGTCTATTCCAGCGCCACGCCAGCGGGCATCCGGCCTCGTATCTGCGCAGCCTGCGCCGCTCAGGCGGCCTGGCGGTCTTTTGGGCGACGGCTTTCGCCGCCTCACCGCTGCACGCGACCGTAGGCCCGCCGGTGAAGATCTCGATGCTGCCGGACTCGAAGCAGGCGGTCGCCGGTCAGGCTTACACCGGCGTCTTTGAGGTACGACTGGGTAGCGCGGGGGTGCTGAGCGACTTCCGGCTCGAAGGCCAGGGCTGGGGGGTGCAGTCGTTCGACCCGCCGGCCAACGGCGCGGCGGCCGGGCCGGGGGTTGTGCGTATTCCCTTCACTGCGACGCCGGCCGACCCCGGCCAGTTACTCCGTCTCAGTCTGCGCTTCGACGGACGCCTGGTGAGCCGGTCGTTGCGGCTGGGGAAGGCGGCAATCGCTCAGGCGCGTGCGGCAAAGCAGACCGTACAGGTGAAAGCCGGGAGCTCGGCAGGCGCGCCTCAGCCTCAGGGCGCCGCCATGTCCCTGCGTTTCACCGGCCGAATTGTCTACACGCGGCCCAAGTTCCTTGACTCCAACGACGGACCCATCTGGCTGGCTACCACCGACGAAGGCGTTGACCACATCTTCGTCGAAGTCATGGACGAAGACGACATCACCGATGAAACGATCTGGTCGGGCTACACCGACCAGAACGGCTACTTTGACTCCGGCAACATCACTTGGGAGGACTGCGACGCTTTCGGTTGCGACGAGCCGGACATCTATCTCCGCTGGGAGTGCGACACCGACATCGTCAATGTTCAGGACGGTGAGGACATCCTCGAGACAGACTACTCCTGGAGCAACGATGACCAGGTCATCGACAACTTCACGGGGAGCTTTCATGATTTCGGCACGTGGAAGCCGGCCGACCTGAATCAGATGGCCGCCCTGCACATTCACAACAGCATCATCCGTGTTCATCGATTTCTCACGGATTCACAGAAAATCGGCCTGGTGATCAGCGGGCTGCCCGAAATTGATGTCCAGTGGCCCGAGGGGGACAATGCGTTTTATGACCCCATCGTGGAAGAAATCCACATCAGCCACCGGCGCGAGTGGAATGAGGCAACGCACACGCACGAATACGGGCATCATTTGCTTCAAAACGCCGCTCAAAACGTGACGCCGGACTACTGCAACGGTTTCTGTGACCCCGACCCGAACCCCCCCTTCCCGGACTGCGGACACTGTTCCTGGTGCCCGGAGACGGATCACGATGCGTGGAACGAGGGCTTTCCCAACTGGCTGGCCGATATCGTCACGCGCGACTACCCCTTCAATTACCAGTTCAGCGACGGATCGCCCTACACGGCGCTTATCCCCAGAGACTTGGAGAACACCGATGTCTGCAACGAGGATAACCAATTCCATTCACCCTGGATTACCGAAGGCTTCATCGGCGCATTGCTGCGCGACATCGAGGATTCAACGGCCTTTGACGGATCGTCGCTGCAGGACGATCACGACGGGGACGGCATCTGCGACTGCCTGGAACTCGGCTACAACGAGATCTTCACGATCGCTCTGATCGACGAGGTCATCACGCCCACTCAATTCATCACCGCCTTCATCGCCCGTTATCCCGAGCATATGCCGGGCTTGTACTCGACCGCGTTCAATGTCCATCCCTGGTACGTCTCGGATTTCCCCACGGACACACAGCCGCCCGGTGTTGTTCCCTATGTCACCTCGCCCAGTCATCCGCCGATCGTGGGCAGTACCTCTCCCTGCATCGAACTCCACCTCGGACCCGTGGCCGATGACGTCGTGGGCGCATGCGGATTCAGCTATGAATGGACCACGATTCCCACGGGCCTGGAGCCCGACATGGATGAAGAGGGCAACTATGTCGCAGGCTCCTGCTGCATCGTGAGCCCCGTGCGCAACCTGGGCGATCATTGGATCAGCCTCCGGGCAAAGGACTGCGCGGGGCACTGGAGCAATGAGTGGGCCACGTTCGGACCGTTCAGAGTCACCGAGTGCAACGGCAACGGCATTCTCGATGTGTGTGAGATCCCATGCTACGACGTCTGCTGGGGCAGCCCATGCAGCAACGAACCGGTGACCTGCGGAAATGCCTGTGATGCGTCCGTTCTGGCCGACGACGTCGACCGGCCGGTCCGGCTCAAGTGCAGGCCGCACCCCAATTTCTGTCAAAACGTCAATCCCGGCGGGATCTGCGGACTGGGACGGGACTGCAACCTCAATCTCACTCCCGATGAATGCGACATCTCCAGCGGGACAAGCCAGGACTGCAACCAGGACGGCATTCCCGACGAATGTCAGAACATGGCCCACTGGGTCGCTGGCGGCGGCGGGTCGTGGCACGTGAATGCCAACTGGCAGGACGGTAGCTTCGCCGGCCTGCCCGGCTCCGGCCAGATCGTCTGCATCAACGTCCCCGACGCCGATGTGACCGTCACCCATACCACCGGGACGACCTCGATCCTCAGCCTGGCGTGCCACGAGAATCTCAATCTGAATTCGACCACGGCCAACGAGTTGACCATCGTCGGGAACGCACTTGATCCGATAGACTCCTTTGTGCTGGGGAATCTGACCCTGGGCGGCCGGAACACCAACACGCTGCGGAACAACAACAAGCTGACCATCTCAGGCCTGCTGAGCATCTCGCAACCCAGTGATGGCGGCGGCCACTACTGGCTCCGCGGGACAGGCCCGATCGTCGCCAACGGCGGGATGAGCGTCACCCGCGCCGCGCTCCTGCCGGATCCCGACAAAGTGATTGACTTGAACAACAACAGCACGGCCACGGCCACGCACCTCATCCAGTTCAACTCGAATAACGGCGTTGCAGTTCGACCCGGCTCAACGTACATCTGCAACGGGAACTTCACGGCCTTCTCAGGGGGTGCGAGCTCACTGCTGTTCGTCGAGGGCGTCTTCCGGCGGGCCAGCGGAACCGGCGACGTGATCATCGACTGCCCGCTGAAGAATGCGGGCGAGGTCCGGGTCCAGACCGGGACCCTCCGGATGGCCGACGGGAACAACGACAGCACCGGCCAGTTCATTGGCGAGCCCGGAACGATGCTCGAGTTCGGCGCGGGCACACACTCGCTGACCCCGACATCGAGCCTGACCGCTGACAACGTCCGCTTCAGTGGAGGTGGAACCAGCAATGTCCGCGGCAGTGTCAGCATCGTGGGGACGCTGGCAGTGAGCTTGCCGGGAGGCGGAGACAGCGGCCACACCTGCACATTCACGAACGAAGCGAACGTCACGAGCTATGGGCAGCATCTCAGCGCGCTTCAGGGCTCCGTCCGCTTCGAAGCCCCCAAAACCGGCCCCGCGCCGCTGTTTGACACCGTGACCATCGGCCAGAACACCTCCGGCGGCAAGAATGCGCACTTCAACACCGGCCAGCCGGTCAGCATCAACACACTCAACCTTGTCATGGGTAATATCGAAGGCGCCGACCTGATCACGATCAACAACTCCTTTGTCTGGGGTAATGGCGGCGGCAGCATCCTCGCGGGCGGCGCCATCACCTGCAACGGCCCGGTCACCATCCAGGCCGCCAGCAGCAGCCGCAACCTGTTCAGAACTTTCAATAATTACGACTACGCCACGTTCCTCGGCGGGTTCACCATGGGAAGCGGCGGCGCCTTTTACAACATGGCGACCGGGACGATCGACATCCGCAACATCACAACTGTTTTGGGATTGACCACGGTCGCAACGCTGCACAACCACGGCCTGCTGATCAAGAGCGCAGGAACCGGCATCAGCACGATCGCCAGTCACTTCCGCAACACGGGAACGGTCGAAATCCAGACTGGCACGCTACAATTCACGGGAACCAACGGCCTGACGCACATCCAGACCGCCGGCCAGACCACCATCAATGGCGGGACGCTGAGCGTGACGAACAACGCGCCCTATCAAGTCCAGGGCGGCGAACTGCGCGGGATCGGAACCGTCGCCGCACTCGTGCAGAACACCGGCGGCAACGTCGCGCCGGGGCTGTCCGTCGGCACGCTCAACATCGTCGGCAACTACACGCATGGGGCCAGCGGAACGCTGCGGATCGAACTTGGCGGACTCGTCGCGGGCACGGAGCACGACCAGCTCACCGTCAGCGGCACGGCCACGCTGCAAGGCGGCACGGTGGACGTGGCGCCCTTCGGCGGCTTCATCCCGCAGGTCGGCCAGCAGTTCGTGATCTTCACCGCCGGTAGTGTGCAGGGCACGTTCAGCGGTGTGACCGGCCCGGGCGCGTACACGCTCACGCACAACCCGACCAACGTCACGCTCACCGTCACGCAGGCCCCCTGCGCGCAGATCGTCGGCCCGGACTTCGACCTCGACTGCGATGTCGACGCCGTCGACGTGCTCGCGTTCATCTACTGCGCCACCAGGTCGGGCGTGGCCGTCGCCTCCGGCTGTGAGCCCAAGGATCTCGACGGCGATTTGGATGCAGATCTCTTCGATTTCGCCCTGGTCCAGCGATGCTACGCCGGCGCGGCAATACCGGCCGACGTCTCCTGCGATGACTGAGAGCCTGTGCGAGAGACGGTTAAACCGGCAGAGCCCCGACCGCCAGCGAGGGGGGGTTCAACATTATCGCAGACTGCTCGCTCACCGGCGCGGCGTTGGTCGAGCTTCTCACACCGGCGCTGATCCCCGGTTACACTGTTCGATCC
The DNA here is from genome assembly GCA_964591605.1 of uncultured Planctomycetales bacterium. GTDB lineage: Bacteria > Planctomycetota > Phycisphaerae > UBA1845 > PWPN01 > CAYLLT01. Next base: position 23,219 of record CAZQEN010000010.1, read on the forward strand.
CACCCTCGTCCGGGTGGATCGGCAAGCCATCGTTTCACACGCAGGAGACTCCCATGCGGCTCTCACCGTGGATCATCGGGCACCTGGCGGGCGGAGTGAGCGTGCTCATCGCCGGCTGCGTAACCCCCGCCGACACGACCGCCGGCCCCTCCGTCTTCCTGCGCCAGGCCGACCCGTACAACCTTCCCGGCGTCACCGTACCGGAGGCCAACCAGTATCACGGCTTCGACTGCAACAACCCCGTCCACTGGGACGGCCAGACCGTCTACGTCTTCTCGTCCACCGCCCAGCCCTACCGCACTCTGGGCCCCGACAGCTTCCACCTGCTGGACCCGTCGGTCGAGACGAAGTTTCACAACGACGACACCTGGAAGGGCGGCCGCTGGATCGAATCCACGTTCAAGGACGCCGACGGCCGGCTGTACGCATGGTATCACCACGAGCAGGTGGGCATCTGTCCGCCCAAAAAGACCACCGCCCCGCAGATCGGCGCGGCCGTCTCGACCGACAACGGCCTGCACTGGCAGGACCTGGGCATCATCCTCACCATGCCGCCGGACTCACTCAACTGCGACAGCGTCAACGACGCCTTTTCCGGCGGAAACGGCGACTTCTCGGTGATTCTCGACCATGACCGGCGGTACTTCTACATCTTCTTCGGAAACTACCACCGCGACCCGCAGTACCAGGGCGTCTGCGTCGCCCGCATGCCTTATGCCGACCGCGACGAGCCCGTCGGCAAGGTCCGCAAGTGGCACGAAGGCCGGTTCGACCAGCCGGGCCTGGGCGGGCAGGTGACGCCGTTCTTCCGCTCCTTCGTTGACATCCACCGTGATAACGCCAATTACTTCTGGGGGCCGGCCGTTCACTGGAACACGCACCTGCGCCAGTACGTCATCCTGCTCAACCGCGCCAAGAACAAGAACTGGAACCAGGAGGGCGTCTACGTCACGTTCAACCCGCGGCTCGACGACCCCTCCGGCTGGAGCAAGCCGGTCAAGATCCTCGAAGGCGTGCACTACTACCCGCAGGTGATCGGCACCGACACATCGCACCGCGAGACCGACAAGGTCGCCGGCCGGACGGCCCGCCTCTTCGTGACCGGCAAGTCCCGGTGGGAGATTGTGTTCCTGCGGCCGGGAGAGAGCCCTGCGGCAGTCACGGCCACGATGCCCGCCGGATCGGTGAAGTGATCACACTGCCCGTCGCCACGGATGCCCACGGACGCTGCCGTCACTGGACGGATCAGCAGCGCCCGGCAGCGCTTCAAGGCCAACCTGGCCCGCTCACGCCGGGCCGGCTCCCACGGCGCATCGACCATCACCGCCGCAAGCGGCTTGGGGTCCGCCATTGCACCTGTCATGTCAGGGGAGGCGATTGTTGATCGCGTTGAGCGATTGATTCTGCAGCAGGAATCCGAACGGATCCACCGTGTTCTGGTAATTGGCGTTGTTGAAGCCCTGCGACTGCTGGGCGGCCGCATTGTTCAGGTAATCGACGCCCGGCATGGAGTAATCCAGTCCGTACGTCGCGCTCGCCCCGGCCCGGATGAACATGTTCCGGTTCACCCAGTCCTGCACGCGCGTCAGCATCGTATCCGGCACCCACAGCACATCGCCCGCCGCCAGCGTAATGTTCGGATCCCGGCCCGTGTAGAGCCGGTCGAGATCGAGCTTAACCTGCACTTCCTTGCCGTCCGCCATGCGGCGAATCAGCGTACCCTCGGTCGGCGTCACGTCCGTACGCAAGCCGCCCGCCGCGGCGAGCGCCTGCAGGATCGTCACCTGGGTCCCCGGCGGGTACAGTTGCGGACGCGAGCCCAGGACCAGGCCGCCCACGAAGATCGTATTGGGCACCGCCGCCTCCACCGCCACCAGGTCGCCGTCCTGCAGCGGAGGCAGGGACAGAGCCTCCTTGAGCTGCCTGGGATCCAGCAGGTTCAGCGTGATCTCCTCACGCGCGTCGCCCAGCCGGCGCAGCGTCACCCGGCCCGACGCCGATTGACTCACCCCGCCGGCGCCTACGATCGCAAACAGCAGATTCCGCTCCGTGCGGCGCAGCAGAACCATCCCCGGCGTCTGAACCGCCCCGTACACCAGCACCCGCGTGCTCTCCGGTTCCACCAGGGTCACGTGCACCGCGACGTCACGGAAGACGCTCGGCACCAGCGCCGAACGCACCGCTTCATCCGCCTGCACCATGTCCATCCCTGCCACCTTGAGCTTGCCGACGACCGGCAGATCGACCATGCCCTCGCGGTCCACACGCACCTGCATGGGCGTGCCCGTGGCCTCCGGGCCGGTGCCGTAATGGGTGATCGCCAGCGTGTCCCCCGGCCCGAGCTTGTAGCGCCCGATCTGCTGGCGGATCATCTCGTCCGACGGCTGGGGGGCCGCCGCCGCTGCCGGCTGAGTCGCCGCCTCCTGAGCCCTCTGCGCATCCTCCATGGCCAGGAACTCCTGCAGGCTGATGCGATGCTCGGAGCAGCCCACACACACCGGAAGCAGCCACAGACAGCTCAGAATCAGGGGGGTTCGTTCGACAGATGAGCTCATGGTGATGCCTGCGTCTCTCATGCACCGGGTTCCTGACGGAGCCACGCCATCCGGAATGGGGAGGATGGCATAGAGCGCAGTAGATCATCGACCGAATGGAAACATCAGGTCCAATGATTTTGGGGTCCCCCGGCCCTGAACAGGCCCCTCCGGCAGGCAGGCGGGCCGCAACCGGCTCCGTGACACGTGCGAAGGACGCCGGAGCCGCCCCTGGCGGTGTCCGCGGTCGTTTGACGCCGCGGTATCGGTCAGGCACCCGCCCCCGACCGCCTGACCCCACCGGATGCCGTCAGGCCACCGCACGCCGGGTATAGGTGTTCGACTGCCTCGCCGCCGGCAGCAGCCAGGCCAGCGGTACGCTGCACCGGCCACCGAGCGTCAGAACCGTCGCGATCAGGATCTTCATGTCCAGCCAGAACGTGAAGTGCCGCACGTATGCCACGTCGTAATAGATCCACTGGTGAAAGTCCGACTGCCGGCAGTCGTCCCGGCAGATCTGCCACAGGCCCGTGATCCCCGGCCGAACCGACAGCCGCGCCCGCCGCCACGGAACGCAGATCTGGTTCTCCCGGAACGGCGAGGGACGCGGCCCCACCAGGCTCATGTCGCCCAGCAGCACATTGATCAGTTGCGGCAGCTCGTCGATGTTCACCGCCCGCAGCCACCGGCCCACCCGCGTCACCCGCGGGTCGTTGCGCATCTTGAACTGCGGCCCATCCACCTCATTTTCGCCGTAGAGCTCCCGCTGGATCTGGTGCGCATGCTCCACCATCGTCCGGAACTTGATGCAGGGGAACTCTTTGCCGCCTTTGCGCTCCCGACGGTGACTGAAGAACACCGGCCCGCGCGAGTCGAGCTTGATCAGCACCGCGACGGCCAGCAGCAGCGGAGACAGCACCACCAGGGCCGCCGCCGAGGCCACGATGTCGAGTATCCGCTTGGCCGTAAAGTGCGCCAGCCGGTCGCGGGCCAGCGTCGCCGAGGCCCCGTGGCCGGCCCCCGCAGAATGCGGCCCGATCACCGGATCCTCCGCGGCGAATCCCAGCGCCGCCGAGTCCGAGGCCGCGCCCGCGGCCGGGCTCACCGCCGGCGAAATGCAGTGGCGCACCGTCTCCTCCTCGCACACCGACGTCTGCGGCAGAACCACCGCCTGCGCTACCGTCGCTCCGGCTCCGATCCGGCTCCCCTCCCCGATCAGGGCCGGCCCGACGATCGTAGAGCCCTCGCCCACCTGCGCGCCCCGGTGCACGATCACCGGCCCGATGAGCCGGGCGCTGGGGTGAATCCGGCTGCCCCGCGCCGTCAGCACGCCCGGATAGCGCTGCTCGAAACCCGCCGGCGTCTGGGCCCGCTCCGTCACCTCGACCGTGAGCCGTTCGTTGATCGCCAGGAATTCGCTCTCCACCGTCAGATCGAGCGTATCCGACCGCACCGGCAGATCGTTCGTCAGAACACCCCGCCACGACAGCGCAAACCGCAGATCCACCAGCGAACCCTGGAGAATGTCGAACGCCGACCGCCCGGGCACCAGCGCGAATGGAATGTCGCTGGTGGCCACCTCCGGCCAGCTCACCGCCCCGTACAACCGCTGCACCCGCCGAACCCGGCCCGACGCGTCCTGTTCCACCAGCTCCCGTGCCGCCCCGCTGTCCGTCCCGATCGCCACCCCGAAAATCGCCCCCCGGTAGCTGCGAAACGCCCGCCGCAGCGCGGAATGGTCGTAGCCGCTCACCAGCCACCGCCGGCCCTGGACAATCATCAGTTGATCGCTCGGTTCCGCCTGGGCCAGCAACTGCGCCACCTGGTCCAGCGCGAGCACCCTGACTGGCCGCGGCGTCGCCGCCGTGATCTGAGCCTCGTACTCGGCGCTCACACCGAACGGCGAGGTCACCCACACGTCCTTTTCAACCAGATTCCCGAGAGCCTCGATGTGCTGGTCAAGTACCGTCGAACCCGCCAGCGGCAGCGCCAGCAGCGTCTGCCGCGCCGGACCCCGCGTATACGGCACCTGCGAATCGACGATCAAAACCGTCAGCGACATCCGCGCCCCTTTCAACCCTTAAGCGTGCCCGGCCGGCGGTCCGCCGGCGGGAAGTCAGCTCCGGACTCCCGTCCGGCCGGCCGCCTGCGCGCCTGTATCAGTCACGCCTCAACTTCACTGCGTCGCGCATCGGCAGCCACCCCCGCGGCCACCACGGGACCGAGGGCAACGCCGCCCTTGTGAGCCCGTTCCGTACCCGGATCCACCGGCGCGCCGTACAGGATCGGGCCGGCCAGTCCCACCAGCTCGGGCCTCCGCCCGCCCGACACGCCCGCATCCCGCATCGCTGCCCGAGCCTGGCGGCGGGAGGGAACCACCACAAAATGGCGCAGTTCGCGCCCCGCACGCACCAGCGAATCGTTCGTCACAATGCACTGATCAAGGACCGCGCGAGCCTCGATCGCACAGTCCGACCACAGCACGCTCCGGCACACCACGCAACCCGGCCCGATCCGCGTCCGGCTCCCGATGCACGCCGGCCCGACCACGACGCATCCGGCCCTCACGTCCGCGCCGGGCCCCACCAGCACCGGTCCGATCAGACGCGCCGACGCGTCCACCCGGGCACTGTGGTGAAGCAGGGCCCCGTTCACCCGGAGATAGCCGTCGAAGGCCGGTCGGTGCGCCATCTCTTCCACCACCTGATGGCTCACCCCCAGATAGGAGCCCAGACCGCTCACACTCGAGACGCTCCGTGCGTCCACTACCAGCGTCTCCACCGGCTCGCCGTTCACGTGTAACCGCGGTATCAACGTCTCCTTGATGTCCTGGTAGCCCATCTCCGGCACGTGAGTGAAAGCGCCGCGCGAAAAAACGTAGATTCCCGCCGGCCCGAAAAACCGCTCCCGCCCGCCACGCCCCGTCCGCGCCGGCGTCGAGACCACCGTCAGCACGCTCCGCGCTGCCGCCGACAGCAGCTCACGCAGGTCCAGACGCGGCAGGATCGTCCCCTCCAGCACCAGGAAGCGGCGGGCATCGCTCAGGCTCGCCACGTCGCGGACGCATCCCGCCGGCCCGCGCGGCATGACGTCCTCAAAGTAATTCAGCGTCACCCCCAGGCTCGAACCGTCCCCCAGCAGGCGACGGATCTGCCGTGCTTCCTGATTCACGCAGATGTTGATTCGCCGGATCCCCCCCTCGCGAAGCCAGTCAAGCGTATGCACCAGCAGTGGGCGGCCCGCGATCGGCACCAGCGGGCGGCAGACCACCCGCTCGAGCGGGTTCTCGCCCCAGCAGTGCCCGCCGGCCAGCACCACCGCCTCGACCGACTCCAAACTCGAACCGTTCGAGCCACCCGGCCCGCCGGCCCCCGGCGCCAGCGCGGGTCCTTCCATCACTTCTGAACGTGCAACCACGTGCTTCTCTCCTGAGAGCCCATTTCCCGGCCGCGGCAACCCCCGCCCCCGGATCGGGCCGCCGGCGCCTGAACGCCGGCCAATAAGCTCTGAACCTGCCTGCCTCTTTCCCCGGCGCATCAGACGCCCAGGACGGCGGCGCCCCGACTTTCAACTGCGGCGAAAAAACCGCAGGGTTCCATCCCCCACCGGATCCGGCTGCAACTCCGCAGGCTTCCCCGCCATTGACACAACGCCGCAATCGTGTAACTCGGCGTCTTGCGGTGATATCCCCGGCTCACCCAGCCGGCGATCGGATTCTCATGCCCCTTGACCAGGCAGCTCTCCCAGCACGCATCGAGCTGAACCTCGAACGATGCTCGACCGCTGCTGATCGCAAACCGCCCTTCCCCCACCCACTCCACCTCACAGCCTTCCCCCGCGTGCAGATGCAGTTCGCAGGAGTGGTTTCCCTTGCCCTCCAGCTCATCCGTGATCGTCAGCTCGCCCCGAACCGCGTCCAGCTCGAGCGTCCGGCGGTGCACCACGCCCCGCCGCAGCCGGCGGTACCCGTCGTGTTCCCCGCGGATCAGGCCCCCCTGCGGGCCCGGTTCCCATGCCAGCAAGCGGCTCCGCGCCCGGCGGCCCCACAGAAACCGGCCCAGAGGCTCCGACTGGTCGCGCCCGTCCACCATGATCGTGTTGTGCGCACGCGTACTCCGGAAGTAATCCCGCCAGGCCGGGTACGTGAAGTAATCGTACGTCCCCGGGTCCACCAGAATGTCCCAGCCCGCCGCCCGCAGAACGAAGCTCAGCGCGTCGGCATGCCCGTGCGCGGCGATCGCACCCATGCCCAGTTCGCCGCAGTCCATCACCACGCTCACCGCGTCGTCGGCGCCCCGCTGGCCCGACTGCAGCAGGTAATAGCCGCTGCCCGCCAGCGCCTTGGATTCCAGCCGCATCGGCTCAGCCGGCTCCGGCATCGCCGCCAGTGCCTCGCAGCCTGGGTTCCCCAGCAACCAGTAGAGCGGCTGGGTCGCCTGCCCCGCCTGGGCCTTCCAGTCCGGCCGCTCGAACAGCACCGCCCCGATCGCCAGCAGCGACTCCACCCGTTCCTGTCGCCCACCCAGATCCAGAACGTACCCGTCGTCCGCATCGCCGAACATCGGCAGCGAGCCACCCTCCGTGAGCACCGCCAGGTACGAGAACATCGCCTCCAGCCGCCGCCAGTACTCAGCCGGGAAGTCCAGGCCGATCCGCCGCGCCGCCAGACCGGCGATCAGGAAGAATTCCAGGCTGAAGCAGTGGTAGCCCGTGGCCTGTTCGCGCGTCCCCCCGTCTTCGCTGGTCTGCCGGAAGATCTCTTCCAGCAGGATCCGGCGGCTTTCCTCCCGCCATCGTGCCGCATGCCGCAGGCCCGCGAAATAAGAGCTGCCGACAAAAACGCCCGCCGCTTCTCCCACCAGGTGGTTGTTTGCCGACGAGTATCGCGCGTACTTGCGCGAAACCTCCCACAGATGCCGCCACGCAAAGCCGTGAACCCGGTCGATCACCTCCGGCGTCACCAGGCCCGACGGCCGGATCAGCTCCAGCGCCCACACCCAGTTGATCAGCCGGATGCCCAGTTCCAGAGGGCTCCGCCACTGCATCCCGTATCCGAACGGGCACTGGTCCATCCAGCTCCCGAGCTGGTCCAGAATCTCCGCCGCATACCGCTCCTGCCCCGTCAGCCGATACGCCCGCCCCAGCACCACCCAGTGCTGGTGCCGGCTCGGCTCCCAGGCGAATTTGCAGTCACCCGTCACCGCGTAGTCGCGGTAGTCGATCTTCGGCGCAAGGAGCATCGGCGTCGGCCGGTCCGCCTTGTATTCGTGGTTCCAGCGGATCGGCGCGCCCAGCGGATGCTGCTCGAGATCAAACAGCGTGACCCGGTGCTCGCACAGCCCCTCGGCCTCTTCGATCAGCCAGTCGCGCCAGCCCGCCGCCTCGGCCAACGGCGGCAGTTCGCCCGCCTCCGGAAGGTGCTCACCCACCACCGCCCCGCGCCAGTCACTCCCGGCGCCGCGCTTCCGGCAGACCCGCCGCCCTCGCAGCTCCCGCGCGCGAATCGGCGCCACCACGCGGTCCAGCGCATCGCGCAGCCTCGCGTGCATCCGCCACGTCATTTCCGCGGCCGACATGGACGCCAGCCGCCATCGGTACCAGCTCACACTCTGCAACGCTGACCTCGAACCAATCCGGCGATCCCACACTCCTTCACTTCGGCCTGGCTTCCCACCCCGTTCACGTCGGCCGCACTTTTCCGCCTGCCGCCGATGCTCACGTCAGAAGGCTGGCGGGGCGCGTGAGTCGATCATGCGCCGCCACACAACCCATTTCGCCCATTCGAGGTGACGCGACCGGCCACAGCCGCAGGCCGCGCCCTCACGCAACCGGCGCAGACCAACCCCCTCGTCCGAACCTCACGCCAACGCGCTCGATGCGGACGCCCATCGTGATCGGCTTCTTGCCCGGACCTCGAATGATGGTTATGGCTCCTCTTTCCCCGGCAAAGTTCTGCACAACAGGCCCAAAGACTTGGCGCACAATCGCACCGCGCCTCCTTGCCCTGCAAAACCGACCCCCTGTCATCCCAGGAGGCCCACGTCGTGTGATTATTGGATCGTGCGACCGTTCTCTCGCACGTGCGCCCCCCCCTGTCAGACCGGAGCCCAAAGACCGGTCTCCCCCGGTAGCTTTGACGACATGTCCCTCCATACCGGGTGGTCGTCCGGCAGGCACCAACCGGATGACCGCTCCAGATTATACCACAAATCCGCCTGCACGTGTCAAATGAAAGCGCATACCGGCCAGATATTTACAGGTATCGGAGCGCTTTCGCCTCCACTGTGGCTTAGAGGCGCGGTCGCATGGATTCGGACGTGAGATTCGAGTCCGGAAATCACGCCTCAGCGGGCGTGACCAGAACCCCCGACCGGTGCCCGCAAAACCGGACACCCACCCCAACCTGGTCGCCGTCAGACGAGAGCTGAAGCTCGGTACGCAGCACGACCCCCTGACGCAGGACGACTTGCTGGCCGTCCGGTCCGAGTTCCCGCGTACGCAGCCGGAAAACATACCGCTGGCCGACGGCCATCCCATAGCCGATCGGCACCGTCGCATAAAGCCCCCCTTCACTGATGTTCCAGCATTCGGCGGTGATCGCGTCCGCCGGGTGGGGCTGCTGGTCCGTGGCCAGAGGAATCATCTGCACGGAACAATGGAGCGACCGCCGCGGGCACTGGCGTTTCTCGCCCACCGCCTCCTCCGGGTCGGCCCAACGGCCCGCCGGACGTGGAATCAGGTGGACCAGCGGCCGGAGCGCATCGCTTACGAAAAAGGCCGGCTCTGAATACACCACCGCCATGGGAGCCTCCTTGCTTCTTCCCCGACAGCCGGTAAAGCGCGGAAGTTCCGCTCAGAAAAGACTTTAGATCAGCATCCCGTATCCCGAAAAGCTCCCGGGCCACCCGGCGTGGCCCGAATGCAGTCACCGTCGCGCCCGACTGATATGTGCCCTGCATAAGAATACACCAGGATCAACCACCGGGCAACGCGAACCTCCGATAATCTCACTCAAACTCCAGGGCTTCTGTCCCGCCTCTCGCTCCAATTCAGGGTTTCCGTCTCGAATCTCAGATCCGTCAAACGACCCGACTCCGTCACCTCCTATCTCAAAACCTCGGATCTCAAACCCCCGATCTCAAATCTGAACTGCTGCTGTACGGCACCCCGCTCCCCCCACCGATTTGCCCATCCGGACGCACATTTCACCCCACTTTCGCTTGACAGAGCACCAAAAATGGTGTTCAATTATGGTGGTTACGTGAAGCGCGCGGCCTTGGCCGCCTTTATCGCTGGCTCGGCCAGAAACGCCATCATTCATTTATCCGCCCAATCATCCTTCCCGTAACCAACCGTGGGGTGCCCGGTTTGCTGTGGGCATCGATGACAACGCGCTGGGTACTGCAGGCGGGATTGACCGCCAGACCGATTCATTCCTGAACTGATCATTCGATTGCCTGGTCGTTCCTGCCCGTTGCGCCCTCCTGTGCGTGAGGTTGGTTGGTCACAGCGATTCCAGTTTCTGATCACAACGGCCATTGCCGCCCCTGCGGGCTGATGCTATCGTCATCCGCCCCGCTGAGGCGCAGTGACTGGGCGATAGGGGATGGAAGCACATCGGTCGCCGCCGTGGCGGCCGGTAAATCCAGGTTTGCCGAGGTCCTCCTTCGATGGTGGACCCCGGCCGCGAGCCTCCGGAAGGAGTCTCATTCGCTCGATCAGTACCCAGCAAACGGATCACGGCGGGCTGAGCAGGTCCCCAAGCGACAGCGACGGACAGGCTGCCCTCGAGTGCCGGCTCTTATTGTGACTCATTGTTTCTCGTCCCGTTTGCTGACATGCGGTCGGTCGGGTGCGCTTCGGATGGTCCGGTTCGCGCAATGAGTGCCGCAGGCACGGAGGTATCCTATGAGCTACGGTTCACAGGGGACGACACGCCGCCGATCAGGCTTCACCCTGATCGAGCTGCTGGTCGTGGTCGCGATCATCGCTCTGCTGATCTCGATCCTGTTGCCCAGTCTGGCCAGAGCACGTGAACTCTCCAAGCGGACGGTCTGCTCGTCCAACCTGAAGGGCATTGGCACCGGTTTCTATACCTACGCCAATGAAAACTCCGACGATTGGCCGGTTCCCTCCCCGTTCCCAAGTCCGACGGGCACCCTGCCCAACCAGGGGCAGGTCAAATACGTCGATGCCATCGGTGGCTCGGCCAGCACGGGCGGCCCCGGCGGCACCACGCTCTCTCGCGGTCAGCTCAACGACCCGGAGTACGGCAACCCCATCAAGTTGACCGGTCCCTCGAACCCCACGCCAGGCAACGGCGTGGAAATGTCGGTCACCCGGGCGTTCTGGATGCTCGTTCGCACGGGCGCGTCCACGCCCAAGTCGTTCGTCTGCCCGTCCAGCGAAGACACCCCCAACAGCGAAGACAACCCGCAGGTCTTCTGGGACTTCGGCAGCAACAACAACGTCACCAGTAACACGGGTAATCAGCTCAGCAAGGATGCCACCTGGGCGCAGTGCAGCTACGGCTACCAGGTTCCCTACGGCCCGCAGGGCCGGCCCTCGTCCGACCGCGACCAGCGGATGCCGCTCTCGGCCGACAAGGGGCCCTGGGGCACCTTCCTGGATGGCAAGAAGGGCACGGATCCCTCGACCAACTCCGCGGTTCCGACTTGGGCTACCATCACCGTGACCTCAGGTCCCGATGACTGGCGCAAGTGGAACTCGCCCAACCACGGCGGAATCGCCGATGGCGAAGGCCAGAACGTCCTCTACGCCGACAGTCACGCGGAGTTCCAGACCAAGCCGCTCGCCGGCATCGGTCAGGACAATATTTACACCGCTTGGTTTCAGGCCAACAACCCCAGCACCGACGAGATCGTCAGGGGTAAGCAGCCGACCAACTCGGCGACCAATAACGTCGTCCCGTGCAGCCAGACGGACACGTTGCTGTATCCGTAAGTCCAGTCTGGATAACGTCCATTTCGCCATCAACCGGTCGGCGGGCCCATGTCCGCCGACCGGCTTTTTTCGGTCCTTGGGCCTGCTGGTCTGATTCCCGACTGGTCTCTTCAGCCGGTTTTGATATATGGAGGTGACACCCGCACAGGCAGGCTATCCGTCACCAGCTCCGGCGACAGACCAGTACATTCCCGGCGCTCTGGTGACACCTTGTTGGCAGTCTGACGCGGCGAAGATTCCCCTGAAGGAATGATCGGATTGAATTCGTTCTTGACACGCCGGCCGGGTCTGCGATAATGACGAATGGTTGAGGGGACCGAGCTGGCGCCCGGTGCTCGGTATTGCATGTCACGGCATTGATGATGATGGTGCTTGCGGGTGGGTGGGTCGAGCCTGCTTGTCTATAGGAACGCTGAAATCGCCTGGTCGCACCCCACACGGATGGGCAATCCCCCCCTTGCCCGTTCACCTGCGACCAGGCCTTTTTTTTGCCCTCACCTTGACCGGTCCGCCCGCATGCGGCTCGCTGCCAGCGGCTCCCCCACTCGCGCGGTATCTCAGCCCATGCGGACCGGTGCGTTCATTCTGGCCGACTCGTAAATGGCATCGATGATCTTCATGAGCTCCACGCCTTCCCCAGCGGTCGACAGCGGCTCGGCGCTGCCCGCGATCGCCCGCACGAAATTGACGACGGCCGCGATGCGCCCCATCGACGGATCCGGCCGGACCTGGATGTCCCGGTTGACGGGCACTCCGTTTTCATGGGTAAACAGCCGGCAGATGTCCCGCGCGCTGTCGTCCACCCCGTCCACGCCGAAACGCCGCGTGACGGCCCCGCCGGCCCGCGCCCCCTGAAACGTGACGCTGATCTCCTCCTCCTCGTTCATCTCCGCCCAGGACATACGGGCAAAAAGAACCTGTCCGCTCTTGAAGGCAATCCAGGCATGGGCGGCCGTCTCGACATCCATGACGCCCCCTTCGACCGCGGGCATACCCCACGGCCCCGCGTACGTGCGATCGTGGGCAAAGTCGTCGAACACCGCTCCGCTCACCCACGCCGGATCGGGGTATCCCATGAACCACAGCGCCAGGTCGAGCATGTGGAGCAGATCGAGAGCCGGCCCGCCCCCTGACAGGGCCTTCTGCGTGAACCAGCCGCCGTAACCAGGGATCCCGCAGCGGCGCACCCAGACCGCCTGCGCGCTGTTGATCCGCCCGACCGTACCGTCATCGATGTACTTCTTGATCGCCAGCGAATCGGCACGGGCCCGGTTGTTGAAATCGAAGAGCAGCCGCACGCCCGCCCGCCGGGCGGCCAGTGCCATCCGCTCCGCTTCGCCCGCGCTGAGGGCCGGGGGCTTCTCGCAGAAGACGTGCTTTCCCGCCTCCATTGCATCGACGGCAATGGACGCGTGGCAATGGTTGGGCGTGCAGACACTGATCGCCTGCATCTTCTTTTCCGCCGCCAGCATCTGGGCGTGTGACGTGTAGGCACGGGCAATTCCGTACTCCCGGGCCGCCGCTCGCGCCCGTTCCGCGACGATGTCGCAGACCGCCACGACCTCCGCACCGGCCGCCCGATAGCCCCTGAGATGATAGCTGAAGATCCCGCCCGCCCCGACGATCCCGACCTGTAACGCCACGTCAGCGCTCCTGTTTCTTCCAGTTCCCGATCACAGGGATCATACCACCGTGTGTGTCTGCGCAGGAGCGCAGAGAGATTTACCCGGGGTGGCATGGGTCCCGGCGCGCCGGGACTCATGCCACCCTGTTCGACCGCGCCAATCATCCTGCCTTCCTGAGGAGCGAGAGGGAATGCCTGGAATAGAGCCCGAAGCGCCAGCGACGGGTTATAGGAGGGATGCGGCCACTTCATCAATCCGCCCGGGCGCACAGGACCCGGCGCGAAACCTGGTTACCTATCACGGGTCCGGCCCGACCGACCCAGCCTATCAGCCCGCCCCCGACATCGCTGCCACAGGTCTCTGTGCATTCGCTTGTCGCTGAAGACCCGACGTGACGAAGGCCACGATCCGCCCGACCAGCGCATCGTACGTGAAGAGTTCGTGAACGCTCGCCCGCATGCCGGCGGCCAGCCGGGCGCGGTCCTCCGGATGCCCGAGAAAGTGACCCGCCCGCTCGGCAAAGCTCTCAGGACTTTCAAACGTGAGTTGCGCATAGCCCGGCAGCGCCAGATCCGCGAAGTGATACCTCGGGTCGTCCTGCCGGCGGGTCCGCTGCTCCAGCAGCAGCTCCTCCGTGATCTCGACGTACTCACCGACCGCCCGGTTCGTGCATTGCGCCAGCCGCTCGCGCCCTTCGCGATAGCCCCGCGGAAACTCAGCGATCGCCACCCGCCCGGGCCGATCCAGACCCCGGCTCACAATGCACTCCCAGAAAATGTCATTCGCCGGATCATGAAAATCGGAAGGCGTGTACCGCGTCAGCACGAAACCGCCCGCGGCCACGGTTTCGAGCACACGCGGGTGCAGACCGGGGTTCAAACCCAGGTGCAGGCTGATTGCCGCCCGCCGCACCACCCGGCCGAACGGCTCGCCCGGCTCAAGCGGCCCGCGAGCGTACCGCCCGAAACGCGGATGCTGCTCCCAGCCGTTCCCATAGATGTGCAGCCGCCGCCCCGTCGCATCCGCCCAGTCGGCCACCCATGCCAAGGTGCTGTGCCGCAGGAAACGGTCCACCAGCGGCCGCACGTACAGGCTCAGCAGCCGCGATCGGAGCACCGGTTCGAGCCGAACCCCCATCCGCAGCTCCGTCTCCTCGAGCAGGCGGCTCAGATCGTACCCGGCGTTGAACCGCGTACTCGACAGAAGCTCCCGATGCTGCTCGAAAAACGCATCGATGAGCCCCCCGAGGCCGTTGCCATCGACCGTCCGCCATCCCGCGTGAAAACCCTCCGGCGTCTGGGAGTGATGACTCACGTAAACCACGTCGCAATCGAATCCGCCGGCCGGCTCGTCACCGACTCCGCCAAACTTCTCGGGAGCAACCGCCATTTTGCACGGCATGAACCGCTCGGCAGGGTAGCCGTACCGGAGGACACACTGCGTCAGCCCGAAGCCCATCGTGAAATCGAGCGGACCGAGCTTCGGACCCACGTCCGGCCGCATCAGGTGCTCCAGCTCGTCCTGAATCCAGCACAGCCACGGCACCTGCAGGGGCATGCGGTCCAGATACTCGTGACGGTGATGGTCGATCACCACAACCAGGTCGGGACGAAACTCGGCCGTCGCGTGCAGGTAGCCGTGGTCAGGAATCGTGTGGTGATCCTTCTCTTCGATCAGCAGGCGCGTGGACATTCCCGCACGCTCGAAGGCGCCCAGCAGGTCGCACGTCGAGTGCCGCAGCACCGTGGTGAACCGGCTCGTCACCCCGAGAATCCGCAGCGGATCGCTCCCTCCCGCGGTGCTGAACCGCCGAGCCCACGCGGCCACGTCGCAGCGGCCCGCGTATCGAGCCTCCACCATCGTGCGATGCCCCCGCACGAGCTGCTGACGATACGCCCGGACCCGCTCGAGCGTCGCCTCGCCCGCCGGCACCGGCTGGTCGGGCCAGCGCGGGATGCGTGTGACCTCCTGCGGCGTGTCGAGCGTCTCCTCGCGCACCATAAGCTCGTACCAGCGTTCCCACGCGTCCGGGCCGGCCAGCAGAAAGAAGCGCTCGTCGGCGATCGCCCCCGACCAGTCGTAGAGGTTCAGGGCCAGGGCCAGCGCCCGGCAATCGGGCTCCACGATGAACATCGGCGTCGAGTGCGTCAGGTAAGTGCACCGCGAGGCCTCGTGAACGATGGGCACCAGGCGGCCGGTCCCGACTCCCTCCAGCAGGAACGGCGACAGCAGCGAGCCCTTCCAGCTCTGGGCGTCGGTCAGACACTCCACCACGTGGACGAAATCCAGCGCCGCCGGCACCCACTGCCGCCGCCCGCCGAGGTCGAGTCGGGCCAGGATGTTGCCGTCGCTGGCCTGATGAAGCGTCAAGCCCGGCTCCAGACTTCTCCACACCTCTTGCAGTTGGTCCGCCAGGTCCGCCCCACCGTCCCCCTTCTGCCGCAGCGCCCGCAGGTTCCCCTCGAAACACGCCCGCCGACAAGTCGACGGCAAGATCTCGCTCGGCAGCTTCCGCAGGCCCGCCGCCGCCCGACGCAGCTCCCGCCCGTCCGGCGATTCATCCGGACACGCCGCGGCCAGATCCCCCGCCACGCTATGCAGACCCTTGCGCACCAAAGCGCCGACGGCCATCGCCCGCAGCGGGTGATCCGACGGGGCAATCTGGAGGTAACGCTCCACCACGGTCAGAAACGGGTAGACGTCCGCCCCGCGCGACAGGTTCAGCAGGTGGTTTCTAAACGCCTCCAGCGTTGTCTGTGCCATCAGGGCTCCCTCGGCCGGCGCGCACCGCGACCGCCTTCACCATCTCCCTGCTTTATCGGGCGGACGCTCGTCCCTGCTGCAGCCCAAGTCGACCGAACTCCCCGCCGAGCGGCCGTCACGCAAGCGGAATTTCGCCGTCTCACTTTCACTCTTTCTCCCCTTCCCCCTTTCTCACCTTTTCACCTTCTCACATTCTCACCTTCTCACTTTCTCACCTTCTCACTTTCTCACCTTCCCCCCCGCCGACCCGATCCCCCGTCTTCAAATGTCACCCCGCCCCGGATAAGCTGACCCCCGACACGGAGACACCAAATGAGCCCCGGCAACGTGAGCGACCTGCATCGGCTCGTGGAACAGATCCGCCTGGTCACCGACGCACCCCTGCCGGAGGTGCTCGAACCCGACGCGCCGGTGCTCGTCCAGGACCGTCTCGACGCTCCACCCTTCTATCTCGTGGGCATCATCGGCGGCAAGAACGTCGGCAAAAGCGCGCTGGTCAACGCCCTCGTCGGCCAGGAGATCACCGCCCAGACCTCCTGCGGACCCGGCACCGACCGCGTCATTGCCTACGCCCACGCCTCTCAGGCCCAGGCTCTCCGCGCCCTCCTGGAGCGCGAGGTGGGCGACCAGTTCGAGATCGTCACCCACTCCCAGGACAGCCTCGCCCGCCAGGTCCTGCTCGACCTGCCCGACTTCGACAGCCACTTCGCCACCCATCTGGAGATCACGCGGCGGATGCTGCGCCACATGCTCTATCCGGTCTGGCTCCAGAGCGTCGAGAAATACGCCGACCGCCAGCCGCGCGAACTGCTCCGCCGCGTCACCGCCGGCAACGATCCGCGCAACTTCGTGTTCTGCCTCAACAAGGTCGATCAACTCGAGGATAGCCCGGACCTCCAGCCCGCCAAGCGTGGCTCGGGCTTCCAGCCCGAGATCCCTCCCACGGGCTTCCAGCCCGTGGGTCACGGCCTGGAAGGCCGTGCCACAGAAGCCCGCGTTACCGAAGCCGCCGACGAGATCCGCCGCGACTACGCCGCCCGACTGCAGCAGACGCTCGGACTCGACGAGCCGCCGCATGTCTGGCTCATCAGCGCGCTGAATCCCGGCCGCTACGAGCTGCCCGCCCTGCGGGAGATGCTCACGCGTCAGCGCTCAGAGGAGGTCGTCGCCGAGTCCCGCCAGTTGGCCGCTTCTCAACAGGTCCATTCACTGGTCCACTGGATCGACGAGCAGAATCTGCCCGAGCGTCTCGAGCGGGTGCAGAGACTCGAGGAACAGGCCCAGGAAGAAGTGATGGCCCGCATCGCCGGACCGGTCATTGACACGGTGGTCGCGGACCTCGCCGCCGATCCGGCCTGGTCGGCATCGGTGACCGACGAAACGATGCGCCGCCGCGTCGCCCGCTGGCCCATCCTCAACGTGCTGCACCTGGTGCTCGAGCCCGCCCTGGCCGCCCTGCGCGGACGCGTGATCCCCACCCTCTCCGGACTGCAGGCCGGCGCCGCCCAGGTGACCGCCGGCCACCTGGCCGGGCTGGCGCAGCCGCTCTCGCTCACCGTCCAGGCGACGTTCGCCCAGCTTCAGCAGTCCAGCCCGCTGGCCGGCCGGCTCTATGCGGAGCAGCGCCTGTGGGAAAGCATGCCCGCCGAAGCCCAGGCCGCCGCGCTGCAGACCCGTCTGGCGGGGGTGCTCGATGCCCGCGCGACGATGGTGCGTGAACGCCTCACCCGCAGCCGCAACCCGCTGCGCGCCCTGATCCGTTTTTCGCTCACCATCGGCGTGGCCGTCTGGTTCGTCGTCGCGCAGCCGTTTCTGGAACTCTTCCTGACCGACCGCAAACTCGAGCGGATCGCCCTCATCGCCGTGCAGATCTTCAGCGTCGCCTATCTGCTGCGGAGCCTGCTGTTCCTGGCGGGATACTACTGCGTCCTCTGGCTCCTGCTGCGCTGGCGGACGCAGCGCCAGGTCGAGCGGGGCCTGCGCCGCCGCACCCGCCGCATCCCCGACCTGACCGCCCAGCTCAGTACCGTCGTCCTCGAATGGGTGGGCGATCTCCTCACCCCCCTGCGCCGGGCGCGTGAAAGACTGGAAGCGCTCATCGCGCAGACCCGCGAGCTCCGCAGCGAGTTCGACCGTGCCGCTGCATGACCATTCGCCGGGGCCCGGCTTTGCCGACCATGGAATCCATGCTGATCCTGAGCCGCCTTTGCACGGCTAGGAAGAGGACGGTCCGGAAAGCAGTCGAAACAATCGGGCAAATCGGCGGTGCATCTCAAGCATGATGCTGAGCCAACATAATGTTTGACGAGCATCATGACTTTCGAGGATTTCTGCCGAGCGCGAGTCCCGGGGGCCCAGCGGTTCTGGGAGAGCCGCGTCGAGCTGGACCTGGTCGCTCCAGATCCGCAGGACGCGAGCCGCCTGCTGGTTGCCGAGATCAAGTGGCGCCGCATGACCGCCGCCGAACGCAGAAGTTCGCTTGCGAAGCTTCAGAAAAAGCGGTCGCGCTGCTCTCTTCGCGCCCGCCAGTCCCGCGTCTGGTTTGAGGTATTCGATGCCCGCATTCTGGAACTCCAATCGTACGTCCGCAACGGACGCCGCCCCGGCAACCACTGTGAAGCACTGGCCCGAACCACCGCGTTTCACAGCTCGTATATCAGCGCCCAAGGGCAACTACCCGGCCGCAGCCTGGCTGCGGGCATCGATCGCGCACGGCGTCATCCGGGACCGCGTGCGGTCAGGGCTGCCCCAGAGGGAGCTGACCCGGCTCGCGGGCATCCGCGTCGAAACGCTCTGCGCATCGAAACCGGCAAACACACCGCGACCGTGCCGACATCAACTGCATCGACCGGGCGTGCTGCGGCGCGTTAGAATCGCACCATGCCTTGGTTCTGGCGAGCGAAAACAATCGTTAGCATTCCTTCTCGCTGCGCCAGGTGCTCCCCTACGTTTCTGCAACGCCTGCGGCTGTCGTTGATGTGGTGCGGCATCGTTGTGACGACATGGATCATCACCCTCTGGGTGGCGAGCCACATAGGACTACTGCAATTCACGGGATCGAACTATTGGGGCGTTGTCTCTGGCGGAATCGTGCAGATCAACCTAAGGGTCCATGTCAGTGATGGAGTTTGGCATCTCAACACACGCCACGTCCCCCTTGCCCTACCTGCCGTCGTAGTCGCCGTTGCGACGCTCATTCTCGGCTGGTCTTGTTTTCGCGCGGCGCTCAAGCGCGTGCTACACCTCGATTCACCTTCAGCCGGGTGTGAGCATCCAATGAACGCTCTGGACCGTGGTCGACGGCGGGTCATTCTCTGGTCTTGGGTGCTCGCTCTCTGCGCTGGAGGGGTGTGCCTCGGTAAGTGGCAGCGCCACCGTGCGGCCAGAGAGCTTGCAGCTTGGTCGCAGCAAGAGAGAACGTGGAGCTCAAATTATCGGCGATGTTCAGAGATGTTGACCGCCTTGCGGCGCCGGGTTCCTAAACCAACTTTGGACGAACTGGAGCACCTTCTTAACGGCGGACGGCCATTCCCAAGGACGGTTGCTGACCGACATCTCCGAGCAATCTGGACAGACGCCAGCACGGGCATAACTGCTACTCTCATCTTCGTCGACGTTTACATGGGCAAGTACGAGTGGGTAGGGGGTTCGCTGGGTCCAGGCCCTCCCCGCCGTCCGTCACGACACCTCTCTCAGGACCTGACAACGACAGCTTGGCTCGCCTTCGCTGGTCAGTCGTGGCTGGGGATCGGCACTGGCCAATGGCTGCTGCTTGTGCTTCTGTGGTTGACCGTGAAGGAACACCGCATGGTCTTTTCGGAATTGATGCTTGCCGCAACGGTCCTTTGCGCAACAGCGTGGAGCGTTGACGTAGGCTATGTGCAGCAGGGCCGGCCTGTGTGGGCATTGGGGATGGCTGTATGCAGCGTATTCCTCATGTGGCTCTCGCGACGCTGGAGCAGAATGCCGTCCGGCCATTTCTGCCGCTCATGCGGCTACGACCTCACCGGCAATGTCTCCGGCGTATGCCCCGAATGTGGGACGCCCATCAGCACTGCGGCTTCTTCAGCCACCGTTCCCTCACCATCATCGCACGGCACTCCCAGGCCGTGAGCATCTTCTTCTGTGTGTCCGAGCAAAGGAAAAGTGACTCGGCTCGGGGCATGCTGTCCGAATCACGAATGACGCCACTCCCATCCACGTCGGATCCGCGCAGACCCGGACGTGTTCTCCTGAAGAGCGATGCTTGCACTTCACTCAACTCACGACTTCGCCCGCTCGACGTACTCGCCCGTGCGCGTATCCACCCGCACCACCTCGCCGTTCTCGATGAACGCCGGCACGCGGACCTTCGCCCCCGTCTCCAGCACCGCTTCCTTGGGTTGGTTCGTCACCGTCGCCCCCTTGACCACCGGCGGGGTGTCCACGATCTGCAGCTCGACCACCTGGGGCAGCTCGACGCTGACGATCTGCCCGTCGATGAGCTGGCAGGTCAGCCGCGTGTTCTCCTTGAGAAACTGGATGTTCTCCTCGCCGATGGTGTCGGCCGGGACGGGCACCTGGTCGTACGTCTCGATGTCGGCCAGGACGAAGTCGCTGCCGTCACGGTACAGGTACTCCATCGGTTTGGTCTGCACGAAGACCGTCTCGATCCGGTCATCCACCGCCATCCGCTGGTCGATGATCCGCCCGGTCTTGAAATCCTTGAGCTTGACCTGGTAATAGCTCCGCCAGTTCCCCTTGGCGACGTGTTGCAGGTCCTTGATCGTGTACATCGCGCCTTCGTAGGTGATCACCTGGCCACGACGCAGTTCGCTCACTTTCACCGACATGTGGGGGATTCTCCCTTAACTCTTTCGCACGCTTATACTTAGATTCAAATTCTCGCCAGGGATCTGGACGCTCACAAGCGGACCGGGCATGCGGATTCCGGTTCCGATGTCCTTCGGGATACCCAGAACGCCCAGTGTGGCAAAACCGGCCCCGCCCGTCAATAAGGCCCACCCGGCACGCCACGACGCACCCCTCGCCCCAGCAGGCCGGTGTTGACCGTTAAGTGGAGGTAGATCATCATCTTCCGCCTGAGAGGAGACCATGTCGGATCAGGCTTCCATCATCTCCCCCGCCGCCGTCGAGCACCTGCGCTGGTCGCTGGTGCCGGGCATCGGGCCGATTCTGTTCGGGCGGCTCATCGAGGCCTTCGGCTCCGCCCAGGCGGCCCTGGGAGCCAGTGCGACCGAGCTGGAGCGGGTGGAGAAAATCGGGCGGGCGACGGCGACTGAGATCGCCCGGGAGCGCGACCGCGTGGACCCGGCCCCCGAGATCGATCTGGCCGCCCGCCACGGCGTGCGGATTCTGTGCCGCGACGATGAGGAGTTCCCGGCCGGCCTCAAACACATCCCCGACCCGCCCATCTGCCTCTACGTACTGGGTCGCCTGGAACCCGCCGACGCCGTCGCCCTGGGCATCGTCGGCTCGCGCCGCTGCACGCACTACGGCCACGAGCAGGCCCATCGCTTCGGCTATCAGCTCGCCCAGCGCGGGCTCACCATCGTCTCGGGCCTGGCCCGCGGCGTGGACAGCCAGTCCCACCGCGGAGCCCTCGCCGCCGGCGGGCGGACCCTCGCCGTCCTGGGCAACGGACTGACCCACATCTACCCCCCCGAGCACGCCGACCTCGCCCAGCAGATCTCCCGATCGGGCGCGGTCGTCAGCGAGCTGCCCATGACAGCATCCCCCGACAAGGGCAATTTCCTCCCGCGCAATCGCCTCATCGCCGGGCTCTCCCTGGGCATCCTGGTCATCGAGGCCGCCCGCCGCAGCGGCTCGCTCACCACGGCACGGCTCGCCATCGAATACGACCGCGAGGTCTTCGCCCTCCCCGGCCGCGTGGACTCGGAGTTCTCCTCGGGCACCAACGGCCTCATCCGCGATTCCCACGCCAAACTCGTCTCCGGTCCTGACGATGTCCTGGAGGGGCTCGGCCGCGTCGGCGAAGCGCTCCGCGAACCCGGGGCCAATTCATCCCCCGGCCAGGAAACCCCGGCCCCGCGGCCGGTCGCCATGCCCCGGCTCTCTCAGGACGAGCAGCGCATTTATGAGACCCTCGATTCCCAGCAGCAGCCCATCGAAGCCATTGCCGAGGCCGCCGGCCTGTCGATCGCCAAGGTAGCCTCGGTGTTGATCAGCCTCCAGCTCAAGGGTCTTGTCCGCCAACTGCCGGGCAATCTTTTCGTGCGGATCGGCTCAAGCTGAGATACCCTGCACGCATCGCGCGTGCGGAATCGTGCCCTCAGGGAAGTCGCCCGTGCCGAAAATCGTGTGCGACATTGTAGACGTCTACGT
>CAZQEN010000011.1:0-32095 GCA_964591605.1 uncultured Planctomycetales bacterium
ATTAGACATTCAGTCATCAGACATTGGTCATTGACTCGTCCCGCCCCGGCGGGTTGTCGACATTCGTCGTTCCCGCGTCCGCAGTGTCCGGGCCCTCACATCACGTCACGGATGACGGAGTAATTGAGCTTGGGCAGGTCGAAGAGTTCGCCGGCCACGAGAACCGCGGCGCCCAGCAGGCAGGCCTTCTCCTTGGCGCGGGCGAGGCGAACGGTCACGCGCTCTCGGACCTGGGGCAGGGCCGACTGCTCCATCTGCCGCCGCACCGCATCGACAATCAGCTCATCGGCCGTGTCGATGGAACCGCAGATCACCACGTCATCGGGCGCGAACAGGTTGATCATGTTCGAGACCGCAATCCCGATGTAGCGTCCGACGTCGCGCACGATGTCGGCGCTGGCGGAGTCTCCCTCCTTGGCCAGCCGGTAGATCAGCTCGGGCCGGAGCCGCTCGCCCGCACGGAGCTGTTCCGTGATCGCCGCGCCGCCGCCTCGCTCCATCAGCGTTTTGGCCCGCTCGCAGATCGCCGAGGCGCTCACGAACGTCTCCAGGCAGCCGCGTCCGCCGCACTCACACCGCTTGCCGTTGATGTCGACGACGGTGTGCCCGATTTCGCCGTCGAAGCCGCGGCTGCCCACGTAAATCTCTCCCATGTGCATGAGGCTCATGCCGATTCCCGTGCGCAGGCTGAGCACCAGCGTGCTGCGGTTGTGGTGCCGTGGTTCCGACCACCGCTCGTGATACGCGGCCAGATGGATCGACCGCTCGGTCTTGACCGGCAGCTTGAGCTCTTTCTCGAGGATCTCCGCGATGGGCACGTTCCGCCATCGCGGCATGTTCGTCGAACCCAGGAGAATCCCCTTGTCGCGATCGATGAGGCCCGGCAGGCTCAGACCGATGCCCAGCACCATGTCGCGCCGCGTCCGCCCGAGGACTTCGCGGCACAGGTCAACCATCTGCCGGCAGACGACGCTGGGCTCCGAGAACCGGTCGATCGGCTGTTCCTTGAACTGAAGGCTCTCCACCAGCAGATTCGTGAGCACGACCCGGATGACATCTGGTTCCAGGTCAATGGCCAGGATCCGCTTGGCATCCTCGTTCACCCTGAGCATCTGGGGCGGACGGCCCCCGCGGGCGCCCACCTCCCCCGGCGCGCGGGTTTCCCGCAGGAGGCGCTTCTCGAGCAGGTCGTTGACGATGCCCGTCACGGTGGCGGGTTTGAGGCAGGTGGTGCGGGCCACCGCTGCCCGGTAGGTCGGCTGCATGGCCCTGACCGCCTGCAGCACCAGGCGGTTGTTCACCGTCGATATCAACGCGCTGTTGCCCACGTGGGATGTCGGGTGAGCCATGTCAGATCCTGCAGGTGGCGCCGCTCGACCGGAGCAGGGCCAGGGGCTTTATTTTACGACATAAACATACCTGCCGTCAAGCGGCGCTCACGCCTTCTATCGGGTGTCGCCGCCGCGTATATGAAGCGCGAATCAATGCCCGGAGTCAATCCGCGAGCTCGAGCCGGGCGTACTCCTCGTGGCAGTGAAAATCCGCTTTCGAGATGAGTGGCATGGCGGTCAGCTCCGGCCCGCGGGTCGCCAGGTAGCGCGAGTAATTGTACCGCCCGATCAGCACGCTCCACCGCGCCCCCGGCTCGAATCGCTCGCCGTGGATGGTGAGCTCGGAGAGAGGCACCGCGATCTCCGCGGTCCAGCCGCGATCGCGATCCAGCCACTGGTTCAGTGTCCCGTCGCAATGAGCGGCGGCCTGGATTGCAGAGTCGTGCTGGAGGCAGCTCGGAACGCACAGGCGACCCCGGCCCGGGAAGAAAAACGCAGACGTGAGCCCCGCTGGCGTCACGTGGAACTCCCAATACCATGTCTGACGCTCAGGCTTGATCATCAGCTCGCACGTGTCGCCCATTTTGTTGTGCATCTGCCCGTTCGACGATCCCTCGGCCACGAGATCGGAATCCTGCAGGTCCAGGCCGACGTAAAGGAAATCACTGTTCCAGGCGAATCGAACGTGTCCGGGCTCCTGCAGCGTCCTGCCTTCCCGGCTCAGCGAGGCCGGCAGCACGAGCTCGTATCGCGGTGCCTCACGCCAGATCGGCTCGTTGAGCCGCCCGTCGATCTGAAGCGGCCTCCGAACGTATGGGGCGATGACCACGGGGACATCCGTCTGCGGTGGTGGCCTTTTCGTAAAGCCTGTTGGAGGTTCGGCCGTCACAAGGGGAGCGTCCAGAGACGCAGGAAGATCAGGCTCAGGTTGACGCATGTGATTATCCACAATAATCCCGCCCTCCAGCGGCCGCAAACCCGCGCCGCTGACAGGGTGCAGGTCCGCTCCTGCGCGCGAGGGGTGGCCCGCCCGGAGAGTGGGGGACACGAAGATCGGACACAAAAAGCACCCGTCAGCGCTCCATCGTGTGCCCGGAAAACAGCCGGACCCCCAAACCGCAAGGCCGGCCGGCGTGTTGCCAAAGCCGATGCCGGCGATATTATACTCAATTGTTTATGTCATGAATATACCCGCGGGTTGACGGTGCCTTCGCCGGTCCCTCGGCGGCATGCCCGTTAACGCCCCCGACAGCGGAGGTCGAGAATGACGTCCATTTCTCGTCTGCAGACGGGCCTGGTCTATCGCAATCCCTTGCCGCACCTGTGGAGCCGCCATGCCTATTTCCCGTCCCTCGCTGAGCTGCCCGGCGGTGAACTGCTCGCCGCCATGGACATCGGCAGCGCGTTTGAGGCCGTCGATGTCCGTTCATACGTGTGCCGGTCGTCCGATGGGGGTAAGACGTGGTCCAGGCCGGCGCTGATGTTCGAGCCGCAGGCTCCGGGCCACCCCATCTCGACCACTTGCCGCATCGCTCGCATGCCCGACGGGCAGATCGTGGGGGCGGCCTGCCTGTTCGATCGGACGCATGCCGACGAGGGGCTTTCGAACCCCGCGACGGAGGGCTTCGTCCGCACGCAGATGGCCGTTGTCCGCTCGCGGGATGGCGGCCGGACGTGGACGCCGCCCGAACCGATCACGGCCGCGCTCGATTGGCATCACTTTGAAACCTGCTCACCGATCATCGCCGCTCGCGAGGGTCGATGGCTGCTGCCCAGCTCGATCTGGCTCGACTGGGAGGGAAAGTGCCCGCCCGGCGCGCATCGCGCCATTGCGTTTG
The DNA here is from genome assembly GCA_964591605.1 of uncultured Planctomycetales bacterium. Taxonomy (GTDB): domain Bacteria; phylum Planctomycetota; class Phycisphaerae; order UBA1845; family PWPN01; genus CAYLLT01. The sequence goes on from CAZQEN010000011.1 coordinate 3,170, forward strand.
TCTCGTATGATGGCGGCCGGACGTGGCCGAAGGTCACAAGCGTCATGGACGGTTCCCGTGACCGCATCACCGGCTGGGAGCAGAAACTCATCACGCTCAGCGACGGACGGCTCATGGCCGTCTGCTGGTGCTTTGACTACAAGAGCAGGCAAAACATCCCGAACCGATACGCGTTCTCTGCCGACAATGGCGACACGTTTGGGCCGCCGCTGGACAGCCCCCTGCACGGCGAAACGTGCACACCGGTCGCCCTTCCGGACAACCGCATCCTGTGCGTCTATCGCCGCGTGGACAAACGCGGTCTGTGGGCACATCTGGCCCGGATCGAGGGCGACGCCTGGCGGCCGCTCGTCGACGCGCCGCTGTGGGGCGCGAACGTCGAATCTCATGACACGACGGGCGACAGCATCGTCGGCCAGATGAGCACGCTGCGCTTCGGGTGCCCGAACGTGCAGCGCCTGGCGGATGGAGACATCCTCGCGGTGTTCTGGTGCGTCGAGGATTGCGTGTCGAACATCCGCTGGCTGCGCCTGCGCGTGACGGACTGAGAATCTCGGACAGGAGCCGTGTGGCGCCGGCGTCCCGCCGGTGGTTTTAGGTGTGGCACCGGCGTCTCGCCGGTGGGTCTGGGTGTGGCACCGGCGTCTCGCCGGTGTCTGCGAGGGCGTCTCGCCCGAGCAGCTTCGGTCAGCCCCGGCCGTGCGTCCAGGCAATCCGGGGCCGCCTTTCGATGCGAGGCGAAGGAGGTGACACATTGCACCGAAATGCGCTGTTCTTGACCTTGCCGGCTTGGCTGGCCGCTGTGACCGCCCACGCCACGGACTCGGCTGAAACATTAAGGTCGCGCCACGTCCGCGGCGATTACCCGCTCCGCATCCAGCCGCATCCGGAGCTGGGCAAACTCAAACCGCAACGCGACCCGGACCGGCCGATCATGGCTTTCTACGGCGGCATCGGCCTGCACGATCTCGGCAACGGGCAGTGGACGGGCTACAACATCAACGCCCGCTCGGATATCGACCTGCTCATCGCCCGCTGCCGCGAATATGGCATCCATCGCATCTATGCGAGCCTCCTTGAGCAGTCGCCTCCGTCCGAGCTGCTCGCTCCACCGCCCGAGAGACGCGAGGATCTCATTCCGTACGCGATCGAACGGGCCCACGCCGCCGGCATTCAGGTGTATGCCGACGTTCCCGCGTTCGCCGTATTCGAGCGGCTCGACCAGCCCTTCGTGGACGCCAACCCGCAGATGCTCACCCGCGACGAGCGCGGCCAGCCGACGCCGCACATGCTCTCGCCCGCCTGGCCGAAGGTGCGGGCCTACAAGCGGGCCGTCATTCTGGAGGTGCTGTCGCGATATCCGGTGGATGGGATTCAGCTCGACTTCATCCGCTGGCCGTACTACGGCCACGACCTGCTGCACGGACACTGCGCGCACGGCTACGACGAACCGCTGCTCGATGAGCTGCGCCGCCGGCACAACCTGCCCCCTGACTTCAAGCCCGCTTCGGACGATCCGCGCTTCTTTCAGATCCGCCGGGAGATGGTATCACTGTTCATCCGCGAATTGCGGGACGCTCTGAGGCGCAGCGGGATCCAACTGCCGATCGGCGTCTACAACTCGAATGCCTACGGCCGCATCCCGAGCCTGCACGACGTGTGTCAGGACTGGGAGCGATGGGAGGTGGATCGGCTGGTCGATGAGCACCATCCGATGTTCCTGATGGACAGCCTCGCACGGCTCGGGCGGGCGACCCAAAGCCTGATCGACGTGAAACGCAGGGAATCCATCGTCTTCGGCCCGCTGTTCCTGGCCGAGGCGTTCCACCCGGAGGACGGCTTTGCACCCACGCCGGAGTTGTGCCGTGACGCCGCGCGGCGCCTCATCAAGCTGGGCTGCGACGGGATCTGGGTCTGCCGCGCGAGCGAGCTCGAACAGTTCAAGCTCTGGCCGGTGATCCGCGAGATCGGCGGCTATTCGCTCAGCCGCATCCGCGCGGAGGAGTTCGACCCGCTCGATGAGAACCTGATCGCCAACGGCGATTTCAAGTCGGGTGCGTCCGGCTGGACGCTCGATCCGGGCGCGGTGGTGGCCGACGGACGCGGCCAGGACGGCGGGGCGGCGCTGGCGATCACGCTGAATGAGGGGCGGCCCGTGGCCGTCGTGCAGGCGGCGGATCGGCTCTATTGCCGTCACCCGGCGATGGCCGTGCGCTCGCTGGGTCTGTCGTTTTCCGTCCGTGCTGAGGACGTCCGCGCCCCGTCCCCGCCGCGCGTCGTGCTGACCCTCAAGTACACCGACGGCTCCAGCGAGGAGCGCGCATTCTCCGTCACGACGGGTCAGACGGGATGGCACGCCATCGAGGAAGCATTTCGTGTCACGCGCGAGCCGCCGCAACGGCTGCTCAAGTCCACCCGCCTGCGGATCGAAGCCCCCGCGGGAACCGGCACACTCGTGCTGGACGATATCGAGCTCACGTACGATCCACTCGACAACCCGCTCAAGATGTCAGCCCGAGAGGCCTCCCCAGACGGGTGTGGCACCGGCGTCTCGCCGGTGCCCGGCCGCCACGGGGAACCGCCGCTACAGGGTGGGGCGACTGAGGACGGGACGACCACGGCACCGGCGGAAACGCCCTGGCACTTCCGCGGCCCGTTCGGTGTCGCCGTGTCGAGCAAAGATGTTGTGTACGTGGCCGAAATCGACAACGCCCGCGTTTCGAAGTTCACCGCAGCAGGTGAATGGCTGGGGACGATCCGCACGATCGAGGGCTACGGCGAACTCAAGGGGCCGTTCGATGTGGCGATCGGACCCCATGACCGGATCTACATCGCGGATACGCGCAATCACCGCATCGTGGTGCTCGACGAACGCGAGCGGCTCCAGTTTGTGCTCGGCCAGGGTCGGCGCGGCGCCGCGCCCGGCAGCTTCGGCGAGCCGCACTTCGTGGCCGTCAACCGCGCCGGCGAGATCTTCGTCTCCGACACGTTCAACGCACGCGTCCAGAAGTTCTCGCCCAGGGGCGAGTTCCTCAAGCAGTGGGGGCGGATCGGCGAGAAGCCGGGTGAATTCCTGCTCAACGGCTATCTCGGCGGAATCGCGTGCGATAACCGCGGCCACGTGTACGTCCGCGAGACCGACGGCGGGCGGATCCAGAAGTTCACCGAGGACGGGAAGCACGTGCTCACGATCGGCCAGCGCGGCATCGGACCGGGCGAGTTCGACGAAGGTTACGGCGCCGCCGTGCACGGCGACACGCTCTGGGCAGCCGACACGTTCGAGAATCGCGTCCAGCGGTTCACGCTCGACGGCCGGCTCATCGACATCTGGGCCCCCGGCCACGGCAACTCGGGGCATCGGTTCAATCATCCCGTGGATACGGCCGTTACGAGCGCCGGCGAGGTGATCGTCACCGACTGGAAGAACAACCGCGTCCTCAAGCTCGGGCCCAAGGGCGACTTCCGCGCCATCTGGGGCGCGACGCAGGACGATCTGCTCGCCTGGACACCGCCGAAACGCATCGTCCGCCCGTGCAGGAGCCCGATCGTCTTCAGTGCCTATGCCAGCGTGAGCGACCGCGACCTCGAAGCATGCCGCCGGGCCGGCATCACGATCATCTATCCCTCATTCGACCATCAGGATGGCGAGTGGGGGATCGCAGGGGCCGTCGAGAAAGCCCGCTCGATGGGCATCCAGGTGCACCCTTCGATCGCGATGCTGACGTTCGGCCAGCACAGCGAGTTCAGTCGAGAACACCCCGAGCTGCACATGTGGAAGAAGGACGCCCGCGAGCCGCTGGGAGGCATCCTCTCGTGGGCCGAGCCGCGGGCGCGCACGTTCCGGGCTGAACATCTGGCCCGCCAGGCAGCCCGGACGGGCGTCGACGGCATCATGCTCGACTACATCCGCTACCTGGGGACCGATTTCGGTTACGATCCGGCGGCGATCGAGGCGTTTCGGGCCCGCTACGGCGTCGATCCGCGCACGCTTGAGCCGACCGAGTCGCGGTGGATGCAGCTCCGGGCGGATGACGTGACCGAATTCATCGTCGAGCTGCGCCGCCGGCTCGCCGATCTGAACCAGCAGGTGGAACTTTCAGCCTACATGAGCCTGTACGAGCGCCGCGCATCGCTCGAGGCCTCCTTGCAGGACTGGCTCACCTGGGCGAAGATGGGCGTGGTCGATAAGCTCCACGTCGCGCCCTACACGCGCGACTTTCCGCTGATTTACGAGAGCGTGCGCAAGGTCCGCGAGGCCGTGCCCGACCGCATGAAGGTGAACTGCTTCCTGGCGTGCTACGGCGGCAATCTCAATACGCCCGCGCTGCTCAGGAAAGGCGTCGAGGCCGCCATCGCCGGCGGCGCCGACGAGATCACCATTTACCGCGGCGATGCGATCTGGGAGCTGGACCTCTGGGATGCGATCAAGGCAATCGTTGAGGACGTACACCGATGACGACGCAAGCAGCGGCCTGGTGTGAGTTGGGCAGCGCGAACGTTTCCGACGCCCTGCGGGCCTGCGGCCGATATTTTCAGGCGATGGATGCCGGACTCAAACCGCTCGCCCGCGAGATGAAGGTGGCCGGCCCCGCCTACACCGTCCGCTGTTACCCGGGCGCGACGTGGGCGATGGAGAAATCGCTCGAGCTCGCCCCGCCCGGCAGCGTGCTGGTGATCGACGGCGGGGCGGTGACCGACGTGATTCTCATGGGCGGGCTCATGAGCCGCCGGGCCCAGGCTCGCGGCATCGCCGGGGCGATCGTGGACAGCTCCGTCCGCGACGTGGAGGACATCATCGCCCTGAAGTTTCCGGTCTTTTCGCGCGGCGTCTGCCCGCGGGCCGGCACGTTCGCCGAGATCGGCGAGTGGGAGACGGTGGTTGTCTGCGGCCGCATCCCCGTCCGGCCGAATGACTGGATCGTCGCCGACGCCAGCGGCATCGTGGTGGTGCCCGCCGAGATCCTGGTCGAGGTGAAGGCCAAGGCCCAGGAGATCCACGCCCGCGAAGCCGCCCTCGCCCCGCTGCTGGAGAAAGGAAAGAGCTTCGCCGAGGCGATCGAGGCGATCAAGAACACGTGAGGCGTGAGACGTTAGACGTGAGACGTGAAACGCCGCGTCTTCAGATCTCCCATCTCACATTTCCCCTGCCCCGGATGACCTGTTATGCCGCGCGAAACATTCCTCTCCTCACGCTTTCACTACACGTTCGGGCCGCATGAACCGACGCTGCGGATCGCCCCGGGCACGTCGCTGCGCGTCGTCTGCCCGGACTCTGACAACGAGCTCAGCGACGGTGCGCTCCTCCGCCCGGATCAGCGTCACAATGCTCCCGGCACCACGCTCTTCGAAGGCAATCCGATGGCCGGCCCGATCCACGTGGAGGGTGCGGCGCCCGGCGACACGCTGGCCGTCCAGATCGAGGCGATCCACCTGGACCGTGCCACCGGTCAGACCGGCCTGGCCCCCGGCCACGGGTTGCTGCCGGCTCACCTGCTGGCTCCGCCGGCCGTGCACGGCGACTCCGCCGTCGTGCCGCGGCACATGTACCGCTGGCAGATTGACCCAGCGCAGGGGGTGGCCCGTCTCACCAACCCGCTGGGGCCGACCCCCATCACCGTGTCCCTCCGGCCGTTTGTCGGCTGCGTCGGCACGTGTCCGAACTGGGGGCAGGAGACATCGACGCTCTACTGCGGATCGTTCGGTGGCAACATCGACATTCCTCTCCTCCGCCCCGGCACGACAATCGAGTTGCCCGTCTATCACGAGGGCGGGCTGGTGATGATGGGTGATATTCACGCCGCCCAGGGTGAAGGCGAGATCATCGGCGGAGCGATCGAGACGTCCGGCTCGATCGACTGCACGATCACATTGCGTAAGGGCCCAGCGCTTCCGTTTCCCCGGCTCCGCGACGTGCTTCAGATTGCGGCCATCGGCATCGACGGCGACGTACGCGGCGCGATTCAGCACGCATACGCCCACCTGGTCGACTGGCTGGCCACGGATTTTGGCCTCAACCGCTGGGACGCCTACAACCTCGTGAGTCAGACCGCCGGCATCGTTCTGGGCGGGCTGACGCTCTCACCGTTCTCCGCCGCCGCCTGCATGCCGCTCGCGGCGGTGCCTTCACGCTGAGCCGATGTGGCCGGGTGGTTCATGCTGTGACTCGGCGTCCCCCACCGGAAACGCGCCCGTTGGATTCGGCTGGGTCACCACGCGCCCGTCGTCCGTCATGTCCTGGGATTCCTCCCGCAGCGCTTTGAGGAGAAAGCGCAGGTCAGAGATCCCCCCGACGATGACCACGAGGATGAACCCGATGGTCAGGAACGCATTGACCGTCACGAACCAGAAGATAATGGGCGACCAGGGTCCCACTTGCTCTGAGAATTGAATCAGCATCATCTCATCCAGCTCCCGCCCGGTTCATCTCGTCGGCGATCTTTCCGAGATCCTGGAACTTCGTCGGCTTCTTCGAGCACAGCGAAACAACCACGAGCAGTCCCATGGCCAGCAGGTAGCTGTACAGGCCCGTCGTCTCGGGCTTGAGCGGGTACTCCGCCTGCGGCCAGTTGGCCACATAGACGCGCCGGGCGACCAGGTCGGCGATCGGCAGCACCAGGCAGGTGAAGACCGACGCGTATGCCCCGGCGGTCGTTGCCCGCGGCCAGTACATCCCGAACAGCACGGCCACGCCCGTGCCGCCGATGATATTGGCGCACAGCCACAGATACTCCCACAGCGGCAGCGTCGGCGTGTAGATCAGCCCGAAGCCGAAAAACAGCACGCACAGCACCGCGATCGTCAATCGAACCGCACGGACATGCCGCTCGGGCGTGAACGGCGTCCTGCGGAACGGGCAGATGCAGTCGTTGACGATGGACGTCGACCAGCTCAGCAGGTACTGATCGGTGGTCGAGGTGTCCGCCGAGACCAGCCCGATGAGCAGAAAACCCATCAGGATCGGCGGCGTGACCAGCGAGAGGTAATACGGCGTGGCCATGCTTCCCCAGACGCGCTCGTCCACGCTCAGCGACTGCGGCGGCGCCGTTCCCAGCACCGCCAGCGCAACGACGCCCAGACCCATGATCGCGAACGTGCGGCCGTTGCCGAACAGCATCCCCAGCAGGTACGAGCGCGACGCGGTTTTCGGCTTGTCCATCGAAGCGTACTTCTGCAGATACGGCCCGTACGAGAACTGCAGCAGGATGCTCATCGTCATCATCCAGCAGAACCAGGTGAGCCCGTACGTGTCGCCCCCCTCCGTGAAAGGGTAGAAACCGGCGAGCCCCTTGGTCTGCTCGAGCGACGACCACACGTGCTGCGGCCCCGCCTGGGCCACGACCCGAAAGAGCAGCCAGTACAGCGCGCCCAGCGTGACGATCATGTGGAAGAAGTTCGTCACCACCAGCGTCAGGTAGCCGCCCAGATACGTGAAGAGGATGTTGCAGGCCAGCAGCACGGCCATGATGAGCCACGCGGTCTGGACCTGCACACCGCCGAGATTCATCATCTCCGGAGCCCGCACCAGCACGCGCAGGAAGTTCGCGCCGACGATGGGAAAGACGCACATCTGAAACACGCCGGCCGCCGAGTTGAAGACGCCGGTCAGGATCCGCAGGTTCCGGCTGTAGCGCATCTCGACGTACTGCGGCACCGACATCGCCCGCGTGGCCCGGAACCGCTCGATGCCGAAGCCGAAGTAGCCGAACAGCGGCGTCATGATCAGCATCGACAGCACGGCCAGCAGCACGAACGAATACCCGCGCAGGTAGCCCTGCTCGCACATGGCGGCGATGCTGACCAGCCCGATCTCGCCGGCCAGCCCCGCCCCCATGCCCAGCCACATCCGCACCTTGCGCCCGGACACCAGATAATCCGCGACGCTGCGGCACTGGCTGTTCAGGTAAATCGCCATCGCCAGAAAAATCGCGAAGAACGCGGCGATGATGATCCAGTCAACGGGCGTGACGTTCATGAAGAGATCCTGTTATTCAGTCCCCGGTGTTCTCACCATCCGCGCTTGCGCCATTGCTGGCAGGAAAGTCTCAATCCGGCTGCGCTAAACCCGGCATTCATGCCGGGTAACACAGCGAACACAACGCTGCGATCCTGGTTCACCGGGATTCTCTTCATGGCTTCAGCCTCAGCGCCAGGTGGCTGAAGCCGCGTGCCGGCAAGCCCGCTGAAGCGGGCTGGGGGAGTCTTGGGTTGCCTACCCCGGCATGAATGCCGGGGCTAAGGCCCATGATCGCAACTGTCTGACGCAAAAAGACACTACGCCTCCCGGTACAGATGAACCACGATGTTGTCCTCACCCGGTTCGGCCGGGGCATCGTGGTAATACTCGACCCACACCGGCTGATCCGGCCCGGGCGTCTCGAACAGCCGGACGATTCCTGCCTGGGCGTCATACCCCGCCCCGTACATGTAGTCGGCGATCACCGGCGCGCCCGGCCGATGCTCGGGATCGAGACAGACGCTCGTGGTCAGCCAGTCGCTGCCGAAGTACGCGTCATAGTAGAGGTTATAGCGAACCCTGCGGCCCAGGTGCCGCCCCAGCAGCGCTTCGTCGGCCGCATCGATCACCCCATCTTCATTGAGATCCAGGGCGGGGCAGTACGTGTCGCAATGCAGCAGGTCGTCGGTCGGCGGCCCGGATTTCCCCGCGTAGCCCACGCACCCGGGCACAAACTGCGTTCCCAGCCGGGCCCGCAGCCGCGCGAGCTGCCGCTCGTCCACCACGCCCTCCGGCTCAGCGAGCGTGCCGATCGGTGCGTCGTACAGCCTGCTGTGCACCTCGCGGATGGGCATCTCGATCAGCGAGATCTTCGGTTCATCGAGCGGGATATGCAGCCGCTGGATGAGCAGCTCGCGATCGATGCACTCGTGCGTGTCCGGATCGAACGCCTCCCGCACCGGATCTTCGGGCAGGACCTGCCAGATGCCGTAGCATTGCACGACGGGCGTGTGCGGGGCGATCGCGTACACGCCGTTGTGCATCGCCATCCACTGCGTCACACGCCGCGCGTACAGGTTACGGCCGGACTTGTCGGGCGACGTCCAGACGCCGCGCACCGCGCTGTTCGGCAGCGGATAGTGGACATTGCCCTCGATCGCGCGGCTGATCGGTCTGTGCGCGACCTCGACGGCTGTACCGTCGCGGGAGTCAGTCCGCGCCTCTTCCAGTGCGACGTGCCGGCGGAAATGGGTCTGCAGGTGCCCGTGCACCATGTCCCAGGTGTACTCGTGCGTATACAGCGTGTGATCAGCCACCGGATAAGCGAGGAGTGTGTGCGACACCGCCCAGCGGGGATTGCCGGCCGGGTGTTCGACGCGCGGATCACAGGGATAGATGCCCCCGTCCGTGAAGGGATCATCCGTCAGGTGCAGATCGTCCTGCCACTCGACACGGCCGGTCTGCGGGTCGAGCAGCGCTTCCGGGAAGAACGTGGTCTTCCCGTCGCCGCTGAGCGTGACGCGGACGGACTCGGCCCGGCCCCGGCGCATGCGATTGACGCGCCAGCCGTGCGGCGTCCAGATCCCCATCCAAGTGAACGGGTTGTGGATGATCGTCGGCTCATAAATCCGCTCCGGAAGCGGGCGGGGCTGCGTGCGATACATGGGGCCCTCACTTAAATCTGCCAGCGCCGGGTCATCAGCTCCGAATGACGAATGACAAGGGAATGACGAATGTCTAATGAGCAAATGTCTAAAGAATGCCCAAGGTCCCACTGACTCAAACCTGTCTCAAGTCATTCAGACATTATTGAGGAACTGGGGCTTGATTAGACATTGGGATTTAGACATTAGACATTTATGGATTTCGGGCTTCATTCGTCATTCGGATTTCGTCATTCTGGTTTTCGGTCATCGGAGCCGGACCAGGCGAACGATCACCGGATCCAGCCCGACCTCCAGGTCCAGCGCGACGCCCTTGTCTTCGACGCGAGCGGGCACGTCCGTCCAGCGGTGCTGGTTGAAGACGTCAATGCGCACCGGGTGGAGATACTCGCGGCTGCCCAGATCCACACGCGTCCGGACCGGTCCGGTGTCGTTCCAGAGCATCAGCACCAGCTCCGAGCCGTCCCTGAGACCGTGCTCGTACGCCCGGAACATCGACAGCTTCGCTGAACTATCCACCGGAAAAGAGGGCTTCCTGAACTTGTCACGATCGTAGAACGTATGTGCGACCGTCTGAAACGCATACCAGCCCGGATACCGCTTCACTGTCATGTTGTCGTGCTCGTCGATGACGAAATCCTCGAAGCCGAAGAATCCGAACCACCGCGGATACACCTTTCCGCGGACGACCCAGTTGCGCAGGCTGATGTAATACGGTGCGGTCGCCGCGCCCAGGTCCCACCACGCGAACATGTTCTTGGCGATCGTGTTGCCGTGGGCCTCTTCGGTCGGCAAGGCGGTGTAGCCGTCGCCTTCGGGGTATCGCGGCTGGGCCAGCGCACACGAGGTATACCCCACGCCATTCGACAGGAACAGCAGATTCGGGGCGAGTTTCGCCGCGTCGGCGAAGAATCTGGGCACGTCCTGGTAGTTGTAATAGTTGATGGCGACCGCATCGCCGTACCTGGCATATCCCTGTTCGAGCAGGTACAGCACGTTTGACCACTTGCCGCTCTCGGCGGCAAACATCGAGACCTTCGCGGTTGGCTCGATGCTCTTGATCGCCTCGCACACGCGCTTGAAGTAGGCCAGATACTTCTCAGGTGTCCACTTTTTCGGATCCAGGCCGGGCTGGGCCTTGTGCAGCGTGAGCTCATCTCCCAGGACGTAATAGGCGGTCTTCCCCTTGAGCATTGTGACGATCTCGCGCACCCACCGCAGATAGGGCTCGATCAGGTTCTGCGGATTGTCGGGATTCATCTCCCAGGCTTCATAGCCGCCCAGGGCATCGAGCCGCACGCCGACCGCCAGCCCGTACTGCTCGCTGAGCGAGACGAAGTCTTCGATCGCCGCCCGCCAGGGAGGCGACAATTCAAGCGAGTTGTTCTCCGGGTAGATGTTGAAATGCGTGTTATTGAGGCCAAGCTCCGCCCAGTTGCGGATCATCACCTCCTGCCAGTCCGGCCGGTTGCGGTCCAGCTTCCAGTATCCGTAATCGGGGCCGGGCTTGTCCTTGATGTACGTGCGCCCGCTCGGGCCGACGTCCATTTTCCCGTCGTAGTCGTACCCCTCGTGCATGAGGTAGTACATCGGGGTCGAGTACGGCCCGGTTCTCTCGCGCGTCGGCGGAGCGGCCACCGCCCGCCGAATGCGGTACTGCTGCTCGCGTGGAAGTTGCGAGAAGGGCACCGCTGACGGCTCAGCGAACGACGTATTGGCCACGACACACAGAACGGGCAGCGAGTACATCAGCCAAGCGGGGTTCACCGCCCACCTCCTGGATTACGAATGCATGTTTGATCGTGCGGCAACCGCTGAACCGCGTGCCCCGGCGCCGCGGTTAATCAGTGCCTCCACTTCGTTGATTTCCCGGGCGGAGATCTCGATATTCGCACGGAGCGGCGGCCGCGGCAGACCACAGTCGATGCCCTGTCGGGCGAGCACCAGCTTGACCATGTGCAGGAAGTGGCCGTTCGAGAGGCGGCCCACCAGATCGCAGCACGTCAGCATCGCCTCCGTCGCCCCGGCCCTGTCGCCCGATTCGTACAGGCGGCTGACCCGCAGCCACAGCGGCAGCGCGATGTTGAACGAGGTGCCGATGGCCCCGTCGGCCCCCTGCACCCGGCAGGCCAGGTATCCCTGGTCGTGGCCCGAAAGAATGTTGAGCCGCCCACTGCCCCAGAGCTTGAGAATCGCGAGCTGATGCGCGTCGGCATTGGTGAACTTGAGCCCGGCGAGGTGCGGCGTGCGGGCAATTTCGTCCAGCCACCCGAAGATCTGCTCACGCGACTGGCCCAGATCATGCAGCACGTACCCATAGAACGGAACGTCGTGCCCGCGCGTGAGGCTGGTCCAGTAACCGGCAACCTGGCCGGCGGTGTAATTGAAGAATGGCGGCAGCGTGGAGCTGATCGCATCAGCCCCACAGACGGCCGCGTGCTGGGCAAGCTCAATGGCCAGCGGTGGAGGCGCCTGGCCCACGTGCACCATGACGGGGACCTGTCCGGCCACCTCCTTGATCACGAACTCAGTCAGCGCCCGGCGCTCCTCGACGCGCAGCAGGGCTGCTTCACCCGAATTCCCGCAGACATAAAAACCCCCCGCTCCCTGTTCGATGAGGCGGACCAGGAGCCGACCGGCCGCCTTGAGGTTGAGACGATCCTCCGCATCAAAGGGAGTCATGAAGGCGGGCCAGATTCCGTGGAATGGGGGGGTGTGCGAGGGCATGTTGGTTTCGACATCTCCAGCAGGCGTCAGACCCGGGCACACAGCCCGGGCTCGACCCAGGTATATTTACTTCGTAAATAAAGGTACCATGCCCCCCGGATGTGACGCAAATGACCGGGCAGGTGCCTTTTCAGCGGGAGGACCCCGTGGCCGCGACGCAACTCGAAGAAATCAAGAAATGCCTGACTGCCCCCGAGCCCGTCCTCTGGCTGTTCACCGGCGATTCGATCACCCACGGGGCACTGCACACGTACGGAGCCCGCTCTTATCCGGAACACTTCGCTGAGCGCGTCCGCTGGGAGATGGGCCGGTACCGCGACGTCGTCATCAACACCGGAATCTCCGGCGACACCGTCCCCGGCCTGCTCGCGGACGTCGAGCATCGCGTCCTGCGATTCCGCCCGCAGGTCATCTCGATCATGATGGGTATGAACGACGCCGCGGCCGGCGGCGAGGGCCAAAAAGCCTTCCGCGACGGCTATCTCTCGCTACTCGAGCGCATCCGCCGGGACAGTGCGTCTCCGATCGTGCTGCACACGCCGAATCCGGTGACCGAATACGAGAGGATCCGCCAGCATCTGCCCGCATACGCCGACATCGTGCGCAGCATCGCCCGCGAGACTGGATCGGTCCTCGTCGATCACCAGAAGCTCTGGACGCAGCGCGAAACGCCGCTCACGTCACTCCTGGATGACGGCACCGTCCACCCCAATGCCTTCGGCCACGTGCTGCTGGCCCATCGCCTCTTCGCCACACTGGGTATCTTCGATCCCCAATCGCCGACGTGCCGCCTGTTCGTGCCCTGAAACATGTTCGCCGGCTCATGTGTCCCGCACGGTCACCCAGCTTGCCGTCTCCACGGCCTTCAGAAGCGCAAGGTTCCCCCGCAGCGTCTGGAGCCCGTCCCGCAGGCTGCAGAGCACCGGTTTCTGACCCTCCACCGCGTCGAGAAACGCGTGAGCCTGCCGGATGAAAGCGTCATCCCGCTCGCCCTCGAAGCGGAATTCCTCGTGCCACTGGCCGCCGGGTTCGATCATCGATATCCAGCGGCCGCGATCCAGTTCCACACGCGCCGTGCCCCGTTCACACACGACCGTGAGCGTGGTTTCGTTGGGCGCCTGGTACTGATTCAGGCTGTACGACGCGAGCACATCGCCATGCCGTGCCAGCGCCTGGACCGTGTCCTCCACTTCCACGCCCTCCAGCACCTGATGTGCCGCGTCGGCCGCCACGCGCTCCACAGGGCCGACCATCAGCTCGGCCAGGTTGACCATGTGCGTGAGCGCATCCTGGATCGCCCCGCCGCCGGTTTCGCGGCGAGCGTAATAGATCGAACGGTATGCCGGGCGGTACTTCGGGAAATGCTGACCAGCCACCACCACAAGCTGTACCGGCCGTCCGAACCTTCCACTGGCAATCGCCGCATGCATCGATTGCACGACGGGGTTGGCCCGATGGATGTACGCCACCGATGCGACCCGGCGCCGGCGCTCTACGAGCTCGATCAATTCCTCGATGCCTTCGAGGCTGGTTGAGAACGGCTTCTCGATCAGAACGTGCAGCCCGGCCGAGACGAGCTGCCGGGCCATCGGTACATGCAGGTGCGCGGGCGTTGCGATGACCGCCACGTCCCACGGCCGCTTCTGGAGCGCGTCGTCCAGAGTGGCGTAGCGGTGGGGGATCGCATAGCGATGCGCCACGGTTTCCCGCAGCGAGTCGCTGACCTCGCAGATCCCAAGCTCTACGCGCCCTGTTGCACCGAAGCAGCGTGTGTGACGCTCGCCGATCGAACCGACACCGATGACCAGGGTACGCGCGGGGGCCATGATGCGCCTAAGGTCCTCCGCAGCCCACGACCGCCGCCACCCCCCCGCGCGTCGCGCAGGCTTTGAATTGGTCGAAGTCCGTCAGGTCGACATCTCCGTCCCCGTTGGGCGAACCGACCTCCGGCCGGTCAAAGCATTCACACCCGGTGAGTATACCGCCTCCCTCACCCGTGAAACACGCCTGGAACGTGCCGAAGTCATCGAGATCCACGTCCAGATCCGTGTCGGTGTCGGCCCACGTGTCGCCGCAGGGATCCACCACGATGGGCGGGGTGGAGCTGCCGTAGATGCGTACGAAATACCACTCGGCGGCCACATCGACGCCCTGGCCGGTCGTCCCGTCGCCGAAGTCCACCGAATCGCGGGCGAAGCCGCCCGGCCGGGCGATGCTCGCGGCGCCGACCGTCGCGGCCAGCACATCGTCCACGTAGAAGTCGAATTCACCCGCCGGCAGCGCGTCGCCGCGATAGCCGACGAAGATCGTGTGCGGCACCGACCAGTCAATGCCCGTCACCGCGTTGGCCATGGTGTCTTTGCCGTAGCGCAGGCCGCCGCTGGTGCCCGGACCCGCGTCGTCCGTGTCCTGATCGATGGTCACGTTGTAGCTGAAGCGGTCATCGCTCCACGTCACGTACAGATTCGCGTAATGCGAGAGCCCGAGGTTCGGCACATCGTCCAGCGGCCGCACGCGGAACGCGATCCCGTACTGACCCGCGCCCAGGCGCATCAGATTGCAGACGGTCGGCGAGAGATACTCGCCGGACTGCGTCGTGGGGTCATCCGACGTGTTGTCCTGGAGCAGATAGGCGCCGGTGTCGGTCATCGGGAAGCCGAACCGCGTCCAGGGCGGCATCGCCGTCGTTGGATCGCCGCCCGCGCTGCCAGCGTCGTATTCCACGAGCGGCCCGGGCGTGATCGGTACCGGCGGGCAGCTCACGCTGTGCACTTTGACAAAGTACCACTCGGCCGCCACATCGTTGCCGCCGTTGGTCCCGTCGCCGAAGCCCACCGCGTCGCGGGCGTAGTCATTGGTTGCCCGGGCGATGCTGCCCCAGGCGACCGTCCGCTGGAACAGGCCGTCGAGATAGAAGTCAAACACGTTCGACGCGCCGCGGTACCCGATGAAGATCGTGTGCGGGACCGACCAGTCGATGCCGGTGATCCCCGGACTGAAGCTGTTGCGCCCGTAAACAATGCTGCCGGTGGTGGCCGGCCCGCCGTCGTCGGGGTCCAGGTCGATCGTTATGTTGTAGTTGCCATCGGTCGCGTGATCGTCGCTCCACGTGACATACAGCTCGGGCCAGTGAAAGCCGATGAACGCCACGTCAGTCCGCGGGCGCACGCGAAACTCGATCCCGTAGTCGCTCACGCCATTCCGCATCAACCCGCCGATCGCCGGCGAGAGGTATTCTCGGTATTGCTGCCCCGCGACGGCCGTATCGTCCTGCAGCAGGAACGTCCCGTTGTTGACCATCCCCAGTCCGTCAATCGACGAACGCGACCAGGCGGGCGTCACGCCGGTGGGATCGGCGAGCGGCGGGACCGCACCGGCCGCGTCATAACTGATCACGGTCGTCCCCGATGCCGGCGGCGGCACGGAGGTGTCGTGGATGCGCACGAAGTACCACTGCGCAGCCACATCGTTCCCGCCGGTGGTCCCGTCGCCGAAACCAACCCGGTCCTGTGCGTAATTGCCGCTCCGGGCGATGCTGCCCCAGGTGATCGTGCTCTTGAGCACGCCGTCGAGGTAAAAGTCGAACACGTTTGCGCTGCCGCGGTACCCGATGTAGATCGTGTGCGGCACCGACCAGTCGATGCCTGTGATCGCGGGGCTGAAACTGTTGCGGCCGTAAACAATGCTTCCTGTTGTGATCGGGCCGCCGTCATCCGCGTCCAGGTCGATGGTGACGTTGTAGTTGCCGTCGGTGGCGTGATTGTCGGCCCACGTGACGTACAACTCCGGCCAGTGCGATCCGATGAACGCCACATCCGTCAGCGGCCGGACGCGGAACTCGATGCCGTAGTTCCCGCTTCCGTTCTTCATCAGCCCGGTGCCCGCCGATGGGGAGAGATACTCCCCTGACTGCTGCGTCGGATTGTCGGCCGTATTGTCCTGAAGCAGGAAGAAGCCGTTGTTGCTCATCGCGCTGCCCGACAGGCTCCACGCCGGCGTCACACCGGTGGGATCGACGCCCACACCGGCGATGGTGGCATTGTACTCCACACGCACTGCGGCCGCCGCAGGCATGGCCAGCAGCAGGACTGCTGGCAGGCCGACCGCCGTTCGTAGTCCGAACATGATGATTCCCCTTCTGATGACCCCGGAGCGGGGATCTTCAACGGCGGCGCAGAAAGAGGGCCGCCAGAGCGAGCAGGGTCAGGCCGGCCGGCTCGGGAATGGGCTGGTTGACATCGTAGATCCGCACGAAATACCACTCGCCGGCCACGTCGTTGCCGCCGTTGGTTCCATCGCCGAAGCCCACGCGGTCGCGGGCGTAGCTGCCGGTGCGGGCGATGCTCCCGTCGACGACAGTCGATTTGATGACGCCATCGAGGTAGAAGTCGAACACGCTCGTGCCGCCGCTGCCCCGGTGCCCGATGAAGATCGTGTGCGGCACCGACCAGTCGATGCCGGTGATCGCCGGGCTGAAGCTGTTGCGGCCGTAGACGATGTCGCCCGGGCCGCTGCTTGCCGCCGCGGCGTACTTGTCGACGGTGATGTTGTAGTTGAACTGATCGTCGCTCCAGGTGAGGTACATCTCGGGCCAGTGCGTGCCGATGAACGCCACGTCGGTGAGCGGGCGCGTCCGGAACTCGATGCCGTAGGGCGCCCCGCCGCGGACCATGGTTCCCGCGCCGGCCGACGGCGAGAGGTACTCGCGGTATTGCTGGCCCGGATTGGCGGTGTCGTCCTGCAGCAGGTAGCTGCCATTGTTGACCATGCCCAGCCCGTCGATGGACGAACGCGTCCACGCCGGCACGACGCCGGTGGGGTCCACGCCCGCCCCCGCGGCGGCCGCGTCAAACTCAACCAGCACCGCGGCACTCGCGACCGCACCGCCCGCGAGCAGCGTCACCAGTATGCCTACCCACAAGAGCCTTGGTGAGAACATGCTTTTCGCCTCCTGTTGAGAGTTCCGCAAATGAAGCTGGCCAGGCGCCCTGCTGCAGGCGCACCGCAAGCCACCAAGTTTGTTTATATCTCGAAAATACCCTCCTGTCAATGCCACGCCAAGGCTCATCGCGTGCGTTCACGGCCGCTCGCCGCCCGCGCCGCTACTCGCGCCCCCTCCCATAAGTCCAGTTCTGTCAAGGAGTCCTCGCGGTAGATCCAGAGCCCGTCCGCACCGCCGGCTCTCTGGGCCCTGGCCGCCTCGACCATCTCCTCGTTCGTTTTCAGGAACCGGTTGAACGGGGTCAGCGCCGACAGCAGCACCACTTTCGGCCCCAGCGCTTCTCTCGCTCGCTTCACCACCGCCGGCATCTCGACCGCCTTCTCGGTATACGTGGCCAGGAAGAAGTCGTCGATCAGTCCCTGCCGCCCCCATGCCGCCCAGTCGCGCCCGCAGCTTCGCGCCTCCAGCACCGGATCGGTGTCCCCGAACCCGCCGACACGAATGCCCCGCGCGCTGGCCATCACGGCTTCACGCAGTTCGCGCACGAACGCCGTCACCGTCTCCGCGCGCATCGCGTTGAAGATCTTCCACCGCGGCGAATCAATCGCTTCCTGCCGCGGGTCGAATCCGTAAATCGTCCGGCACGCGTCGAGCAGGGGGGTGTCGTAGCCGTAGTAGCCGTACCGGGTGGCCTGCGTCTTGCTGTTTTCCGGATAGCGGCAGTAGTCCAGCAGAATCCCGTCGATCTCGTAGCCCTTGACGAGATCGAGGAGCAATTCGACCTTCGCACGGCGGGCCGGGGGAAACGCAAGCGACACCGCGGCAGTGGTGGTGGCCGATGAGGGCTTGCCTTCGCGGTCGCGCGTTTCCCATTCGGGGTGCTGATCGAGCACGCGTCCACCCGGGCACACTGCGACAGACGGATACACGCGGATACCGGCCGCATGAGCGTGCCGGATGAGGCAGGCCAGCGCGTCAAAGCCTTTTTCGAACGCCTCCCTCTGACTGGGGTAGTACTCTGCCTTGTCCGTCTTCCATAGCACGGTCCCTCCGCCCGAGAGCGACGGAACCAGCAGATCGATCCCATGCGCCTTGCACTTGGCGACATGGTCGATCGTCTCCTGCTCGGTCTTGAACACCGTCCCGTAGAGGCCCATGGCGGGCGGCCATCGCTCCGGGCGGCTGGGGGAGGTCCCGCGCTCCTCCGCGCGTACCGCGAACGGAATCAGGGTTACGCTCAGGAAGACGAGGACGGAAAGTCGCTGCGCGTGTACCATTAGAAGGTTACCTTTCCAGGTTAGCAAGAAGCAAGTACCACGGAGACACTGAGACATCGAGAAGAGGTTCTCCGGATGACTTGTTCTGAGTTCTCAGTTGTGGAGCACGGCCAGCGGTGACTCAGAACTCAGAACTCAGAACTCTTCTCCGTGCCACAAATGCTCCGATTTCTCGCGCCCTGCTCAGATCCCCGGGGCGACATTATCTCACATCTCAAATCTCAGATCTCAGATCCGGCTGCGGACGAAACCCGCACTGTGTCCTCCGCGTCTGCGTGGTGAGTCATTCTGCAACGCCGGGCTCAAGGCGCGTACTGGTTGAAGTCAAGACGGATCCGATACCACTCCGCCGCCGCGTCGGCCCCGTTGGTCGTGGAATCGCCGAACGCGACGCGGTCGCGCAGGCCGGTCGCTGCGACGCCCACCTTCACGCCCGTGTCGGGCAGCGCGTTCACCAGAGCATTGTCCAGATAGAAATAGAACTCCCCATCCACCGCATCGTAGCTGATCCGCACGGTGTGCGGCGTTGCCCAGCTCACCCCTGCGACCGCGGATGTCATGGCCGCTCCCCCGACCCGAAGTCCGCCGGTGGCGCCCGCCCCGGCATCATCGCTGTCCTTGTCGATGGCCAGAGCGTATTCCCATACGTCATCGGACCAGCCCACGTGCAGGTTGGCGTACGCGCTCGATCCCGCCGATGAAACGATGTCGGTCAGCGGCCGCACCCGCAGCTCGATCGCGTAGTTGCCTGTGGCATTCTTCATCGTGTTCGCCGCCGTCGGCGATTGATAGGCGCCGGTCTCACTGGCCGGGTTGACCGTGTTGTCCTGCAGCAGATACGCGCCGTTGTTGGTCATGGCCGCCGATCCGCTCAGTACCCACGCAGGTGAGACCTCCGGCGGCTCGATCCCCGCGCCGGCTGCCGCCGCATCAAACTGGACCAGCGGCGTCCCCGTGAGCTTCTTCATGCGGATGAACTTGTCGTTCGCCAGCGCCGCGCCATCCCAGAGATTCCCCGCGGTGAGCGCGTCCTCGCGGTAGATCCAGAGCCGGTCCGCTCCGCCGATCAGCATCTCGCGCGATGCTTCCACCATCTGGGTATTCGTGGTCAGGAATCCGGCGTACGGCGTGAGCGCCCCATGGACCAGCACCCCCGGTCCGACGAGCCCGCGCGTCTGGGCCAGAACCTGACGCATGTTCGAGATGGCGACGACATAATTCCCCAGCCACAGCTCGTCGATGTGCCCGCCCTGACCCCAGATCGACCAGTCGCGCCCGGCGCACAGGTCGTTGGCCAGCGTCGAATCACCGAAGCCGCCGATCGGGATGTTCCGGCCGCTCGTCGCGACCGCCGCCCCGAACTCCTGCAGGAACGAAACCACCGAGCCGACGCGCAGGCCGTTGAAGATGTTCCAGTTCGGCGAGCCCACCGGCTCGGCCCGCGGGTCAAACCCGAACTGGCCCAGGCACTGCTGAATGAGCGGCGCGTCATACCCGTAGAAGCCGCAGGCGTACTCCGGGTGCGAGGGGTTCGTATTCTCCGGATAGCGGCAATAATCGAGGAAGATGCCGTCGATGGCGTAGTTGTTGACCAGGTCCATGAGCATCGCGACTTTCGCCTGCCGCGCCTGAGGGTACGAGAAGGCCAGCGACGGGGCGAACGTGGTGCTGGAGGGCTGATTGTTGCGGTCTTTCGTCTCCCACTCCGGGTGGCCGAAGATCAGCAGGTTGACCGGACCCACTGCAATGGATGGAACGACCTTCAGGCCGGCCGCGTGTGCCGCCTGGATCATTCTCGCCAGCGCGTCGAAGCCCGAGGCGAGCTCGTCCGACAGTTCCGCCAGGTAGCATTCCTTGGGCGTGACAAACGCGACGCAGCCGCCGCCCCCCGAGAGCGAGGGAACCAGCGTTCCCACCCCGTGGGCCACCGCCTGATCGATCAGCGCATCAAGCTGGGCCTGCGAGGATTTCAACTCCGTATACAGTGAGATGTGATTCTGCGACGGGCTCGGCGGCGGGTCGTCGCAGCCGGGCTCCGCCGCGATCAGCGGTCCGCTCATGCATTCCTGGAAGCGCGTGAAATCAACGGCGTCGACGTCGTTGTCGCCCAGCGGCAGACCCGGCTCCGGGCGGTCGAATGCTGCGCACCCCTCGGCCACACCGCCGCCCGGTCCGCTCAGGCAGCGCTGAAACGCCGCGAAATCGGTCTGGTCCACATCCCCATCGCCGTCCGCGTCGGCGAACGGATCGTGGATGACCACAGGCTGCGGCACGTCGTGCACGCGGACGAAGTACCACTCACCCGCCACATCCAGGCCCTGCCCGCTCGTTCCGTCTCCGAAGTCGACGGCGTCGCGGGCGAAGCTCCCCGTCCGCGCCATCGACGCGGCCGCCACCGTCGCCGTCCACTCGCCGTCCACGTAGAAGTCGAACGCGCCGGCGCTGCCTCGATATCCCACGAAGATCGTGTGCGCGCTCGACCAGTCGATCCCCGCCACCGCATTCGCCATGCTGTTCTGGCCGTAGCGCAGTCCGCCCGTCGTGCCCGGCCCCGCATCGTCGCTGTCTTTGTCAATCGTGAGGTTGTACGTGTAGGAATTGTCGCTCCAGGTCACGTACAGGTTTGCGTAGTGTGAGGAAGCAAGAAGTGGCACATCGGTCCGCGGGCGGACACGGAACTCAATCCCGTACTGACCTGCCCCGTAGGTCATCAGCCCGGTGCCGGCCGAAGGCGAGAGGTACTCTCCCGACTGCGTGACCGGGTCATCCGCCGTGTTGTCCTGCAGCAGATACACCCCGTTGTGGGTCATCGGCGTGCCGTAGCGGGTCCACGGGGGGCTGACCGCGGAGGGGTCCTGTCCAGGACCGGCCGAAGCCGCATCGTACTCAACACGGATGGCCGCGACGGCCGGCCCACCCAGCGCGAGGACAGGACCCAAAACCCAGAACCACCTCAACATCAGCGGGCGCAAGAAGATATACATGTTCCTTGCTCGCTCTCCGGGCGGACGAAATACCGTCTGCCGGGGCTCTGAGGTGATCCGATCGGTCACGCGTCCAAGACCACTTTATTTATCTCATGAATTTAATCCCGTGTCAATCCGTTAGAATATCACCGGACGAAGACACGGCCGGCCGGATTTTGTCTTGACAGGGGGGGTATGTTCGAGATATAAACAAACGGCGGAATCCCTCATGGGCGTTCGCGAGGGTGATCCTGTTTTCAGGTCTGGGCGGCGGCAACGGCAACGGCGTGGATGTCAGAGTGACCAGCCGGTCCGTCGGATGTGCCGGTTTCTCTTCGAGGTGTCACGCCCCGCCGACCGCGGGCAACCTTTCCGCAGGTGTGACGCGGATCCATGGACATCGATGCCCGGACGCGATGCGGCCGTGGCTTGCAGGGCGTGGGGGTAACACACTGGCACGCGGCCCACGACGGCGCCGCTGCGGGAAAAGCACCGCACCACCGTGCGGCACACGATCGGTGACCCGATCAGAGGAGGGCGAACATGCATGCTTGGAAAGTGGCAGCGTTTCTGATGCTGGCCGCGCCCGCGGTCTGGGCGCAGACCTGGACGTACGACGCGGACAGCGGTGAAGTTCCCAATGGCGCCGGACAGCCGCTTGCCTACCAGGCCGGGAGCAACTCGTTCCGCTCGATCGTCGACCTGGGCGGCGGCGACAAGGTGCTGCAGGTGGACACGAGTCCCAACGGCGCCAACAACGGCGTGTACTGGGGTGTTGACGCGCCGAATCCCAACTGGAACGTGAACGACGCCACGGGTTACAGCGTCGAATGGCGGCTGCGGATGGATCCGGTCGTGCCGACGAACCCGAGTGCCGCCGGCATGCTGGCCGGCAACCCCAGCACGTACGCCTTCATGCGGATGTACAACAACGTGACGCCCGGCGCGATCAGAACCGAGATTCAGAGCCCCGGCGGCGGTGTCATTCATGACATCGGCAACCCCACCGCCTGGCACACCTATCGCATGGACGTGCAGGGCGGCACGGCGAAGCTGTACGTTGATAACTATCCGTCCCCCGTGGCCACCAAGGTCGGTCTGGGTGCTGCCCCCGCGCACGCGCTGTGGTTCGGCGACGGCACCGGCGTGGATAACGGCAAGTATCAGATCGATTACGTGAAGACCTGGCAGAGCGGGGCGGTCGGTGCGCCGGCGGCGCCCAATCCGGCCAACCCGAGTTCCACCCGCTTCCTGGCCCACTACGACGGCAACACCGGCAACGGCGGACTCGATGCCGACTATGCGGTCGGCAGCCCGACCGCCGTCGGCCTGGGCGGCCAGACGGTGGCCCCCTCGAAATTCGGGCCCAAGTCGCTCGACGGCTACAACCCCTCGGGCACGGTGAACTACTCGACCGCCGGCAATCTCGACACGGCCGCCGGCACGATCGAAATGTGGGTCAGCACGGCCAACTGGGCGGATGGTGCCTATGCTGGCCTCTTCTCGGCCACGCAGGCAACGGCCTCGGCCGGCGACATCCGCATCCAGAAGACCAGCGGCAATCAGCTCCAGGTGATCATGGGCTGGGATGGCTACTCAAAGATCTGGTCCCTGACGTCCTCGCCCTTGTCATTGGACAGCGACTGGCACCACATCGCCTGGAGCTGGGATTCCAACGTGAACTTGGCGGCCATCTACCTGGACGGCAACGTGATCGCCAACAACGTGAGCCTGACGGGCCTGGCGACGCTCGGCTTTGATCCGTCAGCCCTGAACGCCACGTTCGAGGTGGGCACGATCCAGAATGGTTCCGCTCCGTTCAACGGACTGATCGATGAGTTCCGGATCAGCAACGTCGATCTTTACGGCGGCATGAACTTCACGCCGCAGGGTGCGCCCTGGGTACCCGAGCCGGCTTCGGCCGTGCTCATGCTCGCGGCCGCCGGCTGGCTCGGCCGCCGCAGGAGTGCCGCCTGAGCGACGGATATGACCGGACCGTGCAGCGTGTTCGCCCTGCACGGTCTGGGAATCCGGCAGCGGTGGGGGCGTGAAGCGGGAGACTATCCACCAGTGACACCGACTCGGCATTCAGCGACGTCCTTGCGACGCGAAGCGGGCCGGCCGCCGGACCGCCGGCCTGCCGCCACTCCGGGATTCACCCTCATCGAAGTCCTCGTGGTGGTGGCCATCATCGCGCTCCTTGTGGCCATTCTGTTTCCGTCCCTGGCCCGGGCCCGCCACCAGGCCAAGCGCGTGACCTGCCAGAGCAACCTCCACCAGCTCGGACTCGTCTGGAACATGTACGCCCAGGTCTCGCAGGGTTTCTACCCCAACCAGGGCGACTATGGCTTCGGCAACTGGCTGCTGATCGCCGAACCCCAGCGGAATCTCTTCGAGCGCGGCAACTACGGCCTCAAGGGTGGGGGGGCCTTCTACTGTCCCTACTACAAGGCATGGTATGGTTCCCGGGGCAGTGATGACTGGTACCGCCCGCGGACTGACACCAACCCGCCCACCAACACCTACAACGTCTCGTACGTCGTCTTCTCGTATCACCCCCAGGCCAGGTCCTGGATCGATTATCTGGGCTACAAGGACATCACCCCCCTCAAGAAGAACACCGAGCGCAATTCCGCCACCCGGCCGCTTCTCTTTGACGAGGTCAACTGGTACGGACCCAAGTACGGCAACTACGAATACGCCTACTCGATGCACCTCGAGGCAGGCAACATCCCCGTCGGCGGGAATTCCCTGTACGGCGACGGCCACGCCAACTGGCGTCGCTTCGATGGCAGTGTCTCCAAGACCAATCGCGGAGCGAACCGCAAACGCAGCGTGATGTATCCGGTCCTGGACGATCCCGATTTTCAGCGATTCTTCTGACGATGGCAGGGTCTGAGCGGCTCCAGTCGCGGAGCAGGTGTACGCGGGTAATTGGGCAATGGATGGAGGCCCGCGCGAACGGGCATGAGAAACTCTGTCCCCAATGGGCCGTGCGTGTTACGCCCGCGTGGATGGCCAGCGACGGCGTGACGGATTCAAACGGACAGCACGATGCCCTGAGCAGGAAGGGAGCTAGAGTCATGAATCGGATGGCAGCATGGCTGACTGCGGCGTGGCTGGCGGCGGCCGCCCCCCTGGCGGCGCAGACCTGGACCTATGACGCCGACAGCGGCGAGGTGCCCAACGGGGCTGGCCAACCTCTGGCCTATCAGGCCGGGAGCAACGACTTCCGGTCGATCGTCGATCTTGGCGGCGGTGACCTCGTCCTGCAGGTCGACACCAGCCCCAACGGCGACAACAACGGCGTCTACTGGGGCATCGACGGGCCCCATGCGAACTGGACCGTCAGCGACGCGACCGGCTACAGCGTGGAGTGGCGCGTCCGGCTCGATCCGGTCACACCGACCAATCCCAGCGCCGCCGGCATGCTCGCCGGCAGTCCGACGACGTACGCGTTCATGCGCTTCTACAACAACGCCACCCCCGGCGCCATCCGCGCCGAGATCCAGAGTCCCGGCGGCAACCTGACCTGGGACATCGGCAACCCGACCGCCTGGCACACCTATCGCATGGACGTTCACTCCGGCACGGCGAAACTCTACGTCGACAACTACCCATGGCCGGTCATCACCAAGGTCGGGCTCGGCGCCGCCCCCGCCCACGCCGTCTGGTTCGGCGACGGCACCGGCGTCGACAACGGCAAGTACCAGATCGACCTCGTCCGCACGTGGCAGGCTGGCCCCGTCGGCCCGCCGCCTGCCCCGAGTGTGACGGACACGGCGAACACGCTCTTCCTGGCGCACTACGACGGTGGTACCGGCAACGGCGGACTGAACGCCGACTATGCGGTGGGTAGCGCGACGGCCATCGGCCTGGGGGGGGCCGTCGCCAGCCCCGGCAAGTTCGGCGCCAACGCCCTCGACGCCTACAACCCCTCCGGCACCGTGACATACTCGACCGGCGGAAACCTGAATGTCGCCGCCGGCACCATCGAGATGTGGATCAAGCCGACGAACTGGTCCGACGGCGCCTACGCCGGCTTCTTCTCGGCCACGCAGGGCAACGCCTCCGCCGGCGACATCCGCATTCAGAAAACCAGCTCGAATCAGCTCCAGGCGATCATGGGCTGGGCGGGATACACCAAGGTCTGGAGCCTGACCTCCGACCCGCTCGCCCTCGACACCAACTGGCACCACATCGCCTGGACCTGGGACGCCAACGTCAACAAGTCAGCCCTCTATGTCGACGGTGCAGTCGTCGCGAGCAGCATCAGCCTCACCGGTCTGGCGACGATCGGCTATGACCCGCTGGCCCTGAACGCGACGTTCGAAGTCGGCAGCATCCAGAACGGCTCGGCGACGTTCAACGGCCTCATCGACGAACTGCGGATCAGCACGCGCGATCTCTTCGGCGGCCAGCCTTTCACGCCTCAGGCGTCGGCCTACCCCACGCCCGCCGGCACGCCTTCGGGCTCCTGCTGCCTGGCCGCGGGGGCCTGCAGCGACACGACCTACGCCGCCTGCAGCTCCGGCGGCGGCAGTTGGAACGGTGTGGGCACGACCTGTGCGACCACGACCTGCATCACCGGCGCCTGCTGCCTGCCCAACGGCACGTGCCAGGAACTCACCCTCTCGGCCTGTGCCGCTCAGTCGGGTCAATATCAAGGCGACGGCAGCGGCTGCGGCAGCGCGACCTGCGTGCCTTTCGCCACCTGGTCCTACGAAGGGGATGTCGGTCCCGAAGCCGACACGCCTTCGTGGCAGGTGTTTGGCCCGAATGCCTTCGCGTCGCTGGGAATCGACGGCGGCATCGACTTCCTGCAGATCGATACGTCGCCCAACGGGGGTAACAACAGCCGCTACTACCAGATCAACAGCGGCCCGCTGTGGAACGTCAACGACGTGACCGGTTACAGCGTCGAGTGGCGAATCCAGCTCGACGCGGTGGTGCCCACGAATCCGAGTGCGGCAGGATTGCTGGCGGGCAACCCCAACACCTATGCGTTCATGCGCATGTTCAACAACCAGACGCCGGGCGCCATTCGTACGGAGATCCAGAGCCCGGGCGGGAATGTCATCCATGACATACCCAACCCCACCGAGTGGCACACCTACCGGATGGATGTGAAGAACGATACGGCAAGCCTGTTCGTGGACAACTACCCGTTCCCAGTGGTGAAGAAAGCGGGGCTCGGCGCGAACACCACTGCCAACGTAGTCTACTGGGGAGACGGAACCGGTGTTGACAATGGCAAGTACCGGGTTGACTTTGTGCGCTCCTATCAATGGGGGGCGCTCGGGATCATGAACGCCCCGGATCCAGCGGATCCGCAGTACACGCAGTTCCTGGCCCACTACGACGGTACCACCGGCAACAGCGGTCTCGATGCCGACTTCGCCGTCGGCAGCCTGACCGCGGTCACCCTGGGCGGAGCCATCGCCGCACCGGGCAAATTCGGCGCAGGCGCTCTGGATGGCTTTACACCCTCGGGAACTGTGACGTACGCAACCGCCGGCAACTTCAATCTCCGCCGCGGAACGATCGAGATGTGGATCCGCCCGACCAACTGGGCGGATGGCCAGTTTGCCGGTTTCTTCTCGGCCACCTCCAGCCCCGCCTCCGCCGGCGACATCCGTATCCAGAAGACCAATGGCAACGCGCTCCAGGCGGTCATGGGCGCCGCAGGCTACACGCAGATCTGGTCGTTGACCTCCAGCCCGCTCACCCTCACCAACGGCGAGTGGCATCACATCGCCTGGTCCTGGGATTTCGACGCCAACCGTTCGGCCCTCTACGTCGACGGCGCGGTGGTGGACGATACGGTCACCCTGACCGGTCTGTGGACGATCGATTACCGCGCGGACGTCAACTCGACCTTCGAGATCGGCACGATCCAGAACGGCTCGGCGCCGTTCAACGGGCTGATCGACGACGTGCGGATCAGCGGCATCGATCTTTACGGCGGGCAGGCCTTCACGCCCCCGGCCGCCCCCCACGTGACGCCCACGCAGCAGCCCGTCGGCACCTGCTGCGCCCTCGATCAGACGTGCAGTGAGACGACTTATGCCGCCTGCACCGAGAGCTGGCAGGGTGCGGGTACGAACTGCATCGACAATCCCTGTCCGCTGCCGCCCACGGGCGCGTGCTGCATTCCGGGCAACCCCAACGCGACGTGCCAGGACGTCTCGTCCACCGAATGTGCCGCACTCGGCGGACGCTACCAGGGTGATTTCAGCGCGTGCGCTTCGATCACCTGCTGCAATCCGCCCAGCCCGACGGACGTAACCCACACGCTGCTGCTCTCGCACTTTGACGGCAACACCGCCCAGGCCGGGCTGGATGCCGATTTCGCGGCCGGCAGCGGTGTGAGCAGCGGCGTCGGAGGCGCGGTCGTCGCCGCTCCGGTCAAGTTCGGCGCCGGCTCCCTCGATACCGGGGCGGGCGTCATGACCTACCCGAGCCTCGACAACATCAACGTCTCCGCCGCCACGATTGAAATGTGGATTCAGACCGACAACTGGGCCGACGGCCTGTTCAACGGCCTCTTCTCGCTGTACCAGTCGGGTGTGGGCGACATCCGTCTCCAGAAGACGGCCGGCGGCTCGCTCCAGGCCTACATGGCGGACCTGCTCAACAACCGGAGCTGGTCGCTGACCACGGATGCGCTGGCCCTCGACGCGAGCTGGCATCACATCGCCTGGACGTGGGATTTCGCCGGTCAGAAGACGGCGATCTACATCGACGGCAACGTCGTTGACAAAACGCCCGAGTTCGCCGGGATCACCCAGCTTGAATACACAGGCACCCTGCCGCCGAGCATCGAAGTCGGCAGCATCCAGGGCGGTTCCGCCGACTTCCCCGGCTTCATCGACGAATTCCGTATCACCGATGCCGATCTGTACTGCTCGGCCGACTTCACCCCGGCCGCGCAGGCCTGGCCCACGCCCCCGCCCAGTGCGCCGCGAGGCGCCTGCTGCAAGCCGGACCTGAGCTGCGAGCGGCTCAACCAGGCCGAGTGCGAGGGCCTCAACGGCGTCTATCAGGGCAACTTCACGAGTTGCGATTTCGTCGAGTGCGAGCGCAACCCGTACGCCGACCGCGACGGCGACGGCGATGTGGATCTCGACGACTTCGGCGAGTTCCAGAAGTGTTACGCCGGTCCGGGGGCGGCGCCGACGCAGGCGTGCAGGATCTTCGACCGGCCCGAGCCGGGCTTCCCCAACGGCGACAACGATGTCGACGCCGAGGATCTGGCGAAGTTCGACGCCTGCCTGAGCGGGGCCAACATCCCGGCCGACACAACCTGCGACGGCGCGCCCTGACGCCCCGCAGCCGGCCATAGAGCCCGAAGCGCAAGCGAGGCGCCGAAATAGAGCCCGAAGCGCAAGCGAGG
>CAZQEN010000011.1:32195-45283 GCA_964591605.1 uncultured Planctomycetales bacterium
ATAGAGCCCGAAGCGCAAGCGAGGCGCCGAAATAGAGCCCGAAGCGCAAGCGAGGCGCCGAAATAGAGCCCGAAGCGCAAGCGAGGGGTTGACAGAGGGATATTGTGGCGCATCAGGCCATCGCCCGCTTGTTGGGCTCCACCGGGAGGTCGGGGGCGCAAGCAGCGAAAGCGGCCGGTTCTGACGCAGCACGCGAGGTACGGTTTTGGCCAATCTCCGCATCATGCACACGGCCGCCCACCCGGCGGATACGTTCGACATGGTGGGCGGCACGCTCGCTCACCACATCGAGCGCGGCGACCAGGTCACCGTCGTGAGCTTCACGCACGGCGTCCGTTCGCACGACCTGGCCGCCATCGAGGCCCGCCGTCACCAGCGGGCAGCGGCGTCGATTGCCCTCGACAGCGCGGTCGATGAGAAGGAAAAGGAAGTTGTCGAAGCCTGCGGCATCCTCGGTATCACCGACGTGCGTTTCCTGCGCCTCGAGGACGACCTGCTGCTGGTCAAAGACGAATACGTGCGGGCGATGGCCCGCCTGGTCCGAGAGATCCGCCCCGACGCGGTCATCACCCACAGCCCCTTCGAGATGGGCGGCCTGCAGACCGCCCACCGGAGCTGCTGCGAGATCACGCTCCTGGCCTGCGCCATGGCAGGGGGGCTCATGCCCGGCGAGCCGACCGCTCCGCACCGCACGGCCGAGATCTTCTACGTCTGGCAGCACGGCGAGACCAGCTCGCTCGACTACGCCGTCCCGCGCTTCCCCGCCATCCTGATCGACGTGACCGACGTGATCGAAAAGAAGGTGCGGGCCATGGACCGCCTCCGCTCGCAGTACTACCCGGGCGGCCTGGCCCGCAAGTGCATGGAGGACATGAACGCCTCGCACGGCGTGCACATGTGCGTGCCGTACTGCGAGGCCTTCATGCGCCACTACCCGGAGGTGCACCGGCACCTGCCCGTGTGTGAGCACAACCTGCGCATCGCCCGCGAGCCGCTGGCGGAAACGTACGAGCGCCTCGGACAGATGATCGTTCCGGACGTGCCGTTCGAGCCGTCGGAGCAGTAAGCACGCCGGGGACGGACTGATCATCGAGTTGCACGTGAGTGGCAAACGGGTCGCACAAAATGGAGTCTACTCAGATTTCAACTCTCAGCCCTCAAATCTCGAATTGCAGTTCTCTGCGGGCTTCGCGGCTCTGCGTGAGCCTCTCTCCCCGGATCGCCGGCCGTGCCCGCGCCGCGTTCTGCATGCTCTGCGTCTTCATCGCCCACACCGCCGCCCTTGCCGCACCCCCCAACGCGTCGTCTGCAGGCACGGACCAGATCTGGCACAAGGCCGGTCCAGCCGATGCGTTCGCTATTGACGCGCACGGGACCATCCGCTTCACGGCGAAGACCGCCACAACGGCCGGTATCGTCTCGCCCGCGTTCACGATTCCCTCCGGATGTGATGCGGTGCTGGTCGAGGCCCGCGTTGCCCAGGCGGATGCGGGCGCGGTCGCGTTTGCGGTTCATGACGCCGATGGCGGCGAGGCCATCGGCTACTGGCGTAATCCGCTGCCCATCCAGGAGCCGCTGGACGTATCCGTGATCGCGCCCTTCACACGGGCCCCGGCCGGCCGCCTCCGCATCTTTGCCGGTACGCACGAACACGCCTCGCACGCTGCGATCTCCAACATTCGGTGGACGCCGGTAAGCCGCAACATGAGCTATCGCAGCGTCGTCTGGGGCGCTCTCGTCGACGACGCGCACCGCGCCGCGCAGACGTTCCGCGCAAAAGGTGGGGCGTTGGCCGCCGTGGTCTTCCGCGTGCGCGACCTGAACCTGGGCGTCCGCCCCGAAACCGCTCCGGGCCTGCGCGTGCGGCTGTACACGTGGAAGAACGATCTGGTCGCGACCCGTGCCGGCAAGCCGCTGGCCGAGACCGTCGTGCCGCGTCATCAGATCCCCTCAGCCGACGGCTCGCGCGAGCGCGATCTGACCGTCGCATTGCCCGCACCGACGACGCCGGGCGCGATGTACCTGGTCGACGTCACGCCTGCCGGCCCCTGCTCCGAAAAAGATGCCCTGCTGCTCTTTTCCGGCGAAGACGCCTATGCCGACGGCACGCGCTACGAGAACGACCGCGAACTCGCCCATAGTGATCTGTACCTCGAAACGTACGAGTCGATCGGATTGCCGATTGCCGAATGTCGATTGCCGATTGACGGCCGCGAAACCGGACATCGGGGATCGAAAACCGAGCCGAAGTCTGAGCGGCCGACGGCGGCAGGCCGTGCGCCGCAACCCGCCGCAGGCCGTTCGTGCCTCCCCGAACCCCCCGCCACGCCGATCGACCAGCGATCAAACTGCTACTCGATGGTCTATTACTACCTCGTCGACGACGAGGCCCTGACGCGGCGATACCTCGAGACGCTCCGCGACCTGGGCGCCACGCAGGTCCTGACACTGGTCTACTGGTGGCAGGCCGAAACGCTCGGCGGTGATTACTGGAAGAAGGACTACCAGCCCAACCAGATCGGCGAGGGCTGGCAGCGCTCGCTTGACTACTACGTGAACATCGCGCGCGAGCTCGGCCTGCGCCCGTCGCTGAGGCTGGGCAGCTTCCGCGAGTGGAACGGACTGTGGCACCCGGCCGAGCCCACCGGCTCGGTCGAACGCTATGCCGAGTGGGTCCGCCGCCTGGCCGAGCGCTACCGCGGCCGCATCGATCACTACGTCATCGGCGACGAAGAGAACAAACCGCACGCCGCCTCCGGCTTCGACGGCTCGGCGAAAGCGTACCTCGAGAAGATGCTCATCCCGCTCGCGGCGGCCGTCCGCGCCGGCGACCCTTCCGCCCGCATCAGCGCGTGCGGCTCGAGTTCGAGCCCCGCCGTCACCTGGACGCTCGAACTCATCCGCCTGGGGTTGCCCAGGTACGCCGACGGCGTCGCCTGCAACTTCTGGTACGCCATGATCGAAAACCGCTGGGAGATCGAGGACTTCATCCGCAAAGTCCGCGAGCTCTGGCCGGCGTGCCGCTTCTACGCCAACGGCGTGATCTATGCCGACCATCGCGGCCTGCACGACGAGCGCCAGGCGGCCGTCGTCGCCCAGTGCATGTTCACGCTCTGGGACCTGGGCTGGGACTCGGCCCCTTATTACCTCTACACCTTCAGCCGCACCGCCGACACCAACCAGAACTTCGGCCTGCTCGAACTGCCGACCGCGACCCGTCCCGCCACGCTCAGCGACGCCTGGCACGCTTATCAGACCATCGCCCAGACGTTCGGCGACCGCCGTGAACTCGCAGCCCCGCCGTTCGCGGTCCGCCTGCGCCAAGCCTCGCAACTACACGTCGATGACGGCTCCACGATCCGCATCGCCCCGCCCGAGCCGTTCCTGCGGGCGTGGGTCCGCGGCGATCGCCAGCTCCTGATCTACCTGGTGTACCCCAATCTGCGCGAGCCGCGCGAGGGTCACTGGGATGTGCTCCTCGAGACGGATGTCTGGGGCTGCCCGAAACAGATTCCGCTTTTGAACTACCGCGACCGCCTGGATCATCGCTACCATAGGGAAAGCGGAGCCCTGGTCCTCGAAAACGTAAACGTCAGCATGAAACCGACCATTCTGACACTCACCCCGTTGGGGCGTGATTGAGGGGAGCTATGGAGACTGTACCATCCTTGCCGGGGTTGTCCCGCCGACCCCGCCGGTTGGGGAGTGGCACGGCCTTCCAGGCCGTGTTCGTCGCATGGGCTTCCAGCCCATGCATGCACGGGCAAGATGCCCGTGCGACCTTCACGGGCAGGATGCCCGTGCCACATCTGCTTCGAATTCGCCTTCGGGCTCTCTTGTGCATATTGGCCTTCGCAGCCATGGCCCGCGCCGCCGAACATCCGCTCTTCACCGTCAACGTCGAATCCGTCCAGACGCTCTACACCGCCACGCCCGCCTCGAGCTCGGTCCCCGGCTTCAAGCCGCACATCAACTTCCCGTGGATGACGCTCCGCGCTGACGGCAGCTTCCTGGTCTGGTGGACGGTCGGCCAGACGCACGGCGTCGGCAACTTCGGCCTCGCGTCCATCGGCACCGACAACGGCCAGACCTGGACCGCGCCGAGCACCACGATCCCCTTCGCCCCGCCCATCGCCCTCATCAAGCCCCCCGGCCAGACCAGCCGCGGCTTCTCGATCAACGCCTACAGCGAGACGCCCTACACGACGTTCAACGGCGGTCGCCACCTCTCCACCGACGGCGGCCTCAACTGGGCCCACTCCACCGTCCCCTTCGATTGCGCCGGCGTCCAGTACATCAGCATGTACCAGAACCCCGGCACCATCGTCGAAGACGGCAACACGCTGCTCATCAACGCCTTCGGCCAGCGGCCCGGCGTCGCCACGTTCGAGCTGGTTCTGTTCGCCAGCACCGACGGCGGCTCGAGCTGGACGCGCCGCGCGACCGTCGCCGCCCACACCACCGACGTCTCGCTCGGGCCGATGGGCGAGGAGGGGCCCAACGAGAGCGACATCGTCATGCTCAATTCGGGCATCCTGCTGGCCGTCCTGCGAACCGGCCAGCCGTTCCCGAACGCCAGCATCACCTCGACCGCGCCGTCGATCTTCTGGACCATGTCCGAAGACCATGGCTTCACCTGGACGCCCGCCAAGTCGCTGGGCACAATGGGTGCCTACCCGCACCTCAACAGGCTGCCCGACGGCTCCATCGCGATGACCTACGGCCGCTACGGGGCCCAGTTGATGTTCGCCGACCCCACCGGCCGGCGCTGGAGCCGGCCCACCGTCCTGCTCAACGAATCGAGCAGCGGCTACGTCCGCATGCAGCCCACCAGCAACGGGAAATTCGTCTACATCCACGACCATTCGAGCTTCTACCCGCCCTCATGGGACTGCTGCCCGCCCGCCGGATACGTCTACGCCAACGACCTCATGTCTCACATGAAAGCGGTGACGCTCACCATCAGCACGCAGGCCGCCACCGACGATTACGACTGGATGGTGGATTACCACGGCGATGAGCTGCCCAACACGCTGCCCGTGCCCTGGACACTGAGCGCCAGCGGCAGCGTCAAGTCCTACCGCTGGGCGGACCTGGGGCAGGACTATCTGCACCTGGATACCGGCCCCAACGGCGTGAACCGCTCGCTGTACTACACGCTGCAGGGCACGACCGGCTCGCCCTGGGCGCCGCTCAACTTCAACAAGGGGGTCGTGCTCGACCTGCGCGCCCGCGTCGCCTCCGCCGCCACCAGCGAGAGCGCGGCCGGCGTCACCCTGGGCGACGGCGCCAACGGATACCTCTCACTGGAGCTGACGGGCTCGTGCGTCAATCTCGAAGGCGTGAACGGCAACCTGGGGCAGGTCACCTACTGCGCGGCCGGCCATCCGGGCTTCCTCACCACTGACTGGCACAACTACCGCCTGACCATCGCCCCCGACCCCGCCGCCGGCAACCAGATCCGCGCGAAACTCTACCTCGACGGCAACTACGCCGCGCCGATCCTGACGCAGTCGCTCAACCTTGCCGTCAACTTCGACGAGATCCGCTTCGGCGACCAGACCGGCAACAACAACGGCGCCTGGGACGTCGATTTCCTGCGCTTCGCCAGCCTCGGCCCCGTCTATGTCGGCGATTTCGATGGCGACGACGACGTGGACATGAAGGACTTCGGCTACCTGCAGGCCTGCCTGACCGGCCCCCTGCCCCAGACCGACCCGACCTGCGCCGCGGCCCGGCTCGACGCCAACGCCAGCGTGAATGAAACGGATGTGTCCATCTTCCTCGACTGCCTCTCCGGCGCCGACCTTACCCCCCCGAATCCGGCCTGCGTGCGATGACGCCGGCCACGACGCTACGCACGATCCACGCCCGTCATGCGATGCAGGGCGCGGCGTCCGATGAGCGTCATGGCAACGATCCCGGCCCCCGTCGCGCACAGCCCGAGGATCAAAAGCCACCAGCTCTCGGCCGCGTCGAAGTCGAGCTGCTCGGCTCCCGCCGCCGCCAGCGCCACCAGGCCCGTCCGCGGCACCAGTCCCAGCAGTGTCCCCAGCACATAGAGGTCAAACCGCACCCCCGTCGTCGCCAGCAGCACGTTGGTCGTGCCGAACGGCAGCACCGGGCTGAGCCGCAGCAGAAACACAATCCACAGCGTCTTGAAGCGGCTCTCCTCGAGCAGGGCCCGCCGTACCACGTTCCATCTGGGATGCTCGCGGAACGTCTCGTGCACACGCTCTCCCGCCAGACGTCGCGCGGCGAGATAGCACAGCGTTGCCCCGCCGACCGTCCCGATGACGACGGCCGGGAACCCTCTCTGAAAACCGAACGTCCAGCCCGCGATCACGCTCGTCGTGTACGTCGGAGCGAGCGTCAGCGCCGCGGCCGCCCCGAACACCAGCGTGAAGTAGACCACGCCCCACGTGCCCTGGGCACGCAGCCACTCGGCGAGAAAGGGTCCGACCCCCAGCGTCGTCACCGCCCCGACGATCGGCACCGCCGTCGCCAGGACCGCCACCGGCGTCGCGCGGCCCAGCCCGCGCGGCTGCGGCGCGCCGACAGCGATCGAAGGACGGATCTGTGTGGATACGGCCGGCTCGTCCATCTCCCAAGCTTAGTAACCCGCCCGCCCAAGTGGTAGCGACCCCGCCGACCCTCGTCTGCCGCGCCGGTGACACTTGGGGCGGGTGGCATGGGCAGCGTTGGCTTCGCTGTGCGAAGCCAACGCTGCCCGTGCGAGCCTCCCCACGCGCAGCATGCATTCGCATCGGCGAATGTCCCGGCGCGCCGGGACCTGTGCCGCTCCGCCGATTCTGTCACAGACCCTCGTCTGCCGGCGCCCGACTCGTCACATTGAGCACGCCTGGGGCCGCCGATACACTCTCCCAACATGCCTCAAATCATCGATCTCATCGGCCGGACGGGACGAAGAACAATGCCGCTGGCGCTGCTCACGGCCGTCATCCTGGCCGGCCCTGCGGTGGCTGCGGAATCGGACCAGCCGCCCACGCTGCCTCTCGCCCAAGACGGCCAGCCTGCCTGCACGCTGGTGGTCATCCCGTCGCCCGGGGGCGAATGGCTCATGGATCACGCCGCCCGCCTCCTGACCGACACGATTCACCGCTGGGCCGGCGCAGAAGTGCCCGTCGTCCAGTGGAGCGCGACAACCCAGACCCGGCCCGCCGGCCCCGCCATCGTGTTGGCGACCACACAGGGCCTGCAGCGTTTCGCGCAGACGCTCCCCGAGGCGAACGATGCCATCGCCGGCGCTTCATCACTCGATGAACACGGATTCGTGTGCATCCCGGGCAACATCAGTGACGACGCCAACATGCTCGTGGTGAGCCGCTCGCCCCGCGGCGTCTTCAACGGCGCCGCGTACCTTCGCGACTTCTCGATTGACGGCACGAAGCACGACCTGCGTCTCGTTCTGCGGCCGGAGACGCGATCGCCCCGCCTGGGCGGCCGGGCGGTTTATCTGCTCACCATCTGGGGCCACGAAGCCCGCTACACAGCAGACGACTGGATCACCGTGTTTGACAGCTTCGCCCGTGACGGCTTCGATCGCGTCTACTTCTGGTTCTCCGGCCACTTCCCCAGCCGCAAATACCCGCAGACCTACAAGTGCACCGACGGCCCGTGGGACTCCACCGCCCAGAGCGGCATCCCGACCCTCGAAGACCAGCGCAGGCTGATTCGCGCCGCCCACGAGCGCGGCCTCAGCATCTACCTGGGCGGGGCCCTGGGCGGATGGGTCGGAACGCGGTTCCTCACGAACGAAGCCTCCGGCACGATGAAGACGCCTCCGCAAGGTGCCCCCTACGAAGGCCGCTTTTCCCTCTGCCCCTCCAGCCCCGCCTCGCGCCAGGCGCTCATCGAATACTACCAGGAGATGTTCGCTGCCCTCCCCGAGGCCGACGGCGTGTTCATCGAGTCCGCCGATGAGTGGGGCGGATGCGTGTGCGAGCGGTGCGCCCGGCCGGTGGACGGGCACGGCAGCACGCAGTTCGGCCAGGCCCAGCTCACCCTCATCCAGCAGATCATGGCGGCCATCTGGCGCGATCATTCCCACGCCCGGCTGGCCTACACCATCGGCTACGCCGAGCACCGCAAAGACCCGGCCTACTATCGCCTGATCGGGCTCATGAACGATCCGCGAATCGAGTGGATGGAGGCCAGAGACAGTTGGGCCTTCCCCGGCCCCGACGGCCGGCCGCTTCCCGCGCGGGCCGTCTCGCCGAAGATCATGCGCTGGCGGCAGTATTATGCGCTCTCCCTCGACGATCTGATCCGGGACGCCAACCGGGTGGCGGAGGAGGGCCTTTACGGGATGATCAGCGCTTTCGAGCCCGGAGCGGGTACTGGAGACTTCTACAAGGACATTCCCTATCCCACGGACATACTCCCATACCTTCTGATGGGCTTCACCTGGCGGGAGATGAACTGGAACCCCGGCCTGAGCCGCGACCAGATGCTCGCCCTCGTCGCCCGGCGCTTTTTTGGACAGGCCGATGCGACCCAACTGGCTGCCGACCTGTGGAGCCTGCGGGAGATCTTCCGCGCTTCGGCTTCCGGTAAGCTGTCACCGGCGAACCGCGAAAAGCTCTCGCCCATCGAAGAGCGCGTCGCCGCCGCCCGCGCTGCGGCCACCCCCCGGGCGGCGGAGACCCTCAACCTCATGACCCGGGCCATCCAGGACATCCGCCGACTCCCCGCCTCCAGGTAAATTCAACGGGCCGGCGGCCTCCCGGCGGGACGCATGGGCGTTCTGTTCATTTCCTTTCCGACCATACTTCCCGGTCGGGCAGCGAGATGCCTCCGCACTGAGTCGCGATGGCCGGGCCGACGAATCGCCCACCAATCTTCTCGACGTGAATGCCGGCCCCCGTCGTCGCCTCGATTCCCCCCAGGTCGGTCAGAAACCGCCCGACGAACATGGACCCGCTGGCGGCCCACACGCAGCGGCCGAACTCGCCCTTCAATTCGATGTCGTTGCAGGTGAAGGTACTGGCCTTCTGCAGTGCGATGGCCGTGTCATTTGCCCCTTCGATCGTGACACGAGCCCCTTCGCCGAGGATGTGCCCGTCGTGCTCGAGCCCGATCGGCGTGTTCTGCCTCTTTCGTGCCCGGAGCACGACCTGCGTGTTGTGCAGATCGATCCGGCCGCTGTTGTTGATGGCCAGCGTGTTCGACTGATCCCCCCAACTCGTGATCCGCGCCGTCTCGCATCCGAGTCGGATGCACCCGTAATAGGAGGTGGCCAGGCTCCCGTTGCCGATATCCAGAGAGGCGCCCTCTCGCTGCTCGAACCGCACCAGGCCGTGATCATCGGCGATGATCCCGCAGAAAGTCTCCTCGCCGCCCGTCTCGTGCAGATGTTCGTTCATCCGAATCGCACCGGAGAGTGACACCTGCCCGCCCCGGTGAGCATAAATGCCTGCGTCGGAGTGACTCCGCGTGCGGAACGTCACATTCTTCAATTCGAGATGGCCTGGCCCGGCGACCTGCACGCCGCGACGCTGCCGAATCGATCCGGAACCGATTTGCACATCTTCGAGCCGCCAATGGCCCTCCGTCACATCAACCATCGACCTGCCGCCCTCCCAGGCCAGCACGGCCGGTGGCGTTTTCGCGTCCTGCGTGCCGAGGATCTGTACCACCACTCCCGGCCCCATCCGGCGCATCAGTTCGAGTGTGTTCGAGGGCATCCCGTGGCCTCCCGTCGTTGTGTAAGTGCCAGGAGCCAGCCGAATGGTGACAGGTCGTGTGACGGGGTCGGGCAGACGCGCCACGGCCGCCGAAATGGTCTTCAGCGGGTGAGTTGCACTCCCGGGATTCCGGTCATCCCCCCGCTGCGGATCGACTTGCAGAACATCGGGAGCGGAGGGTTTCGGAGCGCCAGGCCTCGGCGCTCCGATGTTCTGGCCCGCAGCAACGACGATCACCCCCACAACTCCTGTGACACAGAGGCTCAGCTTGATGTGTGACATGGATAGACTTCCTCACTGTTGAGCGTACTCTGATTTCGGCCGGGCGGCTGTAAAGGATTTGTCACAAGACGCAATGGAGGTTCGCGCCGGGCACATCCTCGTCGCTCCGTCGGTCTGCCGACCATCGACGTGGCAGTCGGCCGGCCGCATGGCCGCGGGTCAGTCGGTGTCATGCGAAAAAGAACGGTCCCACCAGTTCGACGAGCCCCGCCGGTGCCGCAGGAATCCCAGCAGCAGCGAAGTCGCCACCCCGCACACCGGCACGCCCGGCCCGCACGGGCCTTGTTGAATTGGACACGTCTCGTAGTTGGCGATGAGCGTCTTGTCCTGGTCCATGACGACCGTGAGTGGATCATCGCTCCCCGCCGCGTCACCGCTCCAGCCGGCGAAGCGCTCCCCCTCCGGGGCGGCCGGCGCGGAAACGACGATAACCGCGCCTGCTGTATGGGCCTCCACACTGGTTGGACTGCCGTCGACCAGGACGGTCAGCGTGTACGTGGCGGCCGGCGTCACCATGAAATCGGCCGACGCCACCGCGCTGTCGCTCAGCCCATCCGCGAATGCCCTCGCCTTGACCGTCGCTGACGAGCTCAGCGTGAACGCCCCGCCGTAGAGGGTGGATCCAGCGTGGGGAGCGCCGCCATGCGTCGTATACCGGATCGTCGCGCCGGGTGTGGCGCAGGCCAGTGTCACCACCACCGCATCCGTGAACGCTCCACCGGCCGGCGAGATTGTCGGCGTGGCGGCCGCCGGCTTGAGCGAGAAGCCCGCGACCAGGGTGCGCGGCCGCGTCACCGCGAATTCGTAGCTCGCCGACGTACTCACCACCGCGCCGCCCTCCGTCCAGTTCACAAAGCTGTAGCCCGCATTCGCCGAGGCCGAAACAATGGCATTCGTTCCGGCCACGTACTCACCGTCGCCGCTGGTGCTGCCGCCCTCGGCCGGAACGGCACTCGTGGCGATCGCGTAGACCCGGTTGATGGCAAAAGCGGCTGTCGCCACCGCGCTGTCGTGCATGCCGGCCGCAAAGCCCCGTGCCTTCACCGTCGCCGAACTCGTGAGCGCAAACGGCCCCGCGTAAAGCGTCGAACTGGTCGTCGGGTCCACGCCGTTCGTGGTGTAGCGGATCGTCGCCCCGGGCGTCTCCGACGCGAGCGTCACTTCCACCGAATTCGTGAAGGTGCCCCCGCCGGGCGAAATGGTCGGCGTCGCCGCCGTCGGGACCGGCGAGAAGTGTGCCACCAGCGCGCGGTTGCCCGTGACCGTGAACGAGTAACTGGCCGAACCGCTCACCTGCGTGCCGTTCTCGGTCCAGTTGACGAAGGTGTAGTCGCTGCCCGGCGTCGCCGTGACGGTGACCGTGCTTCCGTTCACATACGACCCTCCGCCGCTCGTCGTCCCGCCCGCCGCCGGCGATGAACTCGTCGTGACGGTGAAGAGCACGGGGTTCGCGGTGAAGACGGCCGTCAGCGCGCGGTTGCCCGTCACCGTGAACGTATAGCTCGCAGAAGTGCTCACCTGCGTGGTCCCTTCCATCCAGCGGGCGAAGCTGTAGCCGCTGTTGGCCGTCGCAATTACCGTCGCGCTGTCGGCGCAGGTGTAACTGCCGCCGCCCGTGACGGTTCCACCGGCGCCGGGCGATGCGAGAACCGTGATCACGCCGGTGCACGGGTTCAGACCGCTGGTTGCTGCCACCGCGTCGGCCCGCCCGTGCCCGTACGTCGTGTCATACCCCGTGTTCCCCAGATCGATCGCGGTTGTCTGCACGAGGTCGCGAACCGTCGTATTCGACATGCCCGGATCCGCGCTCCAGACCTGGGCGCAGATCGCGGCGATATGCGGTGTGGCCGCCGATGTACCGAAAAAGGTCGAGCGAAATCCGCCGTTGCCGGTCACCGAAACGCCGTCGGCGCCGCACACGTCGGGCTTGTTCCGCAGGACGAGCGACGGGAAATCGATGCGCACCGGTCCGCGGCTGCTGAACGCCTCGATGGTGCCCGGCGAACTGGCCCGCACCGCTCCGCAGGCGATCACATTCGTCCCCGCCGGGTGTCCGACGATGCTTCCGGTGGCCGTGGAGTACTCGGTGAACTCCCCCGTCCCCCATTGCACGATCTTGAGCCGCCGGTTTGCCCCACTCTGGCGGTTGACCACCACGTAGACGTTCACGCTGCTCGCGCCGCTGTTGGTGTACTGCACCAGTTCGACCGGCAGGCCCGTCCCGTTCTGGTTGTTTGTTGATGACGTGTGGACGACCGTGCCGGAGCCGTTGGTCAGGTACAAATCGTAATCGTTGGCCGACGAGCCCCACGGATCGTTCCACTGCAGCAGAACAATGAGCGTGCCGCCGCTGCCCGGCACGCTGGCGTTCATGCTCCAGTCGCCGCCGCCGAAATCATGGACGTTCAGGTCCTTGTTCCCGATGCGCTGCGTGACCCCCGCGTAATCACCCTCATAGTAGCTCTTGTCGCCACTGTTGCCGGCCGCACTGCAGTAGATCGCCCCGCCCGACACCGCCTGGTTGATGCGGCTGACGATCGGCCCGTCCGCAAAGAACGGCTCGTCGGCGAAACCGATATCGTCGCAGATCACCTCACAGCCGAAAGTCGCATCGAGGATGTTGATCGCGCTGATCATCTCCGCGCTGGTGCCGACGTTCGAGAAAGCCAGGGCCGCCCCCGGCGCCAGGTCGTGGATGATCTCCATCATCGCCAGCCCCTCGGCACCCGCGTTCAGATTGCGGTCGGCCCGCGCCGACTGGGCCTGATACGTCATTGGAATATCGCCCGTGGTTTGCGAGGCCGTGATCCCGTTGATCCCATCCGAGATCACGCCGACCTTGATGCCTGTGCCGGTCAGGCCCAGCGTCGTGCGGACCGTGTTGCACCGATGAACGGCGTCGCCCTGCGACGTGACCACGCCCGTCCGCGTGAAGGAATACCCCGGCAGCCGGATCTGTCGCACCGCCGCATCGGCCGCCAGGGTCTCCACCCGGTCGTACGGCACCCGTGCCTGCACGAGGCCCATCGGCGGCGAGACCAGCTCGACGATGCCGCCCACGCCGGCGACGGCGGTGACGGCCGCGGCCGGATCTGCCGC
>CAZQEN010000012.1:0-45108 GCA_964591605.1 uncultured Planctomycetales bacterium
CGCTGCACCGACCACCGCAACAACCACGACCTATACAGCCACGACCCCCACATGCAGGGCGAGCTCGACGAACTCATCACCGCCCTCCAGGAGTACGACCTTCAACAGCGCCTCAAAAACCTCTGACGGGTGTCCCATCCTTTGCGAAGCAAAGGGCGGGGTCACGATGATACGAGCCACCACGGCCTCACCCTTTGAACCTCCTCATCGACCTGCATCCATCTCCCTTCGCGTGTTTTCATCATGTGGAGGTCTTCCCCCCTCCCGATCATCGCGACCGCGCCCCTCGTTGCGCGAGGAGTGGACCACTCGACCGTCCCCATTGACCGATGTGACGCACCGACCCGTTTTCCGTATGATGATCGCCCAGCGCGGGCGATCACGAACTGTTCAGCTTGATAAGGACCAGAACGATTCCCAAGAGAAACCGAACCGACATTTCCAGTCAGATCCTCCAGCACGTGGGCGACAAAACTTACCGCCCCGTGCAGCTCCGACGCCTCGCCCAGACCATCGGCGTGCATGAACACGAATTCAACGAGTTCCGCATCGCCGTCAAAACCCTGATGAAGGCCGGACGCATCGTCCTGGGCGCCAACGAGGCGGTCATGCTGCCCGAAGGCGCCAAAACCATCGTCGGCCGCTTCCGGGGCCACGCCCGCGGATTCGGATTCGTCATCCCCGAGTCCCCCGCCGAGCACGGCGACCTCTTCATCCCCCCCGGCGCGACCGGGACCGCCATCACCGGCGACATCGTCGCCGCCCGCATCACCCGGCGCAAAAACGGCGGCGAGGGCCTGCGCGTCGAGGGCGAAATCGTCGAAGTCGTCCAGCGCAGCCAGAACCGATTCGTCGGCGAGCTCGTCCAGGACGGCAAGCAGTGGCTCATGGTCCCCGACGGCAACCTGCTCCACGCCCCCGTTCTGCTCGGCGACGTCAGCTCGACTCGGGCGAAGCCCGGCGACCAGGTCGTCGTGGAAATCAGCGAGTTCCCGACGCCGACGCGCCCGGCCCGCGGCGTCGTGGTCGAGGTCCTCGGCCGGCGCGGCGACCCGGGCATCGATACGCTCAGCGTGATCCGCCAGTACGGTTTCCGCGAGGCGTTCCCCGACGAGGTCATCGAAGATGCCCGCCGGTCGATCCGCGAGCACAATCTCGACGACGAACTCGAACGCCGCGAAGACCTGCGCAGCCAGGTCGTCATCACCATCGACCCGGACGACGCGAAAGACTTCGACGACGCCATCTCCCTCCGCCGCGTCGGGCGTCACCTCGAGCTCGGCGTGCACATCGCCGACGTCTCCACATTCGTGCAGCCCGGTCGGCCGCTCGACCATGAAGCCGGCCTTCGCGGCAACAGCATCTACTTCCCGCGCCACGTCCTGCCCATGCTGCCGGAGGTGCTCAGCAACGGCCTGTGCAGCCTGCAGGAAGGGCAGCCGCGCCTCACCAAATCCGCATTCATCGAGTACGACGCCCGCGGCCACCGAAAATCCAAACGCTTTGCCAACACGGTGATTCAATCCACAAAACGGCTGACCTATCGCGAGGCGCAGGCCATCCTCGACGGGAAAACCGCGGGCCACGAAG
This sequence comes from uncultured Planctomycetales bacterium, assembly GCA_964591605.1. Taxonomy (GTDB): domain Bacteria; phylum Planctomycetota; class Phycisphaerae; order UBA1845; family PWPN01; genus CAYLLT01. The sequence goes on from CAZQEN010000012.1 coordinate 1,591, forward strand.
CGCCCGTCGTCGCCCTGCTCAAGGAACTCGAGCATCTGGCCCAGACGATCCGCAAACGCCGCCTCAGCCAGGGCATGCTCGTGCTCGACCTGCCCGGCGTCGAGCTCGTGCTCAACGACGACAACGAAGTGATCGGCGTCGAGCCCGAGGACACCAGCTTCACGCACACGCTCATCGAGATGTTCATGGTCGAGGCCAACGAGGTCGTCGCTGAGCTCATGACCGACTTGGGCGTGCCGCACCTGCGACGCATCCACCCCGAGCCTCCGCCCGACGCCCAGAGCAAGCTCGCCAGCTTTCTGCGGGCCCTCGGCAAGCCCGTCCCCAAGAAACTCGACAAGCCCGACCTGATCCGTCTGCTCGACAGTGTCCGCGGCCAGCCCGATGCGTTCGCCGTCAACCTCTCCGTGCTCCGTTCGATGTCGCAGGCCGAATACTCGCCGAAGATGATCGGCCACTTCGCCCTCGCGAGTCAGCACTACTCGCATTTCACCTCGCCGATCCGCCGTTACCCCGACCTGGTCCTGCACCGTCAGCTCGACCTCTACCTCACCGGCAAGCTCCGCGGCCGTAAGGACCGCAAGTCGGCCCCGTCGGAAGACACGCTCCTGCAGATCGGCAAGCGCTGCAGCTACACCGAGCGCCGGGCCGAAGACGCCGAGCGCGAGCTGCGTCTGGTCAAGATGCTGCGGTTCCTCGAGACCCGAGTCGGCGAAGTGGAGGAGGGCGTCGTCACCGGCGTCACCAACGTCGGCGTGTTCGTGCAGCTCCGCAAATACCTCGTGGACGGCCTCATCCGCATGCACGACCTCCCGGACGACTGGTGGGAAGTCAATCCCCAGGGCGGCTACATGATTGGCCAGCGCACGCGCCAGCGCATCGGCATCGGCCACCTGGTCACCGTGCAGATCGCGGGCGTCGACCTCGCCGGGCGCGAGCTCGACCTCGTCCTCGCCGCCCCGCCCGGCCAGTCGGCCGCCCAACCCTTCCGCGAAGGCCGCGGCCGCGGCCGTCGCTCCAGGGGCCTCCCGCAGCGCCCCGCGCAGCAGGAACACAGCCGTACCCGCGGCGCATGGCCATCACGTCCCTCGCCGGGTGCCGGCCGCGGCCGTCGCTCGAATCGAACCGCCGGACCGCGCGGCCCCGCTTCAGGCCCATCGCATCGCACCTCCCGCCATCCCCGCCGCGGCAGGAGACGGTGAGTTTGACATCAATTCGCGCGAAGGCTACTTTCCGTTCACGGGCGGGCGGACCACCCGTGAATCGCACGCGCAGCGAGGGCAGGATTCTGTGACCAGCTCCAGCTCCACCACTCTGCTCCACACCCCCCTGCACGACCTGCACGTGCAGCTCGGCGCGAGAATGGTCGACTTCGCCGGCTGGGATATGCCCGTCCTCTACACCGGCATCGTCGAAGAGCACCTGCACACGCGCCGTGCCGCTTCGATGTTCGACGTCTCGCACATGGGGCGTCTGGAACTGTGGGGCGACGCGGCCGAGACCCTGCTCCAGAAGGTCTGCACCCGCCAGCTCGGCGATATGGCGCCCGGCCAGTCGCGTTACAGCCACGTCTGCCACGAGCGCGGCGGCATCCTCGACGACGTCATCGTCTCGAAATACGAAGACCACTGGCTTGTCGTCTGCAATGCCTCCAACCGCTCGACAATCGTCTCCTGGCTCGAGCAGCACAGGCCCTCGCAGGGAGTTGAGCTGCGCGACCGGACCACCGAAACGCTCATGATCGCCCTCCAGGGGCCGAAGGTCATCCCCAGGCTCGGCAGCATCCTGCCCCTGCCCATCGGCGAGCTGAAGCGATATCGATTCCTCACCGGCGATTACTTCGGCGTACCCTACACGGTCGCTCGCAGCGGCTACACCGGCGAGGACGGCGTCGAGGTGATCCTGCCCGCGCTGGCCGCTCAGTTCGTGCCCGGCATCCTCGGCGGCGAGGGCGACGACGTGCTCAAGCCCGCCGGCCTGGGGGCGCGCGACACGCTCCGCCTCGAGGCTGCGATGCCGCTCTATGGCCACGAGCTGGACGACAAGATTGACCCGCTTTCGGCGGGCCAGGCCTGGTGCGTGGACCTCAAGAAGGAATTCATTGGCGTGCAGGTGCTGCGCAAGATCGCCGAGGCCGGCTCCGACTACCAACTCGTCGGCCTGGAGCTGGCCGGAAAGCGCATCGCCCGCCAGGGCGCGAAGATCAGCAGCGGCAACGACGTGATCGGCCGCGTCACCAGCGGTACGCTCTCGCCCACCCTGGGCAGGAGCATCGCCATGGGCTACGTCCAGCGCACCCACGCGGACGTCGGCCGGAAACTGACCATCGACATCGGCGGCCAGCCGGTCGAAGCGACGACCGTCCCGCTGCCGTTCTACAAAAGGAGTTAACCCCAGAGACGATTCGGAGTGGTAGGGTGGGCTCTGCCCACCATCCGCCGACGATCATCGCTCATCATGGTGGGCAGAGCCCACCCTACCCGTCTCTGCGGTTCAATGACCAGGAGGCTTCGGAGTGGACCCGGTACCGACGGATCGCAAATACAGCAAGACGCACGAATGGTTCAAAGTCGAAGGCGACACCGTGCGCATCGGCATCACGAAGTTCGCCGCCGACGAGCTGACGGATATCACGTTTGTCTCCATGCCGCCAGTCGGCAAAAAAATCGAAGCCGGCGGCACCTTCGGCGAGATCGAATCGGTCAAGGCCACCAGTGAGCTCTTCTCCGCCGTCGCCGGCGAGGTCGTCGAGACCAACAAGCTGCTCTCCGACAAGCCCGAGCTCGTCAACAACGACGCCTTCAACCAGGGCTGGATGATCCGCCTCAAAGCCACCGACCTCAAACCCCTTGACGCGCTGATGGATGCGAAGGCGTATCAGGACATGATCGGATGATGCGCAAAGGGGGAGAGCTTCGGATAGAACGCAGCTTCCCCGAACTCGCGCTCTGCCCGACACCGCCTGACCGGGAGGAAGCGGAACGGATCATCAGACACAAATTGAGTTCAGAGGGTTTCTGGATCGGTCTTAGCATGGTAAATGTCGGGGCGGCCGTTCTTCTGAGCGCTAATGGCATACTGACAATAAGCAGTCTCTGGTGGATGGCGAGCATCGCAGTTACAGCCAACCTGCTGGCTTTTGCGATCAGAGCTGTCGGCATCGCAACCTTCGTCAAACCGGATGTTCACAGCCTGCTGCGACGTAGACTGAATCAACTGGGCGTTCGAATCTGCCTCAACTGCGGGTACGATCTACGTGCACAAACCGAGCATCGGTGTCCGGAATGTGGCCATGCCACCGAAGAAACCAGCGAGTAAGGGATGAACTACACTCAACTCACTGAACCCGACCTCCAGCACATGCTCTCGACGATCGGCGTGAGTCGGATCGACGAGCTCTTCCTTGATATTCCGCCCAAAGCGCGGCTCGATCGTCCGCTCGGCGTACCCGAGCCGCTCAACGAGCTTGAGCTGCTCGCCGATCTGAGCCGCCTCGCCGGCGCGAACACGGCTTGCGACCAGCTCACTTGCTTCCTGGGCGGCGGAATGTACGACCACTTCATCCCGACCGTGGTTGACTCGCTCGCGAGTCAGAGCGAATTCGTCACCGCCTACACGCCGTACCAGGCCGAGGCCTCGCAGGGCTCGCTCCAAGCGTTCTACGAGTACCAGACGCTCATCTGCCAGCTCACCGGCATGGACGTCTCGAACGCCTCGCTCTACGAAGGGGCGACCGCGGCGGCCGAGGCCGTGCTCATGGCCCGATCCGTCAACGGCCGTCGACGCGTGGTCGTCTCGTCGGCCGTCCACCCCGACACGCGCGGCGTGCTCGCAACGTATCTTCAGAACCTGCCGATGGACCTGGTCGTCGTCGAGACTGTCGGCGGCCGCACGAGTCCCGAGGATCTGCGGCGGGCGGTGAACGACGAGACCGCGGCCGTGCTCATCCAGACGCCCAACTTCCTGGGCTGCGTCGAATCGCTCGATCGCCTGGCCGCCATCGGCCACGAGGCCGGCGCGGTGGTCATCGCCGCCGTCGACCCGATCAGTTGCAGCCTGCTCAAGACGCCGGGCCAGCTCGGGGCCGACATCGCCGTCGGCGACGCCCAGCCGCTGGGCATCCCCATGTCGTATGGCGGCCCGACCTGCGGCTTCATGGCCTGCAAAGAGCCGTTCATGCGGAAGATGCCCGGCCGCCTCGTCGGCGCAACCACCGACCGCGCCGGCCGCCGCGCCTTCTGCCTGACGCTCCAGACGCGCGAGCAGCACATCCGCCGCGAACGCGCCACCAGCAACATCTGCACCAACCAGGGCCTGCTCGCCCTGCGCGTGGCGATTTATCTGAGCGCGATGGGCAAACGCGGCGCGGCGCGGGTCGCGTCGCTCTGCCTCGACAAGGCGCACTATGCCGCCGGGCAGATCGCCGGCATCGAGGGCTTCGAGCTGCGCTTCAACGCCCCGTTCTTCAAGGAATTCGTGGTCCGCACGCGCAAGGACGTCAACCGCGTCCTCGACCACGCCCGCAGCAAGGGCATCCTCGCCGGCGTGGCCCTGGGCCACTGGTATCCGGAGTTGAAGGATTGCCTGTTGATCGCCGTTACGGAAAAGCGTACGAAAGCCGAAATTGATGCACTGGCAGCGGTACTGGCAGAGGTATAAGAAGACGAAAAAAGAGCCGCGGGCTTCAGCCCGCGCGGTCTTCCGATAAGGGCGAACGCAGCATCCGCGAGGAGATCGAGACGAGAACGACGGGGCATGGCGACGAGAATGAGAGCTTCAACGAGTCCGCAGTGCCGCGCGGGCTGAAGCCCGCGGCTCTTTGAGAGGTCAACTGCATTGGGTTACGACGTCGAATTCATCCAGCTCCCCTCCGCGGACGGCCTGAAGTTCCCCGTCCCGGATGCGGATGCGAAGAAGTTGTTGAAGAAGGCAACGTCCTTCAAAGACACAGCCAAAGTGCGCGACCTGCTGCTCAAGCTCCCGGGCGCGAAGGCCGGGAAGGGCGACGCCATCGACTACGTCGGCCAGGGTCTCAACTACGCCCGGTTCACCGTGAAAAAAGACCGTATCCACGTCGAAAACAACTGCGGCCCCAGGGAACTGCTCAAAATCCACGAACACCTCATCGCGCAGTTGCAGAATCTGTGCATCCTCGACGTGCAGAGCGGCCAGTTGCACACGGCCAAGAGCCTTCAGGAATGGTGGGCGAAACCGTTATAGTAGTGTGAGCAGAGTTCAGATGAACCACGAAGGCACGAAGACACGAAGAAGGCACTTGAAAGAGCAGATCGACTCTTGCGCATTTCTTCGTGCCTTCGTGTCTTCGTGGTAATCCTTTTTTGAGTTGACCCGTTCGTATGATTGGTGAGATAGTTCATGACCAACGAATCTTCAGCAATCCCCGACGCCGGGCTGACGCCGGCTGAGAAGCTGATCTTCGAGCATTCACGCCCCGGCGCGTGCGCCGTGTCGCTGCCGGCCAACGACGTGCCGCCCGTGCAGCGCGAGAAGGTGATTCCGCGCGAGCTGCTGGCCGACGCCCCGCCGCCGCTGCCCGAGATCGGCGAGCTTGACCTCGTGCGTCATTACACGCGCCTGGCGCATCGCCTCTTCAGCGTGGACGGCAACTTCTACCCGCTCGGCTCGTGCACGATGAAGTACAACCCCAGGATCAACGAGCGGGCGGCCGCGATGCCGGGCTTCGCGATGCTGCACCCGCTCCAGCCGGAACGCGATACGCAGGGCATCCTCGAATTGATGTACCACCTGCGCGTCTTCCTGGCCGAGATCGCCGGTCTGCACGAGGTCACGCTCCAGCCCTGTGCCGGCGCGCACGGCGAGATGACCGGCCTCATGATCATCAACGCGTATCACCGCAGCCGCGGCCAGGATCGCCCCAAAGTCCTCGCCCCCGACTCGGCCCACGGCACGAACCCCGCGACGTGCACGGTCTGCGGACGGCACGCGATCAGCGTGGCGTCCAAGCCCACCGGCCACGTCGACCTCGACGACCTGCGCAGCAAGGTGGACGAGCAGACTGCCGCGCTGATGATCACGAACCCCAACACGGCCGGCCTCTTCGACCCGCAGATCGCCGACATCGCCGACATCCTGCACGCGAAGGGCGCCCTGCTCTATCTGGACGGCGCGAACATGAACGCGATCCTGGGCATCGCCCGCCCCGGCGATTTCGGCGTCGACGTCATGCACTACAACACGCACAAGACGTTCAGCACGCCCCACGGCTGCGGCGGACCGGGCGCGGGGCCGGTCGCGGTGCGGAAGGGCCTCGAAGGCTTCCTCCCCGGTCCGCAGGTCATCCGCAAAGACGACGGCACCTACGGCTGGTCGAGCCCCGGCCCGCAGTCCATCGGCCGCGTCCGCTCCTACTTCGGCCAGACCGGCGTGCTGATCCGCGCCTACGCCTACATCCGCGCCCTGGGGGCCGCGGGCCTGCGCGACGTGAGTGAGAAGGCGGTCCTCTCGGCCAACTACCTCGCCGCACGGCTGAGAGACCACTTCACCTTCCCATTCCAGCCCCCCTACGCCCACGAATTCATCCTGGTCCCCGAGTTCCGTGATCTGGGCGTCACCGAGCTCGACATCGCCAAGCGCCTCATCGATTTCTCCATCCACCCGCCGACGATGAGCTGGCCCGTCGCCCACTGCCTCATGATCGAACCGACGGAAACCGAATCACTCGAAACCCTGGACGGTTTCGCGGACGCCATGCTTCAGATCGCGAGGGAGGCCAGAGAAAAACCGAACGTCCTTCACCACGCCCCGCACACCATGCCCGTCTACCGCCTCGACGAAGTCAAAGCCGCCCGCCAGCCCGACCTCCGCTGGCGCCCATCAGAACCCACCGCGGAAGCGGTCGGCGACGGCACGGTTACGGGTGCCTCATCCCTCGCGCAGCGAGGGGTGGGGTCACGGTGATGGCGACGAGCAGGTTGTTGCCCGGGTTGGCGGAAGCCGACGGGAATGCGGGCAGGTCGGAGTTGGCATGACATCTTTTCACGCAAGTCATGCTATAATCTTCGTGATAAAGCTGAGGACCTCTCATGCATGACCGCATCTCCATCGACCCGCACGTCTGCCACGGGGAAGCCTGCATCCGAGGCACGCGTATTCCTGTGCATCAGATCGTCCGCATGCTCGCGAACGGAGACACGATCGAAGAGCTCCTGCTCGACTACCCCGGCCTCCAGCGAGAGGATATCAGTGCTGCACTTGATTATGCTGCTTCTCTGGCCGAAGAACAGGTCACGCCGATCGAGCCCGTCGATTCGAGACTATGAACATTCTGGTCGATGAGAACATCCCGCGTCGCACCGTGAACGCCCTTCGCACGCTGGGACACAGCGTTCTTGACGTGCGAGGGAAAGAGGGAGAAGGAGATCCAGACGAGCAGCTCTGGCAGCGTGCCCAGCTCGCTCATGCACTGCTGATCTCAACAGATAAGGGCTTCAGGCACAAGCATGGCCAACCACATTGGGGCATTCTGATTGTCCGCCTGCGCCAACCGAACGCATCTCGAATTCACGCTCGTGTCATGAAAGCCATCACCAGCTCCTCTGAAACGGACTGGCCGGGGCTGCTGGTCATCCTGCGAGACAGAGCCCAGAGCGTTTTGCGCGGGAATCGTCCTCAAGGTTGAGATTCAGATTGTGACCTTCCGCCTCCTCATCGACCCGCCGCTCGACGGCGCTGCCAACATGGCCCGCGACGAGTCGCTGCTTGAAGCCGTCGGCCGCGGCGATTCTCCGCCCACGCTGCGCTTCTATCAGTGGTCGCCCGCGACGATCTCGCTCGGCTACTTTCAGGACTACGCCGAATACGCAAAACTCCCCCCGCCCGCTGGCCAGCTCGCCGTCGTCCGCCGTCAGACCGGCGGCGGCGCCATCCTCCACGACCTCGAACTGACCTACTCGCTCACCGTCCCGATCGATCACGCCTTTATCGCCGGCAACGCCAGCCGCCTCTACGAGCGCGTCCACGCCGCCGCCGCCGCCCTGCTCCGCGAAATCGGCGTCCCCGTGGTGGGACCGGCTTCCAGCCGGTCAGACTCAGCCCACGCCGGCTGCTCCCAGCGCGGCCCGTTTTTCTGCTTCGAACGTCACGGCCCCATCGACCTGCTCGCCCACGGCCGCAAGATCATGGGCAGCGCCCAGCGCCGCACCACCTCCGCCGTCCTCCAGCACGGCTCGCTCATCCTCGACTCACGCTACCCCCAGCAGCACTGCGCCGCCGTCGCCGAATTCACCAGCACCAACCTGCTGACCCTCCTCCCCGATTTCGCCGCGCGCATCACCGGCCAGCCCCTCACCCCCGCCGCATGGGCGCCGCCCGAGCTTACCCGCGGCGAAGCCCTTCGCGCCAAATACGCCGGCCACGAATGGACCCGGCGCCAATAAGCCTCTTTCCGGTTTCCCATTCCGCAATCCGCAATCCGAAATCCGCAATTCGCCGCCGCCGCTTGCCTCCCGCCCCCGGTCGTGTACCATGCCCGTTGCATCATGAACCGGTTTTGAAAGAGGAGATGACTCATGAAGCGCGTCACATCACGCCGTGATTTCCTGCGCAAGACCTCGACCGCCGGCCTGACCGCCGCCGCCGTCACCGCTCTCGGCCGCAGCGCCAGAGCCTTCGCCGCCAACGAGAAGGTCCAGCTCGGCTGGATCGGCTGCGGCGGACGATCCAGCGGCCTCATGAACCACATGCGCGAAACCGTACCCGACGCCCGGGTCGTCGGCGTCTGCGACCTCATTCCCGAACGCATGGAGAAGGCCAAAGCCTTCTGGGAGCGCGACAAGGCCAACGGCTACCTCGATTTCCGCAAGATGTTCGAGAAGGAGAAGATCGACGGCGTCATGTGCATCGTGCAGATCTGCAAGCACGCCGAGGTCGCCATCCCCGTGCTCGAGGCCGGCTACCACACCTTCGGCGAGAAGCCCCTCGACAAGGACGTCGAGTCCTGCGACCGCCTCACCGCCGTCGCCCGCAGGGTCTGGAAGGACAAGGGCAAGTTCTTCCAGATCGGCACGCAGCGCCGCTGCCACCCGACGTACCTGAAGATGATGAAGTTCATCCACGACGGCGGCATCGGCAAGGTCACCTTCATGCAGGGCGGATGGCACTGGTCCGGCGATCCGTCCGGCGCTCCCTCCGATTGCGACGGCGGCCGCCTCATCGAGCAGGCCAGCCATCACATGGACGTGATGTCCTGGGCCATGAAGAACACGCACCCGGCCACCTGCGTCGCCATGGGCTACAGCCAGAAAGGCCGCGATCCAGGCTTCTCGGAAACGCATTCGTCCACCACCTTCGCCTGGCCCGACGGCACGCTCCTCTCCTACACCCACCTGTGGCTCCTGCCCGGCAAGTACGACCAGGAGACGCTGCTGGTCTTCGGTGAGAAGGGCGCTCTCGACCTGAACGCCGCGAAGTACTACGGCCGCGACGAGAAGACCCGGGAGTTCGGCGAACCCATCGGCAAGGGCTGGGACCAGGGAACGCCCGAAGAGCTGGCCGACTTCGTCGCCAACATCAAGTCCGGCGGCAAGCGCCTCCCCAACGCCAACATCGAGACCGGCCGCATATGCAGCCTCATGTGCATCATGGGCCGGATGGCCATGGTCAACGCCGCAAAGAACAGGTACGAACCCAGCGTCGTCAAGTGGGAGGACCTCAAGAGCGCCACCGACATCGCCTAGTCTCTCCACTGCGCGCAATCCGCGCTCCACGGGGCGCGAGCCGCGGGTGGCATGGGTCCCGGCGCGCCGGGATACTCGCTGCCCGTGCATCGGGTATCCCATCCTTTGCGAAGCAAAAGGTGGGGTCACGATGATGGGATAACAGGAGTGCTCCCGAAAGTCGCAGACCCGCAACGAACACCGTTCTTCTGATCCCCGGACCCGACCCGTCCGTCAGAATCAGAACGACCGGCGCGCGACCTCAAATCATGCGTATCATCGCCGGAAAATGGCGCGGACGGCGCCTCGACGCTCCACCCGGCGGGCAGACCCGCCCGATCCTGGACCGCGCCAAGACCGTCCTTTTCGACGTCCTGGGCAGTCGCCTCGCCCAGCCCGGCTCGCTCCCCCCCATCGCCGTGCTCGATCTGTACGCCGGCAGCGGCTCGCTCGGACTCGAGGCCCTCTCGCGGGGCGCCCGGTACGTCCTCTTCGTCGAGCAGAACCGCCGCAGCGCCGCCGCGCTCCGCGGCAACCTCGATGCCCTGCTCATCATCGCCGAGGGCCACGTCATCGAAGGCGACGCCGCCCGTATCGAACTGCCCCCCCCGCCGCCCGCACCCGGCGGCTCGGCTCGATTTGAGCTGGTCTTCCTCGACCCGCCGTACCGCATGCTCGCATCCAGGCAGCCCGACCGCGCGTTTCGCAGCCTGCTGCAACGCCTGTCGGACCACCCCGCTATCGCCGACGACGCCCTCTTCATCATCCGCCACGAACGCACCGAACCCGGCGCCGAGCCCGACCTCTCCCCCCTTCTCGAGGAGATCCGCCGCGACGTCGGCACCATGACGCTCCGTTTCCTCCGCCGGGCTTGACCTGTGACGGATTTCCGATGACCGATTCAGACGCCGGGCCCGGCCTCCCATCCAATCGGCGATCCGCCATTTGCCCTCGGCAACGACCGGCCTGTTCCCAGTTGACCCCCCAGCCCCTACACTACCGCCCATGACCGCCTTCATCCGGCTGATCCGACCCGCAGACTGGATCAAGAACACCTTCGTCTTCGCCGCCCTGGTCTTCGGCAACAAGCTCGCCGACGTGCACGCCCTCATGCTCTCGATTGCGGCGTTCTTCGCCTTCTCCTTCACGGCCTCCGCCGGCTACATCTTCAACGACATCCTTGACCGCGAGCGCGACCGTCACCACCCCAAGAAGCAGCATCGCCCCATCGCCAGCGGCCGCATCACCCCCCAGACCGGGCTCGTCGTTCTTGCCGTGCTCCTCGTGGTCGCCGCCCTGATCACCCTTGGCGTGTTGAACAGGAAATTCGCCGTCATCCTCGGCGGCTATCTGGTCCTCACCGTCCTGTACAGCATCCTCCTCAAGCACCGCATTCTCCTCGATGTCATCATCATCGCTGTCCTGTTCGTCCTCCGGGCCGTGGCCGGGGCGTTCGCCATCGACGTCAAGGTCTCCCCCTGGCTGCTCGTCTGCACCTTCATGCTCTGCCTTTTTCTGGGATTCGGAAAACGCCGCTGCGAGATCGCCGCCATTGCCCACGCCGACGGCGACATCCGCCACCACCGCCGCGTGCTCGATCGCTACACCCCCGACCTGCTCAACCAGCTCCTGAGCACCTCCGGCGGCATCGCCATCGTCACCTTCCTGCTCTACACGCTCGATCCCTCACCGCTCCCCGAGCACAAGCACCGCCTCCTCTACACCCTCCCGCTCGTGGTCTACGGGATTTACCGCTATGCCATGCTCGTCGAGTTGGGCCGCGCCAGTGGCCCCACCGAACTGATCCTCACCGATGCGCCCTTTCTGGCCACCGTGCTGCTGTGGGGCTGCTGCGCCCTGGTCGCACTGTATTATGGGCCTATGATGTAATCCGCCGCACCGGACAATCTTACCCCCGGGGCGGACTGCTCCATTCCTGCGAACCTCCCCTTCCACCGTTCGTACTACCATGGGGCGGGTCGCGCCGCCTGCGTCGCCTCGTCTACGCCCGTCGACGGGACGGTCCCCGTTTCAGCCGATTGTTTGACGCGCGCGCCCACGGACAGCTAGAATTGCAGGCAACGGGGAGTGCATCGCCGGCTGATCAGCGCCAGCGATTGCCGTACATTCACCTCTCTTGTCGCACATACGGCAGGACGGCGTCGCCTGGCGACTCTGGCCGGCGTAACGGCGGCGCCCCGTTCCTTAAAAGGTGGTCTGAACGTGGCAACATTGCTCGTCATCCAGGGTCCCGATAAAGGCCGGACCTTCCGGACGCTCAATGAGACTGCCATCCTGGGCCGCGAGAGTGACCAGATTTCCCTCACCGACCGCACCGTCTCCCGGCACCACGCCCACATGTACCCCGACAACGGAAGCTGGGTCCTCGACGACCTCCGCAGTGCCAACGGCACCTATGTCAACGGCGTGCGCGTCAAATCGCCCGTCCGCCTCAAACACGGCGACCAGATCAAGATCGGGGCCACCCTCCTGGTCTACGCCGGCGACCAGTCCACCGAGAAGCTCAGCGGCACGCGAATCCCCCGCGACATGATCGACCTCGACGCCAGTAACGACATGATGGACTCCGCCATCCTCTCCAGCGTCACCAGCGAGGATTCCATCATCATCGCCGGCCCCGAAGTCGCCGAGGCCGCCCGTGCCTGGAAGGTCATGTCCGAGCTGTCCGCCGCCATCGGCGCCATCATCGACCCTGACGCCCTCCTCGAACGCGTCATGGACGTCATTCTCGAGGAGCTCCCCATCGACCGCGGCTTCATCCTGCTCTACGAGAAGCGCGACGAGAACATGGAGCTGATCCCCCACGTCGTCCGATACCGCCGCGGCGTCCGCGCGAAAAAGCAGAAGATCACCACCTCCCGGCGCATCATCCAGTACGTCCTGGATAACCGGGCCGCCGTCCTCTGCACCAACGCCATGACCGACAACCGCTTCTCCACCGAGGCCGGCCAGGACAGCATTCACGATTACGGCCTCCACTCGGTCATCTGCGCACCCATCTGTGTCCGCGACCTGCTCCTGGGCGTCATCCACATCGATTCCGCCGCCGCCGCCCATACCTACACCCAGGAACAGCTCCGCCTCATGAGCGCCATCGGTCAGATGACCGGCCTGGCCATCCAGAACGCACGCCTCGTCCAGCAGCAGATGCAGACCGCCCGCCTCGCTGCCACCGGCGAGACCGTCGCCTACCTCTCGCATTACATCAAGAACATCCTGCAGGGCATGCAGAGCGGCTCCGACCTCATGAAGATCGGCTTCAAACAGGAGAACGTCGCCACCCTCGGCAAGGGCTGGAGCATCGTCGAGCACAACCTCGAACGCATCCTGCAGCTCACCACCAATATGCTCGCCTTCAGCAAGACCCGCGAGCCCAAGCTGGTCTCCGCCCATCTCAACAAGATCGTGGCCGACGCGGTCTCCCTCGTTCAGAAGAAAGCCGACGAACGTGAGGTCATCCTGCTCACCGATTTCGAGGAGCCCTTCCCGCCCATCCCGCTCGACACCGACGGAATCCACCAGGTCGCCCTCAACATCGTCAGCAACGCCATCGATGCCGTTCAGCCCGGAAAAGGCGTCGTCAACGTCAGCACGCGCTTCCTCACCGACGAGGGCATCGCCGATCTTGTCATTTCGGATAACGGCGCCGGCATCGAGCGCGACAAGCTCGAGCAGATCTTCGAGCCGTTCCGTTCGAGCAAGGGTCAGGGGGGAACCGGCCTGGGCCTCGCCGTCGCCCGCAAGATCGTCCGCGAGCATCACGGCCGCATCGTCGTCGACAGCCGCCCCGGCGAGGGCACCACCTTCCGCGTCCGCCTCCCCGCCCAGGAAATGGCCCACGAAAGCGAAGAAACCTTCTCCACCCTCCAATAACTTGTGAACTGTTCAGCCGCACCTCACGAGGAGCGGCTTTTCAGACCGCCGCCAGACGACACAGCGGGAACCGCGCGCACTGCACGCCCGCTGGTGCAAGAGTTCCTTCTCGCACCCACCCCCGCGGGAATCCTTTCCCGCGGCCCGCACACCGCACGCTCCCCGCGAAGCCGGCCGTCACCCGCTGATCCAGGAACTGCCCACGCAACAGGCAGATCCCCCGTTTCTGCCCACTTTTCGATCGCCCCAGCCCCGCCGCTCAGTCATTCCGCCGCCGCCTGCGCCCGCTTCTGAGGCACCGGACCGCCCCACCGCCTCTGGCACACCTCTTGCTCTGTCCTCACCGGCCGTACCCGGCACAGGACAACGTGCTGCCCTGACCGGCGCGGACTGTGGATTCCGCGCCCGCCCCCGGTGCGCGCATGACACGCAGGATCCACATGGAAAGGTTTTGCCTCATGCCCGTTCAGATCGCTTGGACCCATCAGGAACGCTCTGGCCGCCGAGCCGGGCACGTCAACGGCTCCGATCTCCGCTTTCAAACGTCGAATTCTGCATCGGCCCCGGCGGCGTCGGCGGTATGCCCGTCAACCCTCGAAACGTGAGCAGTCGAAATGATCGCGGATGACCGGACTTTCCCGTTGCCCTGCGGAGCATCCGGAACGCCCGTGCATCACCTCCAGTTGTCAGCATCGTGCAGGAGAAGATCACCTTGAAGAAGATAGAAGCCATCATCAAGCCGTTCAAACTCGATGAGGTCAAGTCCGCCCTCACCCGCCTCGGCATCCAGGGCCTGACCGTCACCGAGGTCCGCGGCTTCGGCCGCCAGCGCGGCCACACCGAACACTATCGCGGGGCCGAATACGTCGTCGATTTCGTCCCCAAGGTCAAGATTGAAATCGTCGTCGCGGACGGCACCGTCGACGACGTCATGACCGTCATCACCCGAACCGCCCGGACCGGCGAGATCGGCGACGGGAAGATCTTCGTCACCGATCTCGACCAGGTGATGCGCATCCGCACCGGCGAGAAAGGTGAGTCGGCCCTGTGAGCCACCGCCGCCTCGCGCCGCCGCCAGTGCAGCGTGAGGCAAGTCGGGCCTGGCCGGCCTCAGTCCAGAGGCCGCCTGACTGGAATTTCGCGAAAAAACCGCCGGTGACCTCCGCGTTCACCGGCACCATGAGACAGAGGAGTTGAGCGATGAATCTTCTACTGAATCGTCCCCGGTCGGCCGTCCGGCGCCCGGTCCTGTGCCTGTTGCTGAGCGTCTCTTTTGTGCTCGTCGCCCGCGCCGCATTCGCGCAGGATGCCGCCGCCCCGCCGCCGGTCACCGCCGAGAGTGTCGCCGCCGACCTCAAGGCCCGCAGCGTCGATATGGATACCCTCTGGGTGCTCGTCGCCGCGTTTCTGGTCTTCTGGATGCAGGCCGGCTTCGCCCTCGTCGAAACCGGACTCACCCGCGCCAAGAACACGGTCAACATCTGCATGAAGAACCTGCTCGACTTCTGCTTCGCCTCCGTCCTCTTCTGGGCCATCGGCTTCGGCATCATGTTCGGCGCGGGTAACGCCTTCATGGGAACCAGCGGTTTCTTCCTGAAGGAATCAACGCCTGAGACGTTCAGCTCGCTGAGCTGGACACCTGTCAACCTCGACTGCAAGTTCATCTTCCAGCTCGTTTTTGCTGGCACCGCCGCCACCATCGTCTCGGGCGCCATGGCCGAGCGCACGAAATTCTCCTGCTACATGATCTACAGCATCGCCATCAGCGCCATCATCTATCCCGTCTCGGGCCACTGGATCTGGGGCAGCGGATGGCTGTCGGCCAAAGGGTTCTTCGACTTCGCCGGCTCCACTGTCGTCCACTCCGTCGGCGGATGGCTGGCTCTCTGCGGCGCCGTCGTTTTGGGCCCGCGCATCGGCAAATACGGCCCCGGCGGTAAGGTGAATGCCATCCCCGGCCACAACTTCCCCCTGATGATCCTGGGCGTCTTCATCCTCTGGCTCGGCTGGTTCGGTTTCAACCCCGGCAGCTCCATGATGGCCTCGGGCGTCGGCGCCGCGATCTCGCACATCGCGGTCACCACCAACGCCGCTGCCGCCACCGGCACCATCGGCGCCCTCCTCACCAGCAAAATCTGGTTCGGCAAGTGGGATGCCAGCATGGCCGGCAACGGCTGCCTCGCGGGCCTGGTCGCCATCACCGCACCCTGCGCGTTCGTCAGCACGCCGGCGGCCCTGCTCATCGGCCTCATCGGCGGCGTGCTCGTCGTTGCCTCCGTCGTCTTCTTCGACCGCGTTCTCAAGATCGATGATCCCGTCGGTGCAACTTCAGTGCATCTCACCAACGGCATCTGGGGAACGCTCGCTCTCGGGCTCTTCTCGCAGGGCGACAAGTTCGGCATGACGCCCGCTCCCAAGATCGGCCTATTCTACGATGGCGGCAGCCTCGAACAGTTCACGGTCCAGTTGATCGGCGTCGCGGCCGTCGGCGCCTGGTGCCTGGTTACCGGTTTCGCCCTCTTCTACGGAATCAAGGCCGTCATGGGCCTGCGGGTCAGCCTCGAAGAGGAGCTCCGCGGCCTCGACATGGACGAGCACGGAATGGAAGGCTACCCCAACTTCCAGTTGATCCGCCTCGAATCAACCCATGTTCCCACTTCGGAGCTGCCTCGAAGCCCGGCACGCGCCCCCATGGCCGCCGTGCACCACTGATACGTGATCGCGAGCCGGGGCCCCCGGGATTGGCGCGGTCGGGGCCCCGGCTCTGCTCGTGCCCGGCGCTCACGAATGCGGGTCGCCAGCGCCGGGCAGCGGGTTGAATGATGAAGGCTCAATGCCATGAAAAAGGTCGAAGCCATCATCAAGCCGTTCAGGCTGGACGCCGTCAAAACCGCCCTCACCCGCCTGGGCATCCAGGGTCTCACGGTCAGTGAAGTCAGCGGCTTCGGCCGTCAGAAAGGCCACACCGAACACTTCCGCGGAACCGAATACTCGATCGACCTGCTCCCCAAGCTCAAGATCGAGGTCGCAGTCGCAGATTCGCTCGTGGGCGACGTCGTCAGCGCCATCACCACCGCCGCCCGGACCGGCCAGATCGGCGATGGCAAGATCTACGTCAGCAGTCTCTCCCAGGCTCTCCGCATCCGCACCGGCGAAACCGGCCAGGAAGCCGTCATCAACGCATCACTCGCCCTTGAGGCCGCCCCACCGCCCGCATGAGCCGTTCGCCTCGACGCCTGACCCGGCGGGATTTCTGCCGCTGGCGATCAATCCGACTCCACAGGGGGACTTGAGCCCGGAGCATCTGCCGTGTTCACGTCAGGAGGGGGAACGACTACGATGCACCGGCGCATGATTGCCATGGGCCGGAGCATGGTCCAGACGGCGTAACGGACCGGCTTTCTCTCGGAACTGTTCTCTGGACCCCTGGAACGCGGTTCCCCTCGGCTCTCCGCGGGTAACAAGAACAGATCGAAGCCAGATTGACCTGTGGATGACGCATCGGCATGGAGCTGACTGAGATACCCGATCACCCGAACCTGGAGCCGGTGCTGGGCCCCGCCCTCGAACTCCGCGGCATGCTCGCCCGCGCCCGCGGAGAGATACGCGACTTTCACGCGCGCGGCGGGAGCGGAGAACAGGTCTGTTCCGCGCTGACCACGCTGTGCGACCGCGTCATCGGCCGTGCATACGAATTGGTGGATGCGCAGACCGGCCGGCGCGACCGCGTCGCCAACGAGCTGGCCATCGTCGCCGTCGGCGGATACGGCCGCGGCGACCTGGCCCCCTGCTCGGATGTCGATCTGCTGTTTCTGGCCGCCCGCCCCGTCGATCATCTGCTGAAAAGCTTCATTTCCGCGATGGTCCGCCTCCTCTGGGACGCGGGCCTGAGCGTCTCACAGAGCGTCCGCACCCCGCAGGATTCGGTCGCGTTCGCGCGGGAAGATCTGATCGCCTGGACCGCGCTCACCGAGGCGCGTCTGCTCCGCGGAAACCTGACCCTCTTCAAGGATCTCAAGGCACGGATCCAAAAACTGATCCTCCGCAGGTCCGTCCGCCGTTTGGCCGGCCACCTGCTGGCCGAACGGCAGAAGGAACAGGTCGGCGACCCCGATTCCACCGTCTATCTGCTCGAGCCCGACATCAAGAAGAGCGCCGGCGGCCTGCGCGAATATCACCTCATCCGCTGGGTCGGCCGGACGCGTTACGGCCTGGCCGATCCGGCCGCGCTCCGCGACCACGGTCATCTCTCGGAGTCCGACTGCCGGCAGGTTCTGCAGACCCGCGAGCTGCTTCTGCGCATCCGAAATGAACTGCACTTCCAGGCCGGCTCCGCTCAGGACACGCTCACCCTCGACGAGCAGGTCCGCATCGCCCGCTGGCTCGGCTGGACCAACACCGAAGTGTCGCTGCCCGTCGAACGCTTCATGCAGGACTACTATCGCCACACCACCTCCCTGCACGAAATTGCCCTGCGCTTCGCCCGTGCCGCGTGGGCCGGCAGGCGTCCCGCGTGGCGCCGCCTGGTCCCCCCCCGCCGGATCGAACCGGGTTTCGTCATCGGCAACGGCAACCTGCGCCTTTCACGAAGCGGCCGGGCCATCGCCGACGAACGCCGCGCGGAAACATGGCTTCGCCTCTTTGAGCTGGCACGCTGCCACGGCGCGGAGATCGATCCGGCAACGCTGGAGCGCGCCCGCGAGATGGTTCCGCTGGCCCGGGTCACACCCGAAGCCCGCCGGCTGTTCCTTCAGATCCTCGATTATCCCCTGGACCTGGGCCGCCTCCTAAGGGATCTCCACCAGATCGGCCTTCTCGGCCGGCTCATTCCGGCGTTTGAACACACCCGCTGCCTGATTCAGTTCAACCAGTACCACAGGTTCACCGTCGATGAGCACACCCTCCGCGCGGTGGAACATGCCGTCCGGCGCAGCGAAGACCGCGATGTCGTCGGCGCCGCGTACCGCCGGATCCGCCGCAAGGCGCTGCTTCACCTGGCCATCCTGCTGCATGATGCCGGCAAGGGCTACACCCTCGACCATTCGGAAAAAGGCGCCGAGCTCGCCGCCGGCGTGGCCCGCGACTTCGCCCTTTCCGATCACGACCGCGAACTCCTCGTGTTTCTCGTCCGCCACCATCTGATCATGGCTCACACCTCCCAGCGCCGCGACATCTCCGACCCGCAGACGATCGCCCGGTTCGCACGGGCCGTGCACACGCCCGAGGCCCTCTCCAAGCTCTTCGTCCTCACGATCGTCGATACCGAGGCCGTTTCTCCCGGCAATCTCACCCGCTGGAAGGAAACCTTGCTCAGCCAGCTCTACACGCGCACCATGCAGGAGCTCACCGGGCAGACCATCGCCCAAAACGCCGCAAAGCAGGCCGCTGAGATTCGCCGGCAATTGGCCGCGTCATCGCCCTTCGACACCGACTGGCTCGTGCACCAGCTCGCCGCGATGCCCGACGGTTACCTGCTGTCCACGGACATCTCGCGCATCGGCATGCATCTCTCCGCGCTTCGCCAGCACAGGAACGGCCGGTTCGTGCTGGACATGCAGTTTGACCCGAACACGGGCATCAGCACGTACACACTGGTCACGGGCGAGGGCCACAAGCCCGGCCTCTTTGCGAAAGTCGCCGGCGTGCTTGCGGGCTGCGGCTTTCAGATCCTCGCCGCCCAGATTCTGACCCGCGCCGACGACATCGCCCTCGACACGTTTGAAACCATCGATCTCGACTTCTCAGGCCCCCCGCCGCCCCACCGTCGCGAAGGCATCGAGCGCGTGCTGCGCGATGTGCTCGACGGCAGGCGAACCGTCGAGTCGCTCTTCGGACGGCGGTTTACCCCGCCCTCCAGAAAACCGGTGATCCAGCGGCAGCCCACGCAGGTGGACATCGACAACACCAGCTCCGATCGCTTCACGATCGTCGAGGTCTTCGCCGACGACCGCCAGGGCCTCCTGCATGTCATCACACAGGCGCTCTTCGAGCTGGGCGTGTCGATCCACTCCGCCAAGATCGCCACCCACGTCGATCAGGTCGTTGATGTGTTCTATGTGACGGAGGCGGACGGTTCGAAACTCACGGACGAAACCCGGCTCGAGGCCATCGCCCGCGAGCTGGCCCGCCGCATCGACGCGCCGCTCTGAGTGCAGAAAATCAACAGCTGATGCCGCCGCCCACCTGCAGATAGTGGAACCGCACGATCGTGAAGCCGGCCTCCTTGGCAATCTGCCCGACCGTCTTCTTCTCTTCCTTCACGAACGCCTGTTCGAGCAGCACCCGCTCGCCGTACCAGCGGTCCATCTTCCCGGCCAGGATCTTGTCCACCAGGTTCGCCGGCTTGCCCGACGCCAGGATCTGCTCACGGGCCAGCGCCTCTTCGTGCTGGACCGCGTCGGCCGGGATCTGCTCGCGCGACAGCGCCCCGGGCTGGGCGAACGTGATGTGCATGCAGATCTCCGAGAGCAGCGTGTCGTCCCCGCCCGAGCCCTCGACCACCACCAGGGCGGCCTTCTTGCCGTCGTGGTGCACGTACACGCCCGTCCGCCCGGTCTCCCGGATGATCCGTCCCACCTGCATGTTCTCCCGCAGGCGGTTGATGGCATCGTGGACCAGTTCCGACGCCGCCCCCGCGAGCGCCGCGGAATCGCTGATGTTCGCGCCCGCCGCCTTCTGCGCCAGCCCGTCGGCCAGCTCGATGAAGATCGGGTTCTTCGCCACCGGCGCCGTCTCGCACATCACTTCCACCAGCGCCGCCTGCCGGCCGTCGCGGAACTTGCCGATCCGCCCTTCCCCCGTCGCCCGGCCTTCCTTCTTCTCGGCGGCCGCCTTGCCCTTCTTGCGCAGAAGGTCCAGCGCCGCCTGCATGTCGCCCTGCGTCTCGGTGAGTGCCTGCTTGCAGTCCATCATGGGGAGCCCGCTGCGCTCCCGAAGATCCTTGACCATCGCTGCCGTGATCTCTGCCATGCCCGCATCAACTCCTGTAGAAACCAGCAGCGGTTGAAGCAGACTCCAACCGCCGCGAGACCGATCGATTCCGGATTGTCACAGTGCGCTTCAGTGTTGTCTTCGCGAGGCGATCATACCGGCGCGGGGGCCATCGCCGAGCCGGCCGGGGGATACTCTGCCGCCCCGGCGCCCGCCGGTTCCGGAGAGTGGCTCTCATCGGCGGGAGGAGCGGGTTCATCGCTCGCCCGCGCCGTCGCCCGCGTCGAGCGCCGTCCGCGCGGACCGCGCGGTCCGGACGGAGCCGGTCCGCCCGCGCCTTCCTCACCCTTGTCTTCGGGCCGGGCCCGCTTGCCTTCCTCGATCGCGTCCGCCAGCGTCCCGATGATCAGCTCGATCGCACGCATCGCATCGTCGTTCGCCGGGATCGGGATATCCACCATGTCCGGATCCGAGTCCGTGTCGATGACCCCCACGACCGGGATCTGAAGCTTGCGCGCCTCCTTGGCCGCGATGTGCTCGCGCTTCACGTCCACAAGAACAAGGGCACCCGGCAGCCTGGTCATCCGCCGAATGCCCTCGAGATTGCGCTTGATCTTGCGCAGCTCGCGCGTGAGCGTCGAGACCATCTTCTTGCTGTACGCCTGCTCCATGCCCGCCGCTTCGATCGCCTCCAGCTCTTCCAGCCGGGCCAGCCGCGAGCGGATCGTCCGGAAGTTCGTGAGCGTCCCGCCCAGCCACCGCTCCGACACGTAGTGCATCCCCGTCCGTTGTGCGTTGAACTGCACCGCATTCCGGGCCTGCCGCTTCGTCCCCACGAACAGAACATCCTGGTTCTTGCCCACCACGTCCGCCAGGAACTTCTTGGCGCGCAGAATCCCCTTGACCGTCTCTCGGATGTCGATGATGTGAATCAGGTTCCGCTTGCCGAAGATATAGGGCTGCATCTTGGGGTTCCACCGGCTGCTCCGATGGCCGAAGTGAACCCCTGCGTCGATCAGATTCTTCACGAGCTCAGACGCCAAACGACACCTCCACCGGCACAAAGCTCACAAGCCCCCCCGCTCAGCAGGGCCGTCGCTGCTTGCGGGAGCTGCGGTCCAATACCGCGACAGTCATCCTCACCTGCGCAATACGGCAGGCTCACCCTCAGCCAGTATCGAATACACGATAAGCGGTCGGGCGATACAGGACGTGTCATTCTACCCCAAGCCCCTCCCCAATGCCAAGCGCGGCCGTCCCGCGGCGCCGCGTCGGGTCCGTGACAGCTTGGGCGGGGTGGCATGGGCAGCTTCGGCTTCGCTGAGCGAAGCCGAAGCTGCCCGTGTGGACCTCCCCACGGGTCCCGGGTGTGGCTCAGGCGTCCCGCCCGCGGTGGGTGTGGCACAGGCGTCTCGCCTGTGCCGGGTCAACCCCAACCTCTACCCACACCGCCCCTGGCCGGTTATACCAACCGCGTGAACGCCCAGAATCTCCACCGCTCACCCCCCCCACCCGCACTGCCCCTGCGGATCTTCATCTCCGCCGCCGAGCCCAGCGGCGACCAGCACGCGGCCGAACTCATCCAACGGATCCGCGAACAGTCGCCGCAGGCCCATTTCTACGGCGTTGCCGGCCCGCGCATGCAGGCCGCCGGCTGCGAGCCCATCGACGACCTCACCGACCGCTCGGCCATGCTCCTCGGTGCGGTCGGCCTCGCCGGCCATGCGTGGCGGCTCCTCCACCGTATCCGCCGCGAGATGGCCTGCAATCCCCCCGCCCTGGCGATCGTGGTGGATTCGCCCACGCTCCATCTTCCGATGGCCAAAATACTTAAACGCGCCGGCCTTCCCGTGCTCTACTACATCGCCCCACAGCTCTGGGCCTGGGCCCCGTGGCGAATCCGCCGCCTCCGCGCCCGCGTGGACCACGTCGCCGCGATCCTTCCGTTCGAGGAGGCGTATTTCCGTCAGCGCGGCGTCGATGCGACCTTCGTCGGCCACCCGCTCGTCGAACAGCTTCAGTCCCGACGCATCGACCCGGCCCGCGTGCGGGAATACCAGAACCTCGGCATGCCGATCATCGCCTGCCTCCCCGGCTCCAGACGGCATGTCGTCAGCGAAGTCCTTCCCGGTCAGATCGAGGTCGCCCGACAGATCGCCCAGCAGCACCCCCGCGCCGCCTTTCTCTTCGCCGCCGCCAACCCCGCCGCTGCCCAGACCATCACCGCGGCCCTCGAGCGCTGTAACGCCGGGCGTCCCTGCCCGGCCACGTCAACCACCACCTCCGCCCCCGAAGGCCCCGACATCGCCGCACCTCCCGGCCCGGCGACGTTGGAACGCGCCCCCCTCCGGGCCCGCGTCGAAATCGACCGCAACGCCGAAATCCTCTCCGCCGCCGATCTGGCCCTGTGCGCCTCGGGCACGGCCACGCTGGAGGTGGCGTATTACGGCGTGCCCATGGTCGTCATGTACAACGGCTCGAAGTGGGGCTACCGCCTGGTTGGTCGCTTCCTCATCCAGACACCCCATCTCTCGCTCGTCAACATCCTGGCCGGCCGGGCCATCGTCCCCGAGTTCATGCCCTACTACACCTCCACCGCCCCCATCGCCGCCGAGGCGCTCGACCTCCTCGCCAACACCCCCCGCCGCGAGCGCATGAAACACGACCTCGCCGCCGTCATCGCCAGCCTCGGCCCATCCAGCGCCGCCCAGGGCGCCGCGCGCCTGGCTCTTGAACTCGTGAGTAGCGCCCGCCCTGAAGTCCGCGGCTAGCGCAAACAGTCAAAACGGTCTCACCGAAAACGGTATTGACGCCCTGGTCGTCAGCAGCTCACTCTACGGCCAGGTCCAACGGCCTCCCGGTCAGGAGTCGGACTTGTTTCCTGCTATTGAGATATTCTTTTTGCAGGTCTGAAGAATCCTCGGCTGGCGTGGAAGCATTGAGCAACATGGAGAGACTCCTGGAGCACCCTGCTCACCGCTCCGCCGGCTGACGAGCCTCATAGTGTGCGATTTCTTCCTTGAGTTGCTGGATGAGATTCTGGAGCGACTTCATCGACAGCATTCGCAGGCGTGCGTCCGGCTCAGCCCCACACTGCAGGGCCGCGTACCGCTCCTCAAGCTCGCTTAGCTTCTCGCGTGTGTTCTGCAGTTCTGCATCGTTTTGCAGCGTCACAGGATCACCTCGATCATGCCCTTAACCCCCTGGAGTCGATCGAAAGCGAAGAACCGATTCACCAGGTAGTCGAAATCGTCCGGCCTGACCAAATCGATGTCCAGGTAAGGCAGGACTCCCTGAAGCTGCTCTTCGGCGGCCTCATCCTTGAGCGTCGGCGAGGCCAACAGCACGCAATCCACGTCATTAGGCTCCATTATATCCGTGACAAAGCTGCCGTTCAAAACGATCCGACGAACGCCAGCCCGCCGGGCCAGGTCAACCATCCAGCGAATCGACTCCATTTGCACGCGTCGCAACTCAGTCGCGCTTCCGAAACGCGCCGCAATCTCCTCCAAAGTGGCCGGATGGATACCGGGCGAAAGGTAGCCGGAGTCATCGAAGGGTGGGATCATTTATGCCCATTCTCATCGCCAGCGGCCACCTCGTCGAGCGGGGGACCTGGCGAGACATTCTGCTGCTCTCAAACCCACCCTGTACACCCGCTGTTCCTCTTCTTCAGCGAATCGCATTCTCGCCAGCCCTGCCCATCGGCACCCTCAGCGCGCCGGGGCGGCCTGGCCCAATCGTCCCCAGCCGCAGGGGCGGAATCCCGTCAAGCTTGACCCGCCCCTATCCTTGCGCAGAATCAGGGGGTCTGGTGGGATGACCGCCGCTTTCACAGGAGATCCCATGCCCTTCCCGGATATGACCCGACAGCTCGCGGTCTGGACCTGTCTGCTTGCGGCGACGGCCGGGTGGGCACAAGTGCCGGGCCAGCCGCCCTCGCCCCCTTCGCCGCCCAGGCCCTCGACCTCCTCGCCAACACCCCCCGCCGCGAGCGCATGAAACACGACCTCGCCGCCGTCATCGCCAGCCTCGGCCCATCCAGCGCCGCCCAGGGCGCCGCGCGCCTGGCTCTTGAACTCGTGAGTAGCGCCCGCCCTGAAGTCCGCGGCTAGCGCAAACAGTCAAAACGGTCTCACCGAAAACGGTATTGACGCCCTGGTCGTCAGCAGCTCACTCTACGGCCAGGTCCAACGGCCTCCCGGTCAGGAGTCGGACTTGTTTCCTGCTATTGAGATATTCTTTTTGCAGGTCTGAAGAATCCTCGGCTGGCGTGGAAGCATTGAGCAACATGGAGAGACTCCTGGAGCACCCTGCTCACCGCTCCGCCGGCTGACGAGCCTCATAGTGTGCGATTTCTTCCTTGAGTTGCTGGATGAGATTCTGGAGCGACTTCATCGACAGCATTCGCAGGCGTGCGTCCGGCTCAGCCCCACACTGCAGGGCCGCGTACCGCTCCTCAAGCTCGCTTAGCTTCTCGCGTGTGTTCTGCAGTTCTGCATCGTTTTGCAGCGTCACAGGATCACCTCGATCATGCCCTTAACCCCCTGGAGTCGATCGAAAGCGAAGAACCGATTCACCAGGTAGTCGAAATCGTCCGGCCTGACCAAATCGATGTCCAGGTAAGGCAGGACTCCCTGAAGCTGCTCTTCGGCGGCCTCATCCTTGAGCGTCGGCGAGGCCAACAGCACGCAATCCACGTCATTAGGCTCCATTATATCCGTGACAAAGCTGCCGTTCAAAACGATCCGACGAACGCCAGCCCGCCGGGCCAGGTCAACCATCCAGCGAATCGACTCCATTTGCACGCGTCGCAACTCAGTCGCGCTTCCGAAACGCGCCGCAATCTCCTCCAAAGTGGCCGGATGGATACCGGGCGAAAGGTAGCCGGAGTCATCGAAGGGTGGGATCATTTATGCCCATTCTCATCGCCAGCGGCCACCTCGTCGAGCGGGGGACCTGGCGAGACATTCTGCTGCTCTCAAACCCACCCTGTACACCCGCTGTTCCTCTTCTTCAGCGAATCGCATTCTCGCCAGCCCTGCCCATCGGCACCCTCAGCGCGCCGGGGCGGCCTGGCCCAATCGTCCCCAGCCGCAGGGGCGGAATCCCGTCAAGCTTGACCCGCCCCTATCCTTGCGCAGAATCAGGGGGTCTGGTGGGATGACCGCCGCTTTCACAGGAGATCCCATGCCCTTCCCGGATATGACCCGACAGCTCGCGGTCTGGACCTGTCTGCTTGCGGCGACGGCCGGGTGGGCACAAGTGCCGGGCCAGCCACCCTCGCCCCCCCGGCCGGAGGCGGCCCTGGCGCCGGGCGCACCCCCGCCGGCCGGTCCGCAGCCCCCCCCGCCGGGTCCACAGGCTCCGCCGCCCGCAGGCCGGCCGGGGCAGCCCCCCCCGCCGCGCCCCGACGATTGGATCGAGGTGGACGCCGAAGGCGAGGCGACCTCCGAAGACCATGCCATCCGCGTCGCCCTGCGGACCGCCCTCGAAAAGGCCGGCAAGAACGAGATTTTCTCGGAAACCCACGTCCAGGACTTCCAGTTGATGCACGACACGATCATCGCCCGGGCGGAAGGCGTCGTGACCGATTTCAAGGTCCTGGAGAAGCGTCCGGGGATCGGCGGCACGGTCAAGGTGAGGATCCGGGCCCGCGTCTCGAGGCACAGCCTTGTCGATTCGTGGGGGGCGATCCAGAACGTCCTGCACCAGATCGGCCGGCCGAAAATCATGGTCTCGATCGTCGAGAAGATCGACGGTCAGGTCGAGCAACAGAGCATTCTGGAGACGCACGTCGAAAAACGCCTGACCAGAAGCGGCTTCGATCTGGTCGAGAAGAGCGGCGCCGCGGCCATCCGCCAGCGCGAACTCGCCGAGGCGTCCAGCGACAGGAACGTCGAGAAGGCCCAGGCCGTTGCCAAAGACTTCGACGCCCACATCTTCATCATCGGTACGGCCAACGCCCACCCGGCCGGCATGGATTCCGCCTACGGGGTGCCCCTGGCCATCTACAACTGCGACGTTCAGCTCAAGGCCTATTACACGGACACCGGCAAGCTCCTCGCCAGCGAGGGCATCCCCGTGACCCGCGGGGCGGCGCAGGGCCGCAAGGAGTTCAGCCCGCAGGCCGGCAAAATGGCCCTGTCGAACGCGGCTCAGCACGCCGTCGAGGCGATCTATCAGCAGGTCATGGCCCAGTGGGCCACGCAGATCTCCGCCGGCGGCGAGCTCACCCTCGAGGTGCAGCAGATGGCTTTCAAGGCCGCCAGCCAGATGCGGCGCGAACTCCAGCAGCTCGAAGGCGTCAACGCCGTCAACATGCAATTCTCGCGCAACATTGCAACTTACCGCATCAATGCGAGAATGGGAGGACAGGACCTGGCCGAACGGCTCTCCGAGCAGCCCTTCGAGCGCTGGATGGAAATCAGCGACGTCAAACTGAACCGGATTCAGGCGACGGCGATACCCGACGAGGCAGAAGCGCCTGAGACGAGGCCCTGATAATGCGGCCGATCAGTGCGTGAGAAAGGATTCTCGCACCAGCGACCATCGGCAATCGACAAACGACCATCGGAAATTCTGAAAATGGACATCCTTCCCGCGATTGACATTCGTGACGGCAAGTGCGTGCGGCTCCTGCAGGGCGACTACGCCAGGCAGATCAACTACGCTCACGACCCCGTCGCGATGGCCAGGCAGTTCGAGGCCGACGGCGCCCGCTGGCTGCACGTCGTCGATCTCGACGGCGCGCGCGAAGGCCGTCTGGCCAATCTGCCCACCATCGAACGCATCATCCGCGAGACGCACCTGCAAGTAGAGGTTGGCGGTGGCATCCGGGGCACCGAGACGATCCTCTCCCTGCTCGAGGCCGGCGCCGCCCGCTGCGTCGTCGGCACCCGGGCCCTCGAAGACTGGCAGTGGTTCCAGGAGGTCGTCCACCGCCGCGAGTGCGAGAACCGCATCGCCATCGGCCTCGATTCCCGCGAGGGCAGGCTGGCCGTCCGCGGCTGGACCCAGGAGGTCCGCGAAACCGCCCTCCAGGTCGCCGAGAAGGTCGCCGACTGGCCCCTGGCCGCGATCATCTACACCGACATCGGCCGCGACGGCATGCTCCTGGGCCCCAACCTCGACTCGATCAGGGCCCTGGCCGAATACTCCAACGTCCCCGTCATCGCCAGCGGCGGCGTCACCGACATCGACGACGTGCGCCTCCTGGCCCGCATGCCCATCCTGGGCATCATCATCGGCCGCGCCATCTACGAGAAGCAGCTCGACCTCCAGGAAGCCATCGCCATCGCCGCCCGCGCGTCGTGATCGCCGCAGGCGTAGCCCCTAACCGGCCCTCTGGTTCGGCCGTCGGTTCTGTCCGCGTGGTCAAAGCATGGTCCGGACGCCGGCGCGAACGGAGGCCACGGTTCATCAGTTGACCTCCACCGGTAGATCCAGCAGGACGGTTGTCCCCTTACCGGGCTGGCTTTCAACCCTTAATGTGCCAGCGTGGGCTTCCACGATCGATCGGCAGATCGCCAGACCCAGTCCGACTCCATTCACACCGGTGCGGGAGCGTGAGCGATCGACGCGGTAGAACCGGTCAAACAGCCTGGGGAGATGCTCGACGCTGATGCCGACGCCGGAGTCGGCAACCCGCAACCGAGCGCAGCCACCGATGCGTGAAAGCGAGACCTCGACCGTGCCCTGCGCAGGCGTGTACTTGATTGCATTGTCGAGGAGGTTGGCGAGCACCTGTCGGAGCCGCCCGGAATCGCCCACCATGCTGACCGCTTCGCCCGGCACCAGCGTCAGTAGGATGCCTCGCTCACCCGCGAGCGGCGAAAAGAGGTCCACCACATCCTCGACCGCCTGGCGCAGCTCGATCCGTTCCTTGAGGATCACCGCCTCGCCCGCATCGAGACGTGCAAGCAGCAGGAGGTCCTCGGCGATCCGGATCAACCGATCGTAGTGCTCGATGCTCTCTTCCACCACACGTCGGAACTCCTCGCGCGTCCGCCAGCGGCTCAGGGCCACCTCGGCGGCTCCACGCAGCGCCGCGAGCGGGGAGCGCAACTCATGTGATGCGTCCGCGGCAAACTGCTGCATGCGTTTAACATACTGCTCGATCCGGTCGAGCAACTCGTTCAGAACGGCCGCGAGACGGTCGAACTCGTCCTCGTTATGCGATCTGGGCAGACGGTCCGAAAGACGATTCCCGCTGATTCTCTCGGCCGTGGATGTCAGTTGGTGCAGGGGCGCCAGACTGCGCGATGCAAGGAGTCTGCCGGCCCCCATCGCCAACAAGGCGGCGAGCAGCATGGAAATCCCGGCGACGTGACGCAAGACGGCCAGCGAGGCGTTCACCCGGTCTAGAGAGTAACTCGCCTGGGCGATCTGCCGGCGCCCGTCGGGCGCTGTAACCAGCATGCTGCACACGCGCACCGGTGGCTCACCGGGCGGTTCGAGGCTTGCACACGCAGTCGTCTGCGCATCGCGGGTGATTCTGTCGATGAGCCTGGTGGGAGGCACGGGGTCGTTGGAATCGCTACTGATCAGCACTGATCCCGTTTCGTCGAGCACTCGAAATCGAAGATCGCCGCGCGATCGGCTGCCCAAATGCAGCCGGATTTCTGTTTCCGCCCGCTTCACATCGTCATGATGTTCGCGTACCACACCGTAGAACTCATGGATCTCCTCCTGGAGAAAAGCGTCGACCTCACGGTAAAGGGAGTACCGGACACCAGCGTAGAGAACGGTCAAGGCCAGCAGACACACCAGCAGGCTGATCCCCGTCCCCCACAGGGTCAGTCGCAGGCGGATGGTGTGGAGGCTTCGCATGCCAGTTCCTCCCGCAGCACGTATCCCACGCCGCGGATGGTGTGAATCAGCGGACGCTCGAAGCCGTGGTCGATCTTCCTGCGGAGACGGTTGATGTGAACATCGATCACGTTTGTCAGCGGATCCTGGTTCATGTCCCACACATGCTCGAGAAGCATGGTGCGAGACAGGATCTGGCCGGCATTGCGGGCCATATACTCGAGCAGCGAGAATTCGCGTGGCGACAGATCGATCCGCCGGCCGCGACGCTGTACCACACGTGTCAGCAGATTCACTGACAGGTCACCAATCACGATGGGGTTATCGAGAAAACGGGGTCCGCGGCGCAGGAGTGCGTTGATGCGCGCCCACAGCTCCGAGAAGCTGAAGGGCTTGGGAAGGTAGTCATCGGCCCCGAGATTGAGGCCCCTCACGCGGTCCTCGACGGCATCGCGGGCAGTGAGGCATATGACCGGTGTTTGCGCGCCTTGCTCCCGCACTCGTCGGAGGAGAGAGAACCCGTCCAGGCCTGGCAGCATAAGGTCGAGAACGATCACGTCGTACTGCTGCGTACCAGCCAGCCGCAGCCCTTCGAGGCCATCGACCGCGCATTCAACGGCGCACGACGATTCTCGCAAGCCCTGCGCAACGAATGCCGCTACACCCGCTTCATCTTCGATCAGCAATACGCGCATACTGTCACTTCGGGCTGCAACACCGGGAAGCCGGTTGAGCATTCATCGTAACCTCCCGTCAGGCTCGTATCAAACCGACTGGTTCATGACGGGTTTGTCATGTTCGCGTCATCCTGCTGTTAGTTTCCCGGAATGAGAATGGAGGAGTTCACAACGGCACGGCTTCAAAGATCCGTCGTTGCAGGCAATACGAGAGTTCGGGGTTCACATGAATAGGCGGGCCTTGTCATCGATGAGTTCGAGTCGACATCAGCAATGGATGATGGGAAAAGCCATCGACTGGCATGACCTCTTCATGCGATACCCGCGCTGGCGCCTGTTGATCGTGACGGCCAAGCGTTGTCGCACGAAGGTGGGGCTGCTGCTCGCGTCGGCTTGCATCGTACGTATGCTTCTGCGGCACGAGCGCCCAGTGCTCTTGGAATCGCTCAGTGTATGGAGCATGTCGGGCGCCGCTCTCATTGCAGCAGGGGTGGCGTTCCGAATTGCCGCTATGGGGGTCCTGAAGAAGAAGGAATCCCTGTCGACAACCGGAGTCTATTCACTTTGCCAGCATCCCCTCTATCTCGGTTCCATGCTGATAACCTTCGGCTTTTGCCTGATCCTGAGAAATCCGATGAACTTCGCCACTGCGTTCCTTTACTTCCTGATGTTTTATCCCCTGACGATGGCCTGGGAGACAATCCGGCTGGGACAGCGCTTTGGCGCCGAATACGATAAGTACGTTCAGAAGACACCGCTCCTGCTTCCTCGAGGGCGCTATCATTCCGGCGGTTTCAACTGGCGCGACGCCAGGATTAACGGTGCCGATCTTCTTTTAGGGCTCATTGTTGTGCTACTGACGGCCGTAGAAATCATGGCACGAGTGCTCCGGTCACAGTTGTGAAACTGTTTTCCTCATGCTTGGGACCGTCCCGCGAATCGCCGAACCCTGCTTCTGGCATCACGCAGAAGTCGGGTGCGATGCTGCCGTCCAGAATCTCAACGGGCGGCACAACGGTGATCATCATGCTCGCGGCCTTGAGCCTGTATCTCGTGAACGCCCAACGTATGGTGCTCATGGACCCGGACGAGGCCCGATGTGCTCTCATCGCGCAGGAAATGGTCAAGAGCGGCAACTGGCTGTTCCCGATCTCCCCGCTGACGGACCAACCATACTTCGATAAACCGATTCTCTACTTCTGGCTCTTGGCCAGCGCATTCAAGGTGTTTGGCGTTAATGAACTCGCAGCCAGACTGGTCAGTGCGATCGGAGCGGCGTTTCTCGTGGGAACCGTAGATCAGCTCGGACGGCTGCTGTTTGGTCATCGGGCGGGCCGCCTATCATCGATCATGCTGGGCTCCAGCGCGATGATGGTAATCGCCGGCCGATTCGTCCGGATGGACATCTGGTTCACGTTGTTCATCACACTGGCAATCTTCTACTGGTGCCGCTGGCATTTCGCCGGTGCATCCAGCCAGAATCTGCTCTACGGTTATCTCAGCATGGCCGCGGCGCTGCTGACGAAGGGCCTGCTGGGGGTCCTTCTGCCGGGCGGCGCTATTGGCTGTTTTCTGCTCGTTCGGCGCGGAGCTCGCTGGCAGATCGTCCGCCGTTCAGAGCTGCTGCTCGGTTCGCTGGTCATCCTTTTGACGGCGGGCGTCTGGTACGGCTACATGGAATGGCGCTTTCCAGGGTATCTCAAGGACTTCTTCTATCGTCATCACATCCTGAGAGCGACGACGTCCACGTTTGGCCGATCGCAGACGATTGCACTTCTGCCTGGGGTCCTTCTGGCCGGGCTCCTGCCCTGGACCGCGGTGTTCATCGCGGCGGTAATCCGCACGCTTCTGGTCAGACACAGCAGGGACTCGACTCTTGATCCCGGCCAGCGCCTCTGCCTGTGGTGGCTCGGCCTGGGTCTCGTGCCGTTGATGTTGTCGCGCACGCAACTGCCCGTTTATGTCCTGCCCGCCTTCCCCGCCGCAGCGATTCTCGCGGGATACCATCTTGAGCTGCTCCTGGTATCCCCGTTCCAGAGCCGTGAACTTCGGTGCATCCTGCTAAGCACCGCTGTTCTCATGGCACTGGGC
Source organism: uncultured Planctomycetales bacterium (assembly GCA_964591605.1). Lineage (GTDB taxonomy): Bacteria > Planctomycetota > Phycisphaerae > UBA1845 > PWPN01 > CAYLLT01. The sequence continues at coordinate 33,689 of CAZQEN010000012.1, forward strand.
ATTGCGACCCTTTCCATAATCAATCACTTTACCTTCGACGTTCAGCCCTGGCGCATGCTCGCTCGCAGATCGTTCTTCCTGCTCTCCGGCCTAGCAGTGCTGGTGTATCTGATCCGCAAGGGGTATATCCTGTACGCAGTTGGCCTGATCGCGTCGCTGGCCATGGCGGGAGCCGTTGACACGGCGTGGATCGAAGGCCCGAGATTGGCTGAGTTGTACAGCACCGCTGGATTAGGCGAGCGCATTCGCCTCGAAACCTCTGATGAGGAGTTCCTGGTCATGGGACCCTCACCCGCATTCGGGGTTGCGCTGTATTCAGGAATGCCCTTGCCGATCCGTCCTGCTGATCACATGGTTGACTTTCTGGCGTTCACTGATTACCCCAGGACGCTGCTCGGTGTTTTGACCTCCCGGCTATTGTTAGAGAGGGCGCAAGCACGCCTGGGTGACCGGCTCGATGTGATCATGCAGCATGGCGAGAACACTCTGGTACGGCTGTGGCCTCCTGCTCCGTCGCGCTCGCAGACGCAGCCAGCCCGGAGAAAGGCAGTGGAGTGACCGCGAGCACCACTCGAAGCATCTCTCTTGTCGCCACGACCGCATGGCTGATCGTCATCGGCGCGTGTCGGGTCGATCCTGCTGCCGACTACGATCGGACCACCGAGCTCATCTCGCAGCGGACCGCCGCCACCCGGCCTTATCAGCCTTCGGATCAGGACGTCGTGGCCGACCGCGTCGAGAGCCTGCTGGCCGATGGCCTGGGCGTCCGGGAGGCCGTCGAGATCGCGCTGCTCAACAACCCGGGCTTCCAGGCGCTCTTCGAGGAGGTCGGTATCTCCCGGGCCGACGTCGTGCAGTCGGGGCTTCTGGCCAACCCCATTCTGACCGCCGTCCTGAAGGCTCCTGAAGGCGGCGGCCGGATATCGATTGACTTCGGTCTGTCGCAGGAGGTGGCCCAACTCCTGCAGATTCCCATCCGGCGCAAGATCGCCCAGGCGAAGCTCGAGCAGACGATCGCAGCGGTCGCGCAGCGCGCCGTCGACCTGGCAGCAGAGGTGAAAGCGGGCTACTACCGCCTGCGGACGCGCCAGATGGAGGAGCAGACCATCGCCGAGAGCGTCCGCAGCGTGGATGAATCCACGCAGATCGTCGAGCTGCAGGTCAGGAACGGTGCGGCGAGCCAGCTCGACCTGAACCTGGCCCGCGCCGCGCTGATGGATGTGCACCTGGAGCTCCTCGCCGTCCGGCGCCAGCGCGAATCGGCGGAAATCGAGCTGGGGCGGACCCTGGGGCTCGCCCCTCGCGCATACCCGCGGATACTTCTGGACCCGTTGCCCGCGGTGGAAGCGCTCGCCAGCGTGGATGTGCTCGTCGAACGCGCGGAGGCGGAGCGTCTGGACCTTCTCCGCGCGCAGCAGGTTGTGCTCGCCGCCGAAGATGAGGTCGTGCGGCAGTCGCTGCTCGTGTTTCCGAGCGTCATGATCGGCCTGGCCGCCGAACGGCCGGAACGCCGGGCCATGCCGGCTCGCAACCTGCTGGCCGACACGGCCCGTTCGTCGATCCGCAGCGGCACGCTGACCGCGCCGGACATCCAGAGCCGCGGGCAGCGCGACCTGGAGCGCCGACAGTTCATTGACTTCCTCATCGGCCCCGCGTTCCAGGTGACGGTGCCGCTCTTCGATCAGAATCAGGCCCAGATAGCAACTGCCGCCTTTCGCGTCCGGCAGCGACGCAGGGAGTACCAGGAGCTGCTCACCCGCGTCCGCAGTGAGATCGAGCAGAGCCTGTCGGCATTCCGCACCGCCCGGGAGCAGTTCGAGTTCTACCGCCGCGAGGCCATCCCGATTGCCGAGGCCAACGTGGCCGGCAGCCGAACCGTCTTCACGGCCGGCGCGCAGAGCATCCTCGTACTGCTCGAGGCCCAGCGGTCACTGATCGCCCGGCGGCGCGCCTGTGTCGTGACCCAGGGCGACTGCGCAGCGGCCTGTGTCGAGTTGGAGCGCGTGGTGGGCGGACGGCTCCCGCATGCGCCCGCGACCCAACCGGAGCAAGCCCATGAGTAGGCGGAGCACCCCGCACGTTATCGCCGTCCTGCTGATGGTGGCTGTGTCAGGCTGCGAGCGGCATCCGTCCCGCGAGGTGAAGAAGAGCGAGCCGCCCGCCCGCATCGATGCGCCGGTCAAGGAAGCCGACCTCACCACGGTCCATCTCACACCCGAAGCCGAGACCCGCCTGGGCATTACGGTCAGCCCCGTCGAGCGCAAGTCCATCCCGCTCACCCGGATGTTCGGCGGCACGGTGACCGTGCGCCAGGGCGGCTCGATCCGCATCGCCGCGCCGCTCGCCGGCACGCTGCTCACCGCCGATGCCGACCTCCCGCGCCCGGGACAGGCCGTGCGCCGCCAGCAGCCGCTGCTGAAGCTTGCTCCGGTTTTCGCCTCCACGCAGGAAGTTCTTTCACCCTCTGACCGGCTGTCGCTGGCCCGCGCCCGATCCGACCTGGCCGCCAGCCGGGCCGAAGCCGAAGGTCAGCTCCACACCACCGAGGCCCAGCTCCAGGCCGCCCGGATCCAGCTCGATCGTGCCGACCGGCTCCGTCGGGACAAGGCCGGCAGCGAGCAGGCCTACGAAGAGGCCCTCGCCGCCGTCCGCAAGGCCGAGGCCCAGCTCGAGGCGGCCCAGGCCCGGCTGGAGGTCCTTCGCAGCACCCGTCTGGAGATGCGGCCGGAGTCTGCCCCCGCTCTTGAGATCAATGCCCCGCTGGATGGCGTGATCGACGCCCTGCACGTCCGCGGCGGGCTTGAGGTGCCCTCCGGCGCGCCGCTCGTGGACGTCATCGCGACGGATCCGATCTGGTTGCGCGTGCCCGTCTACTCTGGCGAGCTCGACGCCGTCGACCCCTCCCGCGGCGCGGTGGTGCGTTTGCTGGGCACTGCCGAGGGGGCATCAGAGACGGCAGCCCGGCCGGTCGACGCCGCCCCCGCCGGCAACCCCAATGCCGCCAGCATCGACCTCTTCTTTGAAATACCCAATCCCGGTATGCGGTGGAAGCCCGAGCAGAAGGTCATCGTCCGCGTCCCCCTCAGGCAACCTGCTGAAACGTTGCTGGTTCCCGGGTCGGCGGTCGTGCACGATATCCACGGCGGCTCGTGGGTCTATGTGAAGACCGAATCCCACGCCTACACGCGCCGGCGCGTGGAAGTGCGCGAGATCATCGACGGCCTTGCCGCGCTCTCACGCGGACCGCAACCGGGGACGCCGGTGGTCACTGCCGGCGCGGCTGAGCTGTTCGGAACGGAATTCGGAGTGGGCAAGTAACAGAAGCCTGACATGCTGCAATGGCTGGTCAGAACAGCTCTCGAGATGCGCGTCCTGGTTGTCGCGCTGGCGGTCGTTCTCCTCGTCGCGGGAGTCCAGACGGCGCGCCGCACCCCGCTCGATGTCTTCCCCGAATTCGCCCCCCCTCTGGTCGAGATCCAGACCGAAGCACCCGGTCTCTCGACCGAGGAAGTCGAGAGCCTGATCACGGTTCCCCTGGAGAACGGTCTGAACGGCACCTCCTGGCTCAAAACGATGCGTTCCAAATCGGTGCTGGGACTCTCATCAGTCGTGCTGATCTTCGAAGAGGGAACAGACCTTCAGGCGGCGCGGCAACTCGTGCAGGAGCGGCTCGGAGTCGTCGAGGAGACGCTTCCGGCCGTCGCCCACCGGCCGGTGATTCTCTCCCCCCTGTCGTCCACCAGCCGAGCCCTCAAGATTGGCCTCTCTTCGAGCAGACTCTCACAGATGGACCTGACGATTCTGGCCAAATGGACGATCCGCCCGCGGCTCATGTCCGTGCCGGGCGTGGCCAACGTGGCCATCTGGGGCCAGCGAGACCGCCAGCTTCAGGTACTGGTCGACCCCGACGTACTGCGGGCCCACGAAGTCTCGCTCGATGAGGTGGTGCGCGCGGCCGGCGACGCGACCGTTCTGGGGGCCGGCGGATTCATCGATACGCCCAACCAGCGGCTGCCCGTGCGGCAGCTCTCTTCCGTATATGAGCCCGAGGACCTCGCCCGCACCGTCGTCGCGTTCCGCAACGGCTCGCCCCTGCGGCTGGGGGATGTCGCCCAGGTCGTCGCGGGGCATCCGCCGCCGATCGGGGACGCGGTAATCAACGATGGGCCGGGCCTGCTGCTGATCGTCGAGAAGCAGCCCTGGGGCAACACGCTGGATGTCACCCACGGCGTCGAGGCCGCGCTCGAGGCACTGCGCCCCGGCCTCAAGGATGTCGATATCGATTCGACCATCTTCCGACCGGCGACGTTCATCCAGGATTCGCTGCACAACCTGGGCCGCGCCATGCTCCTGGGCTGCATCCTCGTGGCGGTGATCCTGGTGCTGTTCCTCTTCGAGTGGCGAACCGCACTCATCAGCATGACCGCCATCCCGCTGTCCTTGCTGGGGGCGGCCATCGTGCTTTACCTGCGCGGCGGCACGATCAACACGATGACTCTCGCCGGGCTCGTCATCGCGGTGGGCGAAGTCGTCGACGACGCCATCATCGACGTGGAGAACATCGCCCGCCGCCTGCGGCTGAACCGGCTGGCCTCCGAGCCCATCAGCCACTTCCGCGTTGTTCTTGATGCCTCCCTGGAGGTCCGCAGCGCGGTGGTCTACGCCACGCTCATCGTCATTCTGGTGTTCCTGCCGATTTACTTTCTCGGCGGCCTGGCCGGCACGTTCTTCCGCCCGCTCGCCACGTCCTACATTCTGGCCATCCTGACGTCGCTGCTGATCGCGCTGACGGTGACGCCCGCGCTTTCGCTGATTCTGCTGCCCCGCGGCCGGCTCCACGAGAAGGATTCCCCGCTGGTCCGCGTGCTCAAACGCCTTTACACGAGCGTTCTGCTGCGATTCGTCCATCGCCCCGGCATGGTGATCATCCTCATCGTCGTGTCGCTCGTGCTCACCGCGGCGGCAGTCCCGCAGCTTGGAGAGGAGTTCCTGCCGAACTTCAAGGAACGTGATTTCCTGATGCACTGGGTCGAGAAACCGGGCACCTCGCTCCATGCGATGAACCGGATCACCGTCCAGGTCAGCAGGGAGCTGAGAGCCATACCCGGCGTGAGGAACTTCGGCTCGCACATCGGGCGCGCGGAAGTCGCCGACGAAGTGGTCGGTCCCAACTTCACGGAACTCTGGATCAGCATCGACCCGAACGTGGATTACGCGAGCACGCTCGGCCGTATCCAGGAGGTTGTGGACGGTTACCCGGGCCTGTACCGGGACGTGCTCACGTACCTGAAGGAACGGATCAAGGAAGTCCTTACGGGAGCCAGCGCGACGATTGTGGTGCGTCTGTTCGGCCCCGACATGGCCGTTCTCCGCGACCAGGGCCAGCGCGCGGCGAAAGCCATCGCGGACGTGCCGGGCGTCGCCGATCTCAAGGTCGAGCCTCAGGTGCTCGTACCCCAGGTGATCGTCCGGATGAAGCCGGAAGCGGCCACCCTCCTGGGCCTCACGCCCGCCGACGTGCGCAAGGCGGTCAGCACGCTGGTCAAAGGAACCAAGGTGGGCGAGGTCTACGAGGCCCAGAAGGTGTTCGACGTGGTGGTCTGGAGCCGGCCGGCCCGCCGGCAGGACATTGCGTCGCTGCAGCGGCTGCTGATCGATCTGCCCGGAGGCGGGCACGCTCCGCTCGGCGACGTTGCGGACATCAGCATCGCACCCGCGCCCAACGAGATCAAGCGCGAAGGCGCCTCCCGCCGTCTCGATGTGACCTGCAATGTCAAGGGCCGCGACCTGGGCAGCGTCGCCCGCGAGATTGAGGCAAAGGTAAAGGCCCTCCCGTTCGAACGCGAGTACCACCCCGAATTCCTGGGTGAGTACACGGCACGCCGGGAATCGCAGCGCCGCCTGATCACCTATTCGGCGTTCTCGCTCATCGGGATCTTCCTGCTGTTGCAGATGGACTTCGGCTCGACGCGGCTGGCCCTCCTTGTATTCCTGACGCTTCCTTTTGCCCTTATCGGCGGGGTCGCGGCGGCGTTCCTGTCGGGCGGGGTCCTCTCACTCGGCTCGCTCGTGGGCTTTGTCACCGTCCTGGGCATCGCCGCCCGGAACGGGATCATGCTGGTGAGCCACTTCCAGCATCTCGAGCGCGTCGAGGGCGAGCCCTTCGGCACGGCCCTCATCCTGCGCGGGGCGGGGGAGCGGCTCTCACCCATCCTGATGACCGCCCTGAGCGCCGGCCTGGGCCTGCTCCCGCTCGTCGTGGCGGGGAACCGCCCCGGTCACGAGATCGAGCATCCGCTCGCCATCGTGATTCTCGGCGGCCTGACCACGTCGACGATCATGAACCTCCTGCTGCTTCCTCCGCTCTACTTGCGGCTGGGTCGGCGGCGGGCAGACGTCGAGTCGGCGGCGGGCCAGACCGCCGCCGCCCTGTGAGCCGAAAGCCGCATCAGACCTTCAGCCGGCCGGCGGCGATCAGCCAATCCAGCGAGTCGAAGACCGCGTCCAGCGACGTGTAGCGGGGCTGGTACTCCAGAAGCTTCTCCGCTTTCGCGATGCTGCAATTCGGGCTGTGCGCGATGTGATCCCACGTGCAGGCGGCCTCCGTCCCGGACACCGTGGTTCGCCATTGATCCCATGGCAGATACCGCAGCCTCGCTTCCCGCCCGAACCGGCGGGCCACCTCCTCGGCATAGCCGCGGAGCGTCAGCGCGGCCGCCGAGACCACGTGGAAGCTCTCGCCCAGCGCGCGGTCCCGGTGGGTGACCGCCCTCTCGAACGCCTGCGCCACGTCGTCGGCATGAACGTGGTGAACCGTCTCCATCCCCAGGTTGGGCAGGGCCAATTCGTCGCCGCGGGCCAGCCGCTCAAACACGCCCACGTCGAAGTGTCCGGCCGGATTGAGCGGCAGCCACCCGCGGCCCACGATGTGGCCGGGATGAAGTATCGTGACGGGAAGCCGGCCCTCCTGTGCCTCTTTCAGCAGGTACGCCTCGATCTGCGCCTTGCGGATGCCGTAATCGCCGAACGGCCGGCGCGGCTGCGTCTCCGTGGTCGGGACCTGGACGCTGGGCCCGTGGACCCAGATCGTGCCGCAGTGCAGCAGGTGTCCGACGCGGCCCCGCAGCGCCTCCGCCAGGTGCCGGGCGCTCTCGAGCGTGAAGCAGATCATGTCGATCACGACGTCGGGACACAGCTCGCGGATCCTGCCCCCGAATCGCCCGGCGGCCTCTTCCGTGGCGCGATCCAGCGCCATCCGCTCAGCGCCATCCCATGCCGCGTGAGGCTGATAGGGCTCGCGCTGAGCGCGACTGATCACGATGACCTCGTGCCGGCCTTCCACCAGCCTCGGCACCAGGTAGGTCCCGACGTGGCCCGTTCCGCCGATGACGACGATCCGCATGTCCTGTCCTCCTCAATGCCCTGTCATTATGGGGGCAATCGACGCCCGCGGGGAGGCCCACACGGGCAGCTTCGGCTTCGCTCAGCGAAGCCGAAGCTGCCCACCCCACCCAAGCTGTCACGGACCTTCGGGTGCGTCCGAAATACAGGGGCATGTTTCTCGGGTGGCATGGGCAGCGTACTCGCTGCCCGTGCGAGTAGGTCACGGGCGATGGGCATCCGCGATCGGGGATGTCCCGGCGCGCCGGGACCCATTCCACTCGTCTGCCACTGAGCTCCGGATGCACCCCGGACCCTCAGGCGACGGGCCGAAGGGATGACCCGCGGGGTCTGTCCGGTTATGCTGTTGTGTCGGTATCGAACCGAGTTTACCCGGAGGTTGTTGCATGCCCGGTGTTGCCGTGAAACCCGCCGTGCTGGCAGAACTGCAGCGGCAGCTCAATCACGAGTTGTCGGCCTCGCATGGTTACGAGGCCCTCGCCCTGTGGTGCGAGGACAAGAACTTCAAGGGCTTCGCCCGCTACTTCTACAAGCAGTCGGCCGAGGAACGCGTCCACGCCCGCAAGCTGAGCACGCATCTGCTGAGCCGCGGCGTGCTGCCCGAGCTGGCGGCGATCCCCGCGCCCAAGGGCAAGTTCAAGTCACTCATGGACGTGGCCCGACAGGCCCAGGCGATGGAGCAGGCCAACACGGCCGGCATCCACGCCGCGTACAAGGTCGCGGGCCAGGAGGAAGACTACGCCGCCCAGGTTCTCCTCCAGTGGTTCATCGCTGAACAGACCGAAGAGGAAGACTGGGCCGACGAGATGGTCGAGCGGGTCGAAGCGGCGAGCTGCGCCGGCGGCCTGTCGGATCTCGATCGCCACATCGAACGCTACCTGAGTGACGAGGTGGTGGAGGGGGCCGAGGGGGCAGGGTGACGCCGACCGCCGGATGCCGTGGGATGACCTCGCGGGACCGGCTGCTGGCGGCACTGCGCCGCGGCACGCCGGATCGCGTTCCGGTCACGCTCTACGAGCATTCTCCCTTCAACGACGACTGGGCAAACCACGAGCCGTCCTACGCGCCGCTCATCGAGCTCGAACGCCGCCTCGGCGACAGCTTCGTCTTCGCGCCGGTCGAGGCGCCGGTGCTCATCGGCGATCCGAACATGGCCCGCGGTCAGGAGCGACGTTCCGGCGAGAGCATCGTCCGCACCACGGAGCTGCAGACGCCGCGCGGCCCGCTCCGCGCCGTCTCACGCCGCGATCCGGAGCAGATGACCTGGTGGCAGATCGAACCGCTCATCAAGAGCGACGAAGACATCGAGCGCGTGCTCTCCATGCCCGATTCGCCCCCCGCCATCGACGCGCAGCGCCTCCGCGACCTGCAGCGCCGCGTGGGGGATGGCGGCGTGCTCTGCTTCAGCCTCGGCGATGCGCTCGGGCACGTGGTCGGCCTCTTCGACTTCGAGGACTTCATCCTGCGCTGCTACGACGACGACGCGCCTATCCGCCTGCTGCTCGACAAGGCCCAGAGCCAGGTGCTCGCCGCGATCCGGGCGATCGGGGCCGTCGTCCAGAACGCGGCGTTTCGCCTCTGGGGGCCGGAGTACTGCGGCGCACCGCTCATGAATCCGCACGTCTACTTCCCGCGGTACGTGGTCCAGCGCGACCGCGAGGCCACCCGGCTGATCCACGAGACCGGCAACTTCAGCGTGATCCACTGTCACGGCCGGCTCGCGGACATCCTGGAGATGATCGCCGACACCGGCGCGGACGCGGTCGAACCGCTCGAGACGCTGCCCATGTCCACCGCCGACGTGACCCTCGCGGAGGTCAAACGCCGGATCGGCTCGCGGATGTGCCTCATGGGCGCCATCCAGGCCCACACGATCGAGACGGCCGGTCCGGACGACGTCCGCCGGCAGGTGCGCGACGCCATCGAGGCCGGCGGACCGGGTGGCGGCTTCGTGCTCCTGCCCACGGCGGCGCCGTTCGTGATTCCACTGCCCGATCGCGTGCTGGCCAATCTGGAGGCGATGTACCAGGCGGCCCACGATTACGGGCGGTACGAGTGACGCTGCACCTGCGGAGCGGTGATTCGCGCCGGCATCGGACCGTCAGCTCTGCGCCACGCTCAGGGCGCGGAGCAGGCGAAAGTGCTTGTCCTGGTGGCCCTCCATCCGCTCGAGAACGTCCGTCAGGAACCGCACGGCCGCGACCACGTGCGGGCCCTTGTTGAGCATCACGCACTGCGTGCGCGCGGCCAGAACCACGTCGCTCACTTCCGCCCTCGACGGCATGCCCTTCTTCGCCAGGTTATCCAGGACCTGCGTCGCCCAGACCACGGGCAGATGGGCGGCGGCACACAGCGAGGCGATCTCCTCCTGCAACTCGGCCATGCGCTCGAAGCCGACCTCCACGCCCAGATCGCCGCGGGCAATCATGACGCCCACCCGGTCGCGCTGCAGGCCGTTCAGGATGATGCCGGGGAGATTGCGGAACGCGGTAGCCGTTTCGATCTTGAGCAGCACGCCAACGTTCAGCCCGCGGGCATCCAGCGCCTGGTGCAGGGCGATGACATCCTGCGCGGAGCGAAGGAACGAGACGCCGACGACGTCAACCTCGTTTGCGTGCGCTGCAACGAAGTCCAGCGCGCCCAGATCGTCAGCAGTGAGCGGCGGCCCGGCCAGAAGCGTGTCGGGCAGGTTGATGCCCTTGTCTTCGCCCAGTCGTGCCCGATTGGACCGGGTCCAGGTCACGCGCAACTGGATGGCCTCGGGGCGGACGCTTTCGATGACCGCGGCAACCTTGCCGTCGTCGAAGAACACCCGCTGGCCGGGCCGGGCATCGCGGAAGACTTCGGGCACCGGGCAGTGCACCTGCGCAGGCGTCACGGGGCCGCCTTGTTCGTCGCACTGGGCCGGCCGGCTCTGCTGGTTGCCCGGTCGGAGCATGATGGTGTCGCCCGTACTGACGAGGATTTCGGAGGGCGTGGCAGGCAGGGCCTGAACGCAGCCGACCACCGGCAGGTCCCGCCCGTCGCGCTTCGCCGTCAGTGGGATGCCCTCCACCATGAACGCGCCGCGGGCTCCCTCGACCCAGGCGCCGCCGTCCATGACCTCCTGCACCACCACCCAGCGGCTGCGGTCCTGATAGTCGCGGAAGTGCACCTCGTCCCCCGGCTGGAGCTGTGCCAGGAACCCGGCGTCGACGGGCAACGCGGCGTGGGCGAGGCCCGGCGGCGGCATCCCGGCACTCAGCCAGATCCGCGCCGGCTCAATGACGTCGCCGTACGCGTTCTTGAACGCGTGCCAGCGGACGACAGCCGGTCCCGACTCGAGAGATCCCGTCCGGAGCTTCGGGCCGGGCAGATCGCAGAGGATCGTGCAGGTCCGGCGGAGTTCCTGCGCGGCGCGGCGTGCGTGCTGTGCCATGGCCAACCAGAGGTCGGGGGCATCGTGGGCGCAGTTGACTCGCACGATCTCCATGCCGGCCGCCATCAGGCCGCGGACGAGCTCGTAGTGCTCGGCCGCCTCAGCGGGCAGCGTCACCATGATTCGGGACGAACGGCCGGGCGGTTTGGGCCCGAGCAGGGCCCGGGTTCTTCGGGCCAGGATCTCCTCCCCCTCGTCGTAGCTGATCGCCCGCGGATCGGGGGTGAGCGGCGGCTCATTGGCAAGGCGTCCGAGCAGGCCGCACACCGATTCCAGCGAGTTCAAAGCGTGGGTTTCAATGCGGCCCAGCGAGCTGAGACCCAGGCGGTGCAGGTCGCGCTGGAGCTCGCGGATGTCGGTTCGACGGATGCCCAGATAGGCGGCGAAGTTCCACGCGCTCAGCAGGCCGTCCGGCCGGGTGTAATCCTTCTCGGATACCCGCTTTTCGCAGGACTTCCGGGCGGCCTCGCGGAGATCTTTCACCGCACGAAGCAACGCCTCGACGCAGCGCGGTTGAGCCATGGTGCCGGACACGTCTATACATTCTAACATGGGAGAGCCGGCCGCCGGAGAGCCGACCGAGACCGCGCCCCCAACCGGG